>CAYOVN010000184.1:0-6287 GCA_964407425.1 uncultured Gemmatimonadaceae bacterium
GGGCTTCAAAGAGTTCCGCCACCCTGGGCAGACCCCCGGTGATGTCCCGGGTCTTGTAGACCTCCCGGCTGATCTTCGCAAGCGTATCACCTGGGGCGACCACATCCCCATCCTGGACGTCCAGCTGAGCACCAACCGGAAGGATGAATTCTCTGAGTTTGTCCCCGGGACTCTTGCCCTTGGTCTTTTTCCTGATCTGGACCGTGGGATGAAGCTTCTTCTCCCGGTCCTCGATAATGGTCAACTGCCGACGACCCGTGGACTCATCGAGTTCTTCCCGCATCGTCTGCTCTTCAACGATGTCCTGGTAAGCGATGACTCCCTCGGAATCGGCTACGATGGGTTCAGAGTAGGGATCCCAGGAGAAGAGGAGATCTCCTGCTTCGATCCTCAAACCGGCCTCTACGGCCAGGGTGGCACCATAGGGAACGGACAACCGGCTTCGGACCTGTCCTTCCTTGGTCTTGAGAATGATCTGACCTTCACGGGACGTGACGATCTTCCGATCGTCGGGCGTCTGTACGAAAGTCACACGGTCAAGGTCGATGGTTCCGTGGATCTTCGACTTCCGCTGAGTCTGGGCCGCGATCCGGGCTGCGGTCCCACCGATGTGGAAGGTCCGAAGGGTAAGCTGGGTGCCAGGCTCTCCGATGGACTGGGCAGCCAGAATTCCTACGGCCTCGCCTGTATCCACCATCTTCATGGTAGCCAGGTTTCTCCCGTAGCACTGGCGGCAGATTCCACGCTTCGATTCACAGGTCAGAACCGACCGAATCTTGACGGACTGGATACCAGCGTCTTCGATAGCGTCGGCGGGTTCTTCTAAGATCAGAGCGCCAGCTTTGACCAGGAGCTCCCCATCGATGGGATCGTAGACATCCTCAAGAGCCACGTTCCCCACGATCCGGTCTCCAAGGGGCTCAATGATGTCCTCACCTTCCTTGAGGGCCGTTTGATCCAGCCCCAGGATGGTGCCACAGTCTTCCAGTGTTACGGTGAGGTCCTGAGCCACATCGACCAGACGACGGGTTAGGTACCCGGCATCGGCCGTCTTCAGGGCTGTATCGGCTAGTCCTTTCCGGGCGCCGTGAGTGGAGATGAAGTACTCCACCACCGTAAGGCCTTCCCGGAAGTTCGACTTAATCGGACTTTCGATGATCTCACCGATTCCCCCAGTGAGTTTCTTCTGCGGCTTGGCCATGAGGCCCCGCATTCCTGCCAACTGACGCATCTGGTCCCGGTTACCCCGGGCCCCGGAGGTCATCATCATATACACGGGGTTGAACCCGTTCTTGGATCGCTCCAGATGCCGAACCATGGCATCGGCCACGTCGTTGTTGGCGTGGGTCCAAGTGTCGATGACCTTGTTGTACCGCTCCCCGTTGGAAATGAAGCCGCTGGAATAGGCCCGCTGAAACCGGGTCACCTGTTCGTCGGCTTCACTCAGGATTTCCAGCTTCTCCAAGGGGATCTCAAGATCCGCCACCCCGACGCTAATACCGCCCATGGTCGCGTACCGGAACCCGAAATCTTTCAGGTTGTCCAGGAACACGGTGGTTCGGCTCAGCCCCACCTCGGTGAAGCAATCGAAAACCAGGTCCCCAAGTTCTTTCTTCCCGAAAGTCTTGTTCAGGAATCCCATCTCGTCAGGAATAATGGAGTTGAACAGTACCCGTCCCCCAGTGGTCCGATACCACTTTCCGACCTTCCCATCCAATCCGGCCACCTCGCCGGGCTGCACGAACCAGAACCAGACCAGCGTCTGGAAGTGGATACGCTCGACCGCCAGAGCCATCTCGGCTTCCCCGTATGATCCGAAGCGGGGTGCGTCAGCGAAGAGAGCGTCGAGGCGTTCCTCAGCTTTTTCCGAAACCGCCTTGGGGGCCTTCCCGTCACCAAGAACCTTCTCCAGGTCACTCACTTCCAGAGCCGGCTTGGTCAGATAGTAGGACCCCATGACCATATCCTGGGTGGGCGATGCCACCGGGCGGCCATTGGAGGGCAGAAGAATGTTGTTGGAAGCGAGCATGAGGACCCTGGCTTCCAACTGAGCCTCGAAGCTCAATGGCACATGTACTGCCATCTGGTCCCCGTCGAAGTCCGCGTTGAAGGCTGCGCAGACAAGGGGATGAATTCGAATGGCCTTCCCTTCCACCAAAACAGGCTCGAATGCCTGGATTCCCAACCGGTGGAGGGTGGGTGCCCGGTTCAGGAGAACCGGATGGTCTTTGATGATGTCTTCAAGAACCTCATAGACCTTGGGATCGTCTTTCTCTACGATCTTCTTGGCCCTCTTCACCGTCTCGGCTTCACCCCTCTTCTCCAATTCATGGATGATGAAGGGTTTAAAGAGCTCCACGGCCATGGCTTTGGGCAGGCCACACTGATGCAGCTTCAACTCCGGTCCCACCACAATGACGGACCGACCCGAGTAGTCCACCCGCTTTCCGAGCAGGTTCTGACGGAAGCGTCCCTGTTTGCCCTTCAGCATGTCCGAGAGGGACTTCAGGGGCCGTTTGCCCCGACCACGGATAGCCTTTGAGCGCCGCCCGTTGTCGAAGAGGGCGTCAACAGCTTCCTGGAGCATTCTCTTTTCGTTCCTGAGAATGACCTCAGGGGCCCGCATTTCGATAAGCTTCTTAAGACGGTTGTTCCGGTTGATTACCCGCCGATAGAGGTCGTTCAGATCAGAGGTAGCGAACCGGCCACCATCAAGAGGCACCAGGGGCCGGAGGTCCGGAGGAATGACCGGGACCACGTCCATGACGATCCACTCCGGGCGATTCCTCGATTCAGGAGTCTGGCCGGATTTTCGAAGGGCGTCCACGACCTTGAGCCGTTTGAGCTTCTTCTTCTTCCTGTGCTGGCTGGTCTCGGTGGCGATCTCATGGCGCAGCCACAGCGCAAGGCGATCGAGACCGCGGCCGTCCTGATTCTGTTCATCGATGGGCTTCTCAGGAGAGTCGAGCATTTTAAGGAGGGTACGGATAGCCTCGGCCCCGATCTCCGCCTTGAACTCCTCGTCCCCTTCTTCCCTGGCCTTTACCCGGAGGTCATAGAACTCGTCCTCATCCAAGAGCTCCAGGAACTCGACCTCCTGGGACCCTGGGTGAGTCACCACGTACGAAGCGTAGTAGATGACTTTTTCCAGGTCCTTGAGGGTCACACCAAGGAGGTAACCCAACTGGCTGGGGAGGGTCTTGAAGAACCATATGTGAACGATGGGCACGGCCAGCTCGATGTGCCCCATCCGTTCACGACGGACCTTGGAAAGCGTTACCTCAACCCCGCATCGGTCGCAGACATGCCCGCGGAAACGGATCCTCTTGAACTTCCCGCAATGGCACTCCCAATCCTTGACCGGTCCAAAGATCCTCTCGCAGAAAAGTCCATCCCGCTCAGGTTTGAAGGAGCGGTAGTTGATGGTCTCCGGCTTCGTAACTTCACCAAAGGACCAGCCTCGGATCTCTTCCGGGGAAGCGATCCTCAGCTGCATGAAGTCAAAGTCGGCAGACTGCGTGTCTCTTGACCTGGGAAAATCGATCATGCGTTCAGCACCCGATCAGTTGAGGGTGTCGATAAATGTCTTCTTCGCTGCACCAGGATTGGCGCTTACTCATTTTGCCCGAGCGTTACGCTCAACCCCAGAGCCTGAAGTTCCTTCACCAACACATTGAAGGACTCCGGAATCCCTGGTTGAGGCAGGTTTTCACCCTTGACGATGGCCTCATAGACCTTGGACCGGCCCGTAACATCGTCGGATTTCACAGTGAGGATTTCCTGGAGGGTATGGGCCGCCCCGTATGCTTCGAGAGCCCAAACCTCCATCTCACCGAATCTCTGCCCGCCAAACTGTGCCTTCCCTGCCAGAGGCTGCTGGGTCACCAGGGAGTATGGACCGATGCTCCGGGCGTGGATCTTGTCATCCACGAGGTGGGAGAGCTTCAACATATAGATCGCTCCCACGGTAACCGGGAAATCGAACCGCCGGCCGCTTCGACCGTCCTTGAGCCAAATCTTACCCGAGGCGAGAATCTCCGCCGCAGCCATGAGTTCCAGTATGGCTTCGTCCAGACCCTCCTTCAGGACTTTCTTCCGGCTGAGAGAGGCAACGGCGGGAAAGACGTCCTTCAACTTATCGTCTTTCGCCTCGGCAACCATCTTTCCGGTTTCGACTGCATAATCCCGAAGCTTGGTGAAGGCAGCCTTGGCTTTCTTGGCCTTGTCCAGTTCCTTCGTGCAGAAATGGTCGAGGGGTTTTCCGATTCCCACGGCGTCGGCGTCACCGAGGGACTGACTCCCATTCCCTCCGGCCCCGCCTGCACTCCTGGGTGTTCCGGCGGCGTCTATGACGGCCAGAAGGTCGTGGATCTCCACAGCATCGAGGGCCGGAGCTGCCGGCCGACTCAGGAGAGCGCTTCGTGCCCAGGATAGGCCGGCGATTTTCAGGAGGGCTCCGATTTCATCTTCGGACGCTCCCTGGAAGACCGGTGTTTTCGCCTCAAAACCAAGGATACTGGCAGCCCATCCCATATGGGTCTCGAGGATTTGGCCAACGTTCATTCGTGAAGGAACGCCCAGAGGATTCAGGACAATTTCCACCGGAGTTCCGTCCGGAAGGAAGGGCATGTCCTCTTCAGGGGCGATCCGGGCGATGATGCCCTTGTTTCCGTGGCGGCCGGCCATCTTGTCGCCTACCGCGATCTTCCGCTTTTCAGCGATGTAGACCTTCACCAACTGCACCACACCAGGAGGCAGTTCGTCGGGCTGGAAGACCTTGTCGATCTGCTCTTCTGTCTTTTCCCGGACCCGATCGATCCGGCGTTGAGCCTCGTCGATCACCCTTCGAATTTTCTCTCCAGCCGCCTTGTTCTGAACCTTAAGCGTGGTGAGATCCAGCTTATTGAAGGAGAGATCCCCGATGATCTCGTTGGTGATCTTGGTCCCTTCTTTGAGGAAAGGCTCCACCGTTCCCTTTTTCAGACACAGGGCGATGGTCTGCCGATGCATCAGTTCCTTCAGTTCTTCATCTCTTGCCTCGGTGACCCGTCCGATCTCTTCCCGTTCTTCAGACCGAAGGCCTCCGATCTTGGACCCGTGTTCTTTTTCGAGGAGAGGATCATCGATGCGCCGGGAGAAAATCTTGACGTCGATGACGGTGCCGGTCATCCCCGGAGGCAAGCGAAGTGCCGAATCCTTCACGTCCTTGGCTTTTTCACCGAAAATCGCGGTCAGGAGCTTCTCTTCCGGAGAAAGCTCCGTTTCACCTTTAGGGGTGATCTTCCCGACCAGGACATCTCCACTCTTCACCCTGGCGCCGATACGAACGATGCCCCGTTCGTCGAGGTCTACCAGGCTCTCTTCTGCCACGTTGGGAATCTCCCGGGTGATTTCCTCCATCCCCCGCTTGGTGTCCCGTACGTGGAGTTCCAGTTCCTGGATATGGATGCTGGTGTAGACATCTTCTCGAACCAGCTTTTCACTGATGACGATGGCGTCCTCGAAGTTGTATCCGTACCAAGGCATGAAGGCACAAAGCACGTTCCGTCCGAGAGCCAGTTCACCGTTATCGGTGGAGGGTCCATCGGCGATGATGTCCCCAGGCTTCACCTGCTGATTCCGTTTTACCAGGGGCCGCTGGTTGATGGCGGTATCCTGGTTGGTCCGCCAGAACTTTTTCAACCGGTATCGATCAAACTGAGCCAGCTTGGCCAAAGGCTGTTCGACCTCGCCTGGCGTGACCGAACCCGTATCGACGACGATCTCGTCGGCGGTCACGTGGACGACCTCTCCACCCCTTCGAGCAGTGATGACAGCTCCAGAGTCCCGGGCCACTTTCGCTTCGAGACCGGTCCCCACCAGCGGGGCATCGGTATGAAGGAGAGGCACGGCCTGGCGCTGCATGTTCGAGCCCATGAGAGCCCGGTTTGCATCGTCATGCTCAAGGAAAGGGATCAGGGCCGCGGCCACGGACACCAGCTGGGCCGGAGCCACGTCCATATAATCAATGTCTTCCGGCCGCAGGAGAGGGAAATCGCCTCGCTCTCTGCAGAGGACGAACTCATTCTTGAAGGTGTCGTCGACCAGCGGAGCATTGGCCTGGGCGATCCTGACCTCTTCCTCCTCGTTGGCCGAAAGCCATTCAAGGTCCGTCGTCACCTTTCCATCGACGACCTTCCGATAGGGCGTCTCCAGGAATCCCAGCTCATTGATGCGGGAATACGTGGTTAGGGAGGTGATCAGCCCGATGTTTGGTCCCTCAGGCGTTTCGATGGGACACATCCGGC
>CAYOVN010000185.1:0-6285 GCA_964407425.1 uncultured Gemmatimonadaceae bacterium
GGGCGGCCTCGGTGGGCGGCCTCGGTGGGCGGCCTCGGTGGGCGGCCTCGGTGGGCGGCCTCGGGGGAAGGCCTCGGTGGGCGGCCTCGGTGGAAGGCCTCGGTGGAAGGCCTCGGTGGGCGGCCTCGGTGGAAGGCCTCGGTGGAAGGCCTCCGCGGGTCGCAAATGTTGATGGTCCCGCGTCGTGAATTCCCCAAAATGTCGTTGATCCGGGTTCAGTTCCGGATTGACAGCCCTATGGGCCGTCAAATCCCCAGGGAACCGGCGCCTCGGCATTCAATGGGGATTTCACAGCCCTGTGGGCTGCAAAATCCCCACAAGCCTCCCTTCCCGTACATTTTGGGGAATTTGCGTACCTGTGAGGGGCGGTTTGCATCAGGTCCGGGAATTGCCAACCGCGGGCCTGCGTGGTCGCCTCCCTCACCAACACCCCCAGCCCGCCCCAACCCCTTACCGTTTCGTCCAGATCACAACCAGGCCGCAGCCCGAGTCTGAAAGCCACTGCCGGGGGATGGTCGCCCCCCCGGCATAGACCTCGATGGCCTCCACTTCCTGGGGGGCCACCAGGTCATCGAACCGGGTAGTAAGTCCATACCCGCCCTCCCGGACCTTCATCCCGTCCAACACCACATCCGGGTAACAAGCTCCGGTTCCACTTCCAAAGCTGACGATTCCCCGAGCAATGACGGGTTCCTTTGATGTAGAGCCGTACTGGAGACGGACGAAGGGCACCCGGCGAAGGAACTCAGAGGTCTGGCTGACAGCTCGGTCATCGATCTCGTCCGGGCCGAGGAAGCGCCCAAATCCCCGGTCCCTCCGGTGGTAGAAGCCCGAAAGCTCCAGGTGAGGAACCTGGGGATCCCCTCGAACGGTGAAGCCGGGAAGGCCGAGGGCTTCCGGCTGGAGTTCGATCTCGAAATAGCGGGTCCCGCCGCCTTCCACATGCACGGAAACCGAATCCTCCGTGGCATAACCCAGGCGGGAGAGGCTCAGGATGAAGATCCCGGGGGCCTCGAGTCTTATGATGAAACGGCCCGACGTCTCCGATATGGTCCGGCCGGCCACCTCACCGCCGGGGGTGCGAAGCACGATTTCCGCCTCACCTACCCCGTTCTTGGTGACCGCATCCAGGATCTTCCCCAGCACCGTTTGGCCACACCCCACCTTGGGCAGGAGGAAGGACCCTACCAGGAGGATCGCCACCAGCCTGGCCGTCGATGCGGACAACAGCGATTTCACCACGGAGGGTCCCACTCCCTCCCCCGGGGGCCAGGACTTACATACCGATGGCAGCTAGATCCAGCTTTCCATCCTCTACCGGGGGACACCAGAAGTATGCACCCGTCACAGGCCGAGAGAAACGAAAAAGTGCGTCGACGGTCCCGTCCTCCAGACCAGACATCCGGGTGAGCTGTGCTTCGTAAGCGTCCAGACTGGCTCCAAAGGCCACGAATTCCAGCCCCTCACTGTTGGCATCAGCCCAAGGCATGGAGCGGCGCACCACAAAAGCCTCCGGCTCAAAGTCCTCCTGGGCCGTGCGCTTCACATGGGCCGACTCAGGTGCGTCCTCCAGCTCCTCGTTGTCGCTCACCCTGCGCCCAATGGTGTGATCCCGGTCCTGGGCGGACATGTTCTGGAAAGTGGAGAGATCGTGGATCCACCGCTGGGCCGCCACGAAACTCGAGCCATCCATGCCGGGCCCCTTCCCCCTCACCACCGCCGCGTCCACGGCCTCGTCATCCTCGGGGTTTTCCGTGCCGTCTTCGTATCCGCTCAGGTCCCGGCCCATTCCCTCCGGGGTCTCATCATGTTTGAACCCGTCCACCACCTCATCTGCCCGGAAGGCGGGGGCCAGTAGCTTCTTCAGGGTGTTGGCCCGATGCACGAGCTTCCCCGGATCGTCCCCTCGAAGCCAGACCCAGAGGGCCGCGGGAGTGGCCGGAATATCTACCCCCGGACCTACCAGAGTCGGGAAGGGCCGAAGCCCATCGACCTCTTGCCCAAGAACTGAAACCAGAGATTTTCCGAGCCCAACGACCATCCCCTCATCGACTCCGTATTCCTTCAATCGGCCAAGGGCTTCGGCGGGATCGGCACCAGGTACCAGGCCGAACGTCAGATAGCGGCAATTCTGGGGAACGGAGAGGAGGATGCCAGGTTGTGCGGTCTGCATGATTGCCTCTTGTATTTGGTCGTTTTGGTTTTGGATTCCTGAACAGGACTCCACTTGTTTTCTACACCTCTGACAAGGCAAGAACCGTTCCCGACCAGCCCTTCCCGATCAGCTGTCTACCTCCACCCCGACCCCCCGGTCTTCCAGGGACCGGATGATCTCCGCTACGTGGTCCCGACCCCGGGTTTCGATCTGCATGACGATCTCCACCTCCCCCACCGAAATGTCCGCGAACCCTCGCCGGTGATGGATGGCCAGAACGTTTGCTCCCATGTCGGCCATCAGGTCCGTAAGGACGGACAGGGACCCGGGGCGATCCTTGACCTTCACGATCAGGTGGGCCATTCGCCCGTCCCCAACGAGCCCCCGCTCGATGATGCGGGAAATCATGTTCACATCGATATTCCCCCCGCACAGCACACCTGCCACCCGCTCGTTTTCTTCTACTGGGATTTTCCCTGTCATCAGCGCCGCGAGGGGCACGGCACCGGCGCCTTCAACCACTGTCTTCTGACGTTCCAGGAGCAGAAGAACGGCCCGGGCGATGTCTTCCTCCTCCACCGTCACGATGTCATCCACGAACTCCTGAATGATGGGAAAAGTCCGGTCTCCGACTCGCTTCACCGCGATACCGTCCGCCAGAGTTTCGGCGCTTTCGATGGCGACAATTTGGCCTGCTTCCTGGGACGCATAGGCCGATGCCGCTGCAGCAGCTTCGACCCCTACCACCCTGACGGAGGGCTTCAGGGTTTTGATGGCCACGGCGATCCCCGAGATGATACCGCCCCCGCCGATGGGCACCACTACGGTGTCCAGGTCCGGGACCTGCTCCAGGAGCTCAAGCCCAATGGTCCCCTGGCCGGCGATGACCGCTTCATCATCGAAGGCGTGAACGAGGGTCGAGCCCTCCTCCTCCGCGATACGGTAGACTTCTTTGAGACCATCGGAGAGGGTGGCCCCCTGCTGAATCACCCGAGCGCCATGGGCCTTGGTGTTTGCCACTTTGATGAGAGGTGTGAACTCGGGCATCACGACCGTGGCCGCGATTCCGAGGCGGGAGGCGTGGTAGGCCACCGCCTGGGCGTGGTTCCCGGCGCTGGCGGTTACGACACCCTTCTCCCGCTCATCTTCGGTGAGTTGAAGGAGCTTGTTCAGCGCTCCCCGATCTTTGAAGGATCCAGTCCGCTGAAGGTTCTCCAGTTTCCAGAAGAGTCGGCCAGGCACCAGGTCCCGAAAGTTCTCCGAGAATCTGCAGATGGTATGGACCACGCCGCCCTCGATGCGGCCTCGGGCGGCGTGGATGTCGGAAAGTTTCACCACGGGATCACCTCAGGAGCTTTGCCCGAGCTTGAGGATCTTTTCCAGTTCCTCGTCGGTCAGCTTCTTCTCCAGCCGAGATCCCATCCCCAGGGGCGATCGGGAGCTTGCGCCTCGGCGGCTTACGGCCCGGTCTTCTCGCATAGGAGTTCCAGAGTAGTCGAACTCTGGGAGGTGGATTCTCTCCAGGCTCCGGCCCAGGTGGTATTCCAACGTTTTGAAGGCACCCAGATCCGCGGCAGTCAGGAAGGTCACGGCGGTACCTGTGGCGCCGGCCCTCCCGGTTCGGCCAATTCGGTGGACGTAGTCCTCGGGATCCAGGGGCACGTCGTAGTTCACCACGTGAGTGATGCCCTCCACATCCAGACCCCGCTGAGCGATGTCGGTAGCCACCAGGACCCGTGTGTGCCCCTCGGCGAACTGCTCCAGGGCCCGAGTCCGATGTTTCATCTGCCGATCGGAGTGAATGGTGTCCGCCTTGATGCCCGCTTGGGCAAGGCGGGACTGCAACATGTCCGATCCAACCTTCGTCCGGCAAAAAACCAGAACCTGATTCCAGTCGGATTCCTCCAGGAGCTTTAGAAGAAGATCGGGCTTCTTCTCGGGCTTCACCGAATAGACCATCTCGGTGATTCCATCCGCCGTCGTGCCGGATGGGGTCGCCTCCAACCAGACCGGATCGTCGGTTAACTGCAGAGACAGAGCGTGGACCCCGTTGGGCATGGTGGCGCTGAAGAGCATAACCTGCGTCTTGCCTCTTATTCCCCGACGGACGTCCTCGATCTGGGGCCGGAATCCCATGTCCAGCATTCTATCCGCTTCATCCAGAATCAGGGTCGCAAGGGACTTGAGATCGACACGCCGTTTTCCCATATGGTCGATGAAGCGCCCTGGGGTGGCCACGATAATCTCCACCCCTTGGCTCAGAGCATCTTCCTGGGGGCCATAGGCCACCCCTCCCACGATACATGCCACCCGAAGGGAAGTCCCCTTGGCCAGGTCATGGGTATCGTCCGCCACCTGTTGGGCCAACTCACGGGTGGGGCAGAGAACCAGGACCTGAAGCCCGCCACCGGCCTTGATCCTCTCCAGCGCGGGGATCATAAAAGCCCCGGTTTTCCCTGTGCCGGTCTGTGCTACTCCGACGATGTCCCGACCCTCCAGGGCAGGGGGAATAGCCTTCCATTGGATGGGCGTGGGTTCCGTCCAACCAAGGGCCTCAACGGCCGCCAATCGTGCTTCAGTAAGGGATAGCTCCCTGAACAACTCGACCTTCGACAAAGAAGTACCTCCAGATAAAAAAGCCGCTCCCGTCCATCTGGGGAGCCTATAGCCATGTAATCTACCGTTTTTGGGGGTGGATTGCGTAGTGGACCCAAAGGAGGAGATGGGTTTACTTGCTGACGCGAGGGGGATCTCCCCTTTTTGTCATCGACTCGAACACCGTCAACAATCCCGCTTTTTGTCCAAGGAGACTACGTGGCCCAGGAAATTTCCGTTCTTTTTGTCTGTCTCGGCAACATCTGCCGTTCTCCCCTGGCCGAAGGGGTATTCCGGCACGTCCTCGACGAAGAAGGCCTCGCGGGCCGTTTCAAGGTCGATTCTGCCGGAACCGGGAGTTGGCATGTGGGGGAGAGCCCGGATCACCGGTCGGTCCGGAGTGCCGCCACCCACGGCGTCCAGCTCACCGGACACAGCAGGCAGGTGCAGCCGGAAGACTTCGGCCGCTTCGACTACATCATAGCCATGGACCAGTCGAACCTGACTAACCTGGAGCAATACCGGGACGGGGTCGGAGGCGATGCGGCGCTCTACCTGCTGCGGGAATTCGATTCCGAGGGCGGCCCGGGAGCCGAAGTCCCGGATCCCTACTACGGAGGCCCCAACGGATTCGAAGAGGTCTTCGAAATCGTGGACCGCTCCTGTCGGGAGTTTCTGGACTTCGTGCTCCAAGAAGCCGGAAACGGGGAATGACGGTTCCGCCTCCGGTCCTCGACGCCGTGGAGGCGACCCTGGAGGACCGGTCCGGACGACCCATGAGGGTCAAGGGCACATCGCCCCTGGCGGGTGGGTGTATCAACCCCTCCGCCAGGTTGGAAACGGAGGACGGAACCCACCACTTCCTCAAATGGAATCCAGCCGCAGCAGCCACCATGTTCGCCGCGGAGGCGGACGGCCTCCGTGCCCTCGACAAGCCCGGGAGCTTGAAGATTCCGGAGGTGTTGGGATGTGGGGGCTCCGGAAACTCCCAGGATCCTGGGTGGCTTCTTCTTGAGTTCATCCCCAAGGGCCGAGCTGGACCGGATTACGGAGGCCGTCTCGGAGAAGGGCTGGCGACACTTCATGCTTCGGCGGCAGGACCGGGAGGCGCCAACCCGGAGGCTGACCAAAACTCGGACCACCCCACCTTCGGCTGGCACCGGGCCAACTTCATCGGTTCCCTTCCCCAGGAGAACAACCTCAGGTCCGAGTGGGGCGTGTTCTGGAGAGACATGAGGTTGGAGCCCCAGATCCGGATGGCTCGGGAGTTGGGATATTTCCATGAAGGGCGGGGCCGGACACTGGACACCCTCATGGACAGGATGGAGGAGATCCTCCCGGATAGTGCGGAACAGGAACCGAATCTTCTCCACGGAGACCTCTGGAGTGGGAATTTCTACCCCGGACCCTCCGGAGAACCGGTTCTCATCGATCCTGCCGTGTATCAGGGGGCCGGTGAGGTGGATCTGGCCATGGAGTGGAACGGCGACATCATCCAGGTGGGCGAGGTCAAGATGCTGGCTCAGATCAATCTA
>CAYOVN010000186.1:0-6170 GCA_964407425.1 uncultured Gemmatimonadaceae bacterium
CACCAAAGGACGGCATCCCGGTCACGGGATGCCGTTTTTGCACGGTTTCGTGGATTCATGCGTCTTCGACCTGTAGAAGGGGGAGAAGGGGCAGTACCGACCCCACAACCGAGCGATCAACGTTTTCTATGCAGAATCCGTCATACCCAAGGAGCACCGAGGTGAGCGTCCCGGTGGAACCGAATGCAGGAAGGCCCGCAACGGCCTCCCGAGTGTCACCTGAGGCCTTCGATAGCGCAAAAGAGAATGTCCTTGGAAAACGGCACTCCGCCCTTATCAAACAGGCTGCAGCAGGGGACACCGAGGCGCTCACCTTACTTCTTCGTGCCGCCCGTCCGGTAGTCTACGATTGGGCTTACCAGATGACAGGAGACCCCGACGGGGCCGAGGACATCACCCAGACCGTCATGGTCCGGGTCTGGATTCGCTTGCCGGATTTCCGTGGAGATTCCCGCCTCTCCAGCTGGCTGTTTCGGATTACCTCCAATCAGGTCTCCGAGGCTCGGCGACGGAAAAAAGCCCGGTTGGGTAAATCCAAGGCTTGGGCAGCCCTATGCACCGAGGAGAGAGAGCCCTCCCGGATTTCCGCTCTGGACTTGTGGGTATTCGAGGAACGAGTCCGAGCCCTGGCCCGGGCTCTCCCCCCCCTTCAGCAGGCGATATTCAGGCTGGTGGACCTGGATGGCTGGAAACCCCACGAGGTCGCCCGTGAACTGGGGAAGACCCAAACCACGATCCGCTCGAGCCTCTGCAAGGCCCGGAAGAAAGTCCGACATTCATTCGAGAAAGGGGCGGTCAGCACACCCCCTGAATGGGCGGATCTGGCCTCATAGTAGAGTGCCGGCTCCGCCAGTACCCCCACTGAACCTGGCCTCCAACTCCGCCCCTCCCCATATTCTTCCGCGTATGTGATCAAAATCACAGATTTCACTTCTCCACTCCCTTACGATTTTCGTGAACCGGGGGAGGCAGGTCCTCGGACGACTGCTTCCCCAAGCCGTATTTCCTTAGGCACACAGGAATCCCACGGCTCGAGAGAGTCTGGGTAAACCCAAAAAGGCACAAAAGCCATGGTAGACTCAAGCGTCGTGCTGTGGGGCCAGACACTGGCCTACACCCTGTATTGCGTGGCCATGATCCTCCTGGTGGGTTGGTTCGCACACAGGGTCACTCGTAAGGGCGATGGCGGGGGTGTAAAACCGGCCATCTTCTACAGTTTTGTTGGCTTCCTCACGGTGTTGGGGGTTTCCCTTCACATCATCACCTACAACACCATCCCGTGGACCGCCATGGATCTGCATCGGGGGGACTACACTCCGGATCAGACTTTCGAGATCACTGTGGCAAACCATGAGTTCCACCTGCCCAGCGAAAAACTCGCCATCAACTGCGACGAGACCGTTCTCTTCGATGTCACCTCGGAAGACCTCACGTACGGGTTCGGCCTGTTCCGAAAGGACCTGTCCATGGTTTTCCAGATGCAGGTGGTTCCGGGCCACCGAAACGACATCCTCTGGAGATTCAAGGAGAACGGCACCTACACCATCAGGTCCACTGAGTATTCGGGACCCAAGGGTGTGTTCATGATCGAAGAAGATGCGGTCGAGGTCACCGGCTGCAGCATGGCCGACGAATAAGCCCACTCATCTCCAACGGCTGAGCATAGAGACCAATGTCATTCAAAGAAACGCTGTTAAACGGTGAGCAGGGGCTGTTCAAATCCGACTCCTTGACGCCCATGCAGAAGATGGTCCTCCGCTTCGTGGTGGTAGGCCTGGTGTTCTACGGGTTCGCCGTCGTCGAAGGCATGATCATGCGGATGTACCAGATCACTCCCCTGCCCTTCGTAAGTGAAGAACAGTTTTTTGCAATCCTCACCGCCCATCCCCTGGTGGGGATTTTTGGGTCTACCTACGCCCTGGTTTGTGGTGCGTTCCTCTTCCTGGTGCCCTACCTCATGAAGAAGCCGCTATGGAGCATCAAAGCGGCAAACTGGACCTGGGTTCTGATCGCGGTCGGAACCATCGTGTTCTGGGCAGCGGGGTTCATTTCCCACTATGCGCCCCTTTACACCCTCTACTGGCCCCTCCCGGCTGACTTCACCCAGTTCAGCGTCCTGGGCGGCACCATCTTTATCGCAGGGATCGCACTTGTGATGGTGGGAAGCGCATTGTTTGTAATCAACGTATTCAAAACCATCACCTATACCCCTGAGGGCTGGGACAAACAGCCTGCTGGCGCCTTACTGGCTTCGGCCATTGGTTATAGCGGCCTCAGAAACCTGTTCAGAAAGAAGAAGGAAGAGCATCTGGTGCCCCTTCCCGTGGCCGCCATAGCCCGGGGCTCCGTCGACATGGCGTTGAATACCACCATCATCCTATTCACGGGCGTCCTGATTCTGGTGTACATGGTGTCGGCCCTTTGGGGGGCGGACCTTTCCCACTCCGCCGTCGACTCCCTTCTCTACAAGAATTGGTTCTGGTGGGGGCTGGATCTCATCGCCGACGGATTGGTTCTGATCTTCGTCGCCGGTACCTGGTATCTCCTGGCTATGATGATCACGGGGAAGAGCCTCTATATGCAGAACATTGCCAGAGCGGCCCTTCTCCTGGAGTTGGTCGTTTCCTGGACGGTGTGGTCTCACCACCTGCTTTCGGACCAGGCCCAGCCGGCTATCCTGAAGGTGGTTTCCGGTGAGATGGTGACGGCATTCGAGCTGATCACACAGGGGCTGGCCTTCTTCATTACGCTGGCGACCCTGTGGAGTGCCCGTCCGCTGAAAATGACGAACGAGTTGAAGTTCCTCCTCGGTGGGTTGCTCGGGTTCGCCCTGGCCGTACCCGCCGGCATCATGCAGGCCGATGTGGGCCTGAACCGGATCCTCCATAACACCCAGTGGATCGTAGGACCCCACGTCCACGTGGCCATCCTGGTGGGGCTCACGATGACCCTCTACTCGGCTATCTACATTCTTTTCCCCATCGTCACCAATGGGGCGAAGCTCTACAGTCAGAAGTTGGCCAACTTCCATTTCTGGGCACACCTCATCGGGGGTATCGGCATGGGTGCGTTCATGGGAATGGCCGGATTGCAGGGGATGCTGAGGCGGTCACTTTATGTGGAAGGGGAGTTCGGGATCTACATGCTTCTAGCCGGCATATGCGGGGCGCTCCTCCTACTCGCATTCCTCGCGTTCTTCCTGAACATCGTGATGAGCCTTGGGCTGAACGGGGTAATTGGAATCTTCATGCCAAGCAAGCTCAAGACCACCGACCTGGTTCCAGCGGAATAAGGACCTCGGGGGGGGCGGAAGAAACACTAAAGCCCCCAGAGAGAGCTACAATAAAGGAAGGGGGCCGCCGAAAGGCGGTCCCCTTCACCACACCTGTTCCTGCCGGTGAATTACAAGCCAGAGAATGACAGTGGGAGGCGGGTGTAGAAACGGACCGGCCTAGAACCCCGTCCTTCCTTTAGGACGCCTCGTCCACAGGAGTAGACAAAAACCCCAGCGTATCCCCCGAAAATCCCACTTTTTTATGGGCATAGACCTTGCCATTCCTCTATGGAAATCTGCGACCGGCGATCCGGACTTTTCATAGATAGGAGCGGGAGAGCTCTGACCATGGCATCGACTCCGTATGATCTCGGTTTGGTGGGTGCTCAGACATCTCCAGTGCTTTTCGACGCCGTTCAGGGGGATCAGGAAGCCCTGACCACTCTTCTGGAGGCGGCTCGAGTCGTGGTCCATCGGTGGGCCCTGGTCCGGATCCAGGACCCGGACGACGCTGAAGACATAACCCAGATGGTATTGTTGAAGCTTCACTCCAAGCTCCCCAACTTTCGCCGAGAATCGAAGCTTTCGAGTTGGCTTTTTCGGATCACCGTGAATGAAGTGGCCGGATTGTACCGTCGACGGATGAGGGAAAAAGCCAAGGCCGACGCATGGGTCCAATCGGGCCTCTGTGCTTCCACTTGTAGACCTGATCCGGAACGGATCGATCGGGCAAGAGCCGCCAGGACCATTCGTCACGCCTCAGGCACCCTCCCTCCTCTCCAACTCGCTGCTTTTCAACTGGTGGATCTGGACGGGCTTCGACCCTGTGAGGCTGCGAAGGAGCTGGGCAGGACCCAGGGAAATATCCGGGCCAGCCTATGCCGGGCTCGGAAGAAGATCCGGGAACTCGTGGCCGAAGCCCGAAAAGGGTTTGGCGAGGGGGGCTAGCGCTTCAGAGAACGCGGCACGTATCGTCATGAAACGGCGCTCAGCGGGGTCCAGTTCACCGAAGTCCATCTTCAGGGGATCATCCACCATTTACGAGTCATCCAATCTCTCGGCAGGGGCGCAGTCCGCTATCGGGTTGGCTCTCTTTTCTCTGTCCATCCTCGCGTGCTCCGGATCTTCTTCCAATGCTGGTGGTGAAGGGGAAGACCTGGGCTACGAGCTGGTACAACAAGTAGTCGACCCCACACGCACGCTGGGCCTGGAAGAGGTCTTTCGGGTGGGGAACTACGATGGGGCGGTAGAAAGCCAGATCTATAATGCCTGGGCTGCCACCGTCTCCCCATCGGGGGACCTCTATGTTATGGACACCGGGAATGACCGGGTGGCGGTGTTCGATTCCAACGGTGAGTTCTCCCATCAGTTCGGCCGGGAGGGGGAAGGGCCCGGGGAATTCAAACGAGCCATGCACCTCTGGATTCAGGGTGACACACTGGTAGTGATGGATCGGTCCGCCCGTCGGACCCACGCCTTCCGATTGGACGGATCCCACATTGCCACCCTAACCCTGCGACCGCCCGAACCGAAAACAGAGAACGGTCCTGGCAAGCCGGTCTCGTACGGGTCCGACTGGTTCCTCCCCATGGATGGATACTTCATCGACAGCTACAACAGCGTGGACCCTCCCCTTCCCCGGATGAGACTCTACCATTTCGATCCGATGACCGAGGGAATCATGGACCCCACCGGATACTACTGGGAGTGGCCGGCCCCTGGGGAGTGGAGCGGGATCTATTGGCTAGAGCCCATCTTCATGCATCAGCCGGCTTGGGCCATGGACGGCCTGGGTAGAGTCCACCTGGCCGATTCAGGCGACTACACCATCGAAACCTTCGGGGTAGATGGGACTCTCCTGCGAAGGATGGAAAACACCACAGAGAGGGTCCCGGTTACCCGGCAGGACATCGACGTATGGAAGGCGAACCGGGAGTGTACTGCCGAGAAGGGCCCCAACTGCAGCCAGGATCGAAACGACAAGATCCTCGCTCTTCCCCGCCCGGAACTGAGGCCCGTTGTCTCTCGGATAAGGGCCTTCCCCTCCGGACACATGGCCGTGGTTCGGGGAGACCTGGATCCAAATCCCTTCGAGTCGGGAGATGTGTCCGTTTACGATTATTTCGACCCGGACGGGAGATACCTGGGTCGCCTGGACACCCCTGTGACTCCATACTGGTTCGATGGGGAGACGTTGGTTTCCCATGAGCGGGACGAACTTGGCGTGGAGTACATGGTTCTTTACCGCGTCCATGTGAAAGGTCAGCACTAGGACCGAGCCACCGGTCGATTGGGAGTGGCTTTTTTGTCGCCCGGGGACCCATCGCCGGCCCGGCCTGTACATATAGAAGACTGATGGAGAATCAGGGCACCAGGATGTTGGATGCGGTTTTATCTGTCATACGCGTACCGGGGAGGAATGGAATGAACTGGCTTGATATCAAGTTACTCGCCACCATCGGAGCCAGCGCCGCCGTCGGAGTGGCCGCCACTGCTGCCCTCCTCACCCGTTCCGTAGAGGTGGGTCCATTCGACCAGACAGTCCTCCGTGGGTCCGTCGCCGTTATTCATATCCCCTCCGAGACACCCAATCTCCAGCACGCGGACCATCTTCGGTGGTGGGATGGAGAGGCTCCGATTCGGTTTTCGGGACCAGGCGCAATGGGCTTGGGCAAAACGGAGAGGAACCGCAGGAGATCCGGATTCAGGCTCAAGAATCCGCCCCGTCGTCTCGGGTTGGAGATGAACCTCGCCGGCACCCGGATTCGAGGGTCCGGAATAGGGACACCCGACACCTGGGCCGAATACAAGCTTCAGATCCGACCTCCCACGAAGAGGTAAACCCGCCACACAGATGGCCTTTGGGGGGCCTCCGTGAACCGGCCAGGCCCCTGAA
>CAYOVN010000187.1:0-6161 GCA_964407425.1 uncultured Gemmatimonadaceae bacterium
TACAAGATTGGAACGGAAAGGGTTTCGCGGGTACCGTTTTTTACGTTTCTTCCACCCCCGGATGGTTTTTTACCCGTGCCCCGAAGCCTCGGACAGGCTCCTGACCAAAGAGGCGACAAGACGGGAGTCCATGAGTACCCACGAACAAGCCCGGCCCTCTGAAGGGCCCAGGAGAGCCACCCAGGTAAGGCGGATCTTTTCCGAGATCGCCCCGCGTTACGATCTCCTGAACCACCTCTTGAGCCTGAATGTGGATCGGAGGTGGCGACGGCGGGCAATCGATGAGCTGGAATGGGAGAAACGTCCTGAGGGCATCTACCTGGACGCCTGTGCCGGTACCTTCGATCTGAGCTTGGAGCTCGCCGGTCGGGATGGCTTCAATGGCAGGATTCTGGCCTCTGACTTTGCCAGGCCCATGCTGGTGGAGGGCCGCCACAAGCTAGGCGATCTTCCCATTCTCCCTGTTTGCGGCGATTCTCAGCAGCTGCCCTTTCCCGACGACCATTTCGATGGGGCCATGGTGGCCTTTGGGGTCCGGAATCTGGCTGATCTTTCCAGAGGATTGAGGGAGTTCGCCCGAGTCCTCAAACCTGGATGTCGCCTGGTGATCCTCGAATTCTCTGAACCTCCGAATCCCGTCCTTCGCCGACTGTATCTCCTGTATTTCCGTCGGATTCTCCCCTTCGTGGGCCGGGTGGTCTCCGGCCATCCCTGGGCCTATACGTATCTCCCTGAGTCAGTGAAGGAGTTTCCGGATCCGGCTGAGCTCGGACAACTCATGAAAGAAGCCGGGTTTGAAGAGGCGAGTTGGGCCCTGCTTACCGGGGGAATCGCCGCCCTCCACGTGGGGAAACGCTAAGGCCTCCACCCCCGTCCACATCCCAGATCTGAACCGGCCCCAGGGTCTCGGGGGGCGCGTCGAAGTCATCAGGATTCCCGACGATCAAGATGATCATGTCTTCAGGGACCACATGAGTTCTGAAGACCTCTTGAACGTCTCCGGCGTCCACCCGCTGAATTCCCTCCACATAACGCTCCAGCCAATCCTCCGGAAGATCACTGGCCAGGTAGAACATCTGGCGAGAGACCGCCTGGGACGGGTCCTGGAAATTGAACACGAAGCTGTTCACGATCTGGGAGATGGTCCTTTCCACCTCTGCATCGTCCGGTGGAGCCTCACTCATCTCCCCAATGATTTCGAGCATGAGCTGGGTAACGGCGACCGTGGATTCGCTCTTGGTCTGGGTGGTAGCCCCAACGATGCCCTCATAGCGGGATGGAGTGGTCCAGAAAGAGGAAGCACTGTAAGCGTACCCCATATCCGTCCGGACCCGGGACAGGAGGCGGCTGCTGAATCCGCCGGATCCCAGGATGGAGTTTCCGATTCTGGAGGCGAAATAGTCCTGCCCGGCTCCCTGAGAGACTCCTCCCGGTCCGGCAATAACGATTGTGCTCTGGGTCACATCCTTGGGGATAAGGAATACGGACCGTCCCTCTCTCAGCTCCGGCGTTCGGGGCTCCAGGAGGGGTTCCGCGCAGGACGGCCATTCGGAGAACATCTCTTCCAGGAGAGGAGCCACCTCATCCCACTCCACATCGCCGACCACACCGAGTACCAGGTTTTCCGGACAGAGGACCCGGGAATAGGTATCGGACATCGTAGCGGAGTTCAGCTTTTCCCTCGTGAGGTCCGCCTCGGTGAACTCCCAGCCGATTGGGTGGTCGCCGAACATGATCTGGTTGAATTCCGAAAACGCCAGGAGATTCGGATTGTCCGCCCTTCGACGAGTCCCCTCCAGCTGTCGGTCCCGCCAAATCTCCACCTCGAGGGAATCGAATCGGGGGTTTCGAAGAATGTCCCCCCAGAGTTGGGTAGCGGGGGCTAGATGTTTGGTAAGAGTGTTCACGCTGCTGTAGGTGCTCGAGCCACCTCCCCCAAAGGTCATCTGGAGGGCGTAGTGGTCCATGAGATGGTCTACCGAATCGGGGGGCAGGACCGTGGTGCCGCCCGAGCGTAGTAAACCTGAAAGAGCGAAAGCCGGGGCGTAGGAATTCCGTGGGAGGAGGGCGTAGCCCCCACGAAAACGGGCGTAAAGGGTGACGAGAGGGAGGGAGTGGTCTTCCATCACGAACACAGGGATTCCCGACTCCAGGGCTCGCTTTTGTACCTGGGCCGGTTCAAAAGACAACCTCTGAAAGCGGAGCGATTCCACTGCTTCCCTCCCCACCGGGGCCCTGGCCTGGGCCGTGGCCCGGCCCGGCCAGGCCGATAGAAGGCTGATCGCCAGAAGCGGGATGCCCACCAGGATCCGCCGTCGGGGAGTCCTCATGGCTGCCGGCCCCCCTCGTCGGCGGTCCTGGCCAGGGTCGCAACGGTGCGGACCTCCGGCCGGAGGTACTCAGCCACCACTCTCTGAATGTCCTCCGGGGAAACCAGGAGCAGTTTGTCGGAAAACTCAAAGGTCTTCCGCCAGTCCCCATAGAGGGATTCAGAACCGGCCACCTGGGCCGCGAGCCCAAAGTTGGAGCGGAGTCTTCGGACCTCGGAGGCCTCCAGCTGGTTCTTCACCCTCTGAAGCTCCCGTTCCTCCGGGGGATGGCTTACAAGCTTCTGGAGTTCTTCGTAAATGGCCTCCTCCAGTTCCACGGTGGTGTGGGGGTGAAGGGGGCTGGCCTGGATGGTGAAGAGCCCGGGATACAGTTGGCCCGGCTCGGTGGAAGAAAACACCCCCGACGCCACACGTCCCTCGAGGACCAGGCGTCGGTAGAGGCGGGAGCTGCGGCCGCCGGTAAGGATGGAAGCAAGCATGTAGAGGGCCGGGGCATCTTCCGACTGAGATGAGGGAACCTTCCACCCGACCCTCAGACCCGGTTCCGCATCATATACCACAACGACTCGCCGCTCTTCCAGCTGTTCCGGCTCCACCACCTGGACCGGAGGCGGTTCTTCCGCCCTTGGAATGGGTCCGAAATATTTCTCGGCCCAGGAGAGGATCTGCTCCGGGTCCACATCCCCGGCGATGGCTACCACGGCATTGTTCGGTCCGTAGTAGCTGCGGAAATACGACTCGACCTCTCTTCGGGTCAGCCTCTGGATGTCTTCCATGGAACCGACCACCGGTCGCCCATAGGGGTGGCTCTGAAATGCTGCAGCCATGTGTGCAGCGTAGAGAATCCCGCTGGGACTGTTCTCCAGCCGCGTCCTCCGCTCCTCGGCCACAACGTCCCGTTCGGTGAAGAACTCCCGAAAAACGGGGTTTTCCATCCTGTCGGCCTCCAGAACGAACCAGAGTTCCGCTCGGTTGGACGGGAGTTCCACATAGTAATTCGTGGACTCCAAGCTTGTGGTGGCATTCAGGCTTCGGGCTCCATTCTCCGACAGAATCTGATCGAGCTCGTTGCTGATGACGAACTGTGAAACCTCTCTCTCCAACCCCCGGATTTGGTCTTCCAGAGCAGAGATGGCCTCCCTGTCCGGAGTGGGCCTGTCTTCCAGCACCAGGACTGAGTCGAAGAGATTGTCCATCTGCTGGAGATAGAGGCTCTCGGACCCGAAATCCCGGGTTCCCAACGAGGTCGTTCCCTTGAAGAGAAGGTGTTCCAGGAAATGAGCGATGCCGGTATTGCCGGGTTTCTCATTCACGCCCCCGATCTGGTACTGAACCACGAAGGACGCGATGGGGACCCCGGGCCGGGGAAGGACCAAAAGGCGTAACCCGTTGTCCAGTGTGTACTCCCGAACATCAAGGGTAGGCTGTGTTCCTTCCGGACCAACGGCGGGCGCCGGTTGGCCTGGGGGCGCGCAGGCCTGAGCCCAAAGGAGAAGAAACAGGATGAAAAAACGGGAATTCATGGCTCCGATTGGCACCTGGGGCAGAGAAAGGCTGATCTGTTTGCGAATACGATTCGTTCGATGGTTGTGTTACATCGAAGGCAGGAGTCTCCTTCCCGACCGTATACCCGGAGGGAAGGGGCAAATCCTCCACGATCTCCCGACGCCGTTCGATAGTCCCTGAGGGTGGTTCCCCGGGCCCGGATAGCCTCTTCCAGCACATCCTGAATTGCCGTGAGGAGGCGCCGGGACTCCTGCCGAGCCAGGCTCTGGGAAGGACGTCGGGGATGGATCCCTGCCCTGAATAGGGACTCCGAGGCGTAGATGTTCCCAACCCCGGCAATCTTGGTCTGGTCGAGAAGCCACGACCGGATAGGGGACCGGGATCGGATCAACCGGTCGTGAAGCTTGCCTGGAGTCAGAGCCGGATCCAGTGGTTCGGGTCCCAGGCGGGCAGATTCCTTCTCCCATCCATCGGGACTGAACAAACGTAAAGAACCGAACCTTCTCGAGTCGGCGTAGAGGAGGTGCCCCCCGGCGTCGAGTGAGAAGTTGACGGCCACATGGGCGGGTTCCTCATCATCCTCCGCTCCCCCGGGCCAGCGGGAGGGTTGGAAGAGGAGGCGGCCCGTCATACCCAGGTTCACCACCAGGAGGTTTGAGTCGGAGAAAGAAACCAGGATGTTCTTCCCCCTCCGATCCACCGAATCGATCCGTGATCGTCGGAGTTTATCTGCAAATTCGGCGGAAGGTCGGTCGAGGAGGTCCGGAAAGAGGATCTCGACTTCCTGGACATCTCTCCCCGGCAGGGATCGGGAGAGCTGCCGTACGACGGTTTCTACCTCGGGAAGCTCGGGCATATTCTCACGGGCGGGCTCCTTCATCCCTGGCGAACTCTCTCCACCCGATGTCGGTCCGGAAATACTTCCCGTCGAAATTCACTCCGTCAGCCCCTACGAGGCTTTTCCTGGCAGCATCGCCCAAGGAGTCGCCAAGCCCAGTGACGGCCAGAACCCGTCCACCAGATGTGACCAGGCCTTCACCTGAAGCCTGGGTTCCGGCGTGGAAAACGAAAAGGTTCGGATCTTCCTTCAATTTGGGTGATAGCTCGATTGACATCCCCTTGGGGTAGCTACCCGGATACCCCTCGGAGGCCAGGACCGTGGTGACGGCTCCTCCCGAATGCCACCTCATCTCCCGACCTGCAACGGACCCTCCCTCTGCGATGGTGGCCATGGGCTCCAGAAGGGAGCTGTTGAGTAGGGGTAGGACGGCCTGGGTCTCAGGATCGCCGAAACGGCAGTTGAATTCCACGACCTTGGGGCCTTCGTGGGTGAGCATGATCCCGGCATAAAGAAGGCCCGAGAAGGTGGCACCATCGGCCTCCATGGCTCGAAGGGTAGGAAGAAGGACCTTTTCCGTCACATCGGCCATGAGTTCCGGCGTGGTGAGGGAAACCGGTGCATAGGCGCCCATCCCTCCCGTGTTGGGCCCCGTGTCCCCCTCTCCTACCCGCTTGTGGTCCTGGGAGGGGAGGAGGGTAAGGACGTCCTGCCCATCGGTGAGGGCAAATACCGAGAGCTCTTCTCCCCTCATGCATTCTTCGATGACGACTTCTCTGCCCGCCTCCCCGAAACGCAGGTCCTGCATCATTTCACGGATTGCGTGAAGGGCCTGGTCCTCCGTTTCACAGACGATGGCGCCCTTCCCGGCAGCCAGCCCCGAGGCCTTCACGACGATGGGGGCCCCCATCTCCCGGACATAGTCTTCCGCTGCCGCCAGGTCCCGGAACACCCTGAACTCCGCGGTGGGGACTTTCGCGGCCCGCATGAGTTCCTTGGAATAGGCCTTCGACGCTTCAATGCGAGCCGCGGCAGCGCTGGGACCAAAAACCGGCAGCCCCTTGGCCCGGAACCGGTCGGCTATGCCGGCGGCCAGAGGTGCCTCGGGCCCAACAACGGTCAGGTCGATGGACCGGGATGCAGCCCAGCCTGCCAGGGCCTCGGTGTCACCCGGGGAGATGTTCACTCCCTCGGCGAGAGAGGCCATCCCGCCGTTCGGTTGGGTGGCGAAGAAATCGGCATTGGGGGCGTCTTTTTTGAGCTTCCAGAGGAGGGTGTGTTCCCGTCCTCCATTTCCCACCATGAGGATTCGCATAGGTGGCCCTGAGCGGTTGATGTTTGGAAGTGGTCCGTCCTACCGGAGATAGAACCGTTACCCGGGCTAGAGTATGTTGGGTCCGGAGGGGATGTCAAAGAGGGGGCGACCGAATCGACTCGGTCTCCCCCTCTCGTCCCTCTGGCGGAAGGGGCGGCGCCTCCCATTTCGG
>CAYOVN010000188.1:0-6148 GCA_964407425.1 uncultured Gemmatimonadaceae bacterium
GTTCTTTCCCACCCAGTAGGAGAGTTCTCTTGGATGGTCGATCTCCCAGAATGCGAGGTCGGCCATCTTTCCTTTGCTGAGGGTCCCCTTCTCCGAAAGGAGCCCGAGGGCCCGAGCCCCTTCAACGGTTGCTCCCCGAAACGCTTCCTCCGGCGTAAGGCCAAAAAGCACACAGGCGAAATTGAGGGCGGTAAGAAGGGAGTTCAGGGGAGAGGATCCAGGGTTCATGTCGGTCGCTACCGCCATGGGCACCCCCGCCTCCCGGAAAGCAGCTACCGGGGGAGGATGATCGTCCTTCAGGAAGTGATAGGCCCCCGGTAGGAGGACGGCGGTCGTTCCACCGGCGGCCATGGCTTTCACTCCAACCAGGGATGTTCGCTCCAGATGATCCGCTGACCGGGCCCCCATCCTTCCGGCCAGCTCCGCTCCCCCCTGATCGGTCAACTGATCGGCATGCAACCTCATCGCCAAACCGGAGGCCTTTCCGGCCTTCAGAATTCCCTCGCACTCGGACGGGGAAAAGGCAATCTGGTCACAGAACACATCCACGGCCTCAGCGAGGCCTTCCCTCGACACAGCCGGGATCATCTCCTGACAGACCAGGTCCACGTAGCCCTGGCGGTTGCTTTCGTATTCCGGAGGCACCACGTGAGCGCCGAGGAAGGTGGTCTGCACATCGGGTGGGTGGAGCCTGCCCAGGGTTTTTCCAGCCCGGAGCATCTTCAGTTCGGAACAGGTGTCGAGACCATAGCCGGATTTGATTTCCAGGGTGGTGACGCCTTCGGAGAAAAGGTTGAGAAGCCTGGGAGCAGCCTTTTCGACCAGAGAGGCTTCGGTAGCCTCCCGAGTGGCCCTCATGGTGGTCTTGATTCCCCCGCCCCGCCTGGCGATCTCCTCGTAGGTGGCTCCCTGGAGGCGGGCTTCGAACTCCCCCGACCGATCTCCTCCAAAAACGATGTGAGTGTGGCAGTCGATCAAGCCCGGTGTCACCCACCCACCGCCGACCTCATGAACTTCCTTGCTCAGCTTCTGGGCCGGCCCCGGGAGCTCTGATTCCCTCCCCACCCATACGATCCGCCCGCCCTTGCATCCGATGGCACCGTCCTGGATTTCGCCGAAGGAACCGGCTTCGGTGGCCATGGTGGCCAGACTACACCCAATCCAGAGCCGGTCCCACATCAGCTCTCGGGTCATATATCACTCTCCTGACAGGCCGACGGGTCCATTTTTCCTTCCCATCTGGCATCAATCTCGCTTTCGCTGCTAAGATAAGTGGGTCTGAGCCAGGCCGCTGCCCCACGGGCGGAACGGAGAGGCTCATGACAAGACGGGTCTACCGGACTTCACCCAACGTGTAACCTATCAGGGAGGATGGAATGCATTTGCGGGTTCCAGCCATTGTATTTCTGGCCACTGCTCTCGCGGCCTGCAGCCAGAGTGAAACCAAAGACGCTCAGGTTTCCACTGAAACGAGCCCACCTCCCGCCGAAGCCCTGGCGGACGCCCCGATGCCATTCGACCTGACGGCCGAGCAGGCTGAAGGAAAGGTCGTCTATGAGACCATGTGTTGGTCTTGTCACGGCTTTGCGGGGAGAGGAGACGGACCGGCTGTTCAGGCAGGGGCCGTTGAGCCTCCAAGGGATTTCACAGCGAGCGCCCTTTCCGGGGCCTCGGTGCGCCAGATCAGAGCTGATTTTCAGGCCGAGGCAGGGGCTCTCGATTCGGGTCATCCCCACATGGCCAATGTTCTCTCCATCATCGACGTGGAGGCCTTCTCCACGGCCATCGAATATCTCGAGGCCCTGACATACCCTCAGGAGATCGCCGGGAGCGCTATCGCTGGGCAGCGGAACTACGTGCTCAGGTGCCAAGGCTGTCACGGAGCCTCGGGCTTGGGAGATGGTCCCGGCGCCGATGTTCTCGATTTGGCTCCGGCCAATTTTACCCAGGATACTCTCCTGGCGGCCAGGAATTTCCAAGCCGCCTTCGAGAAGATTCGTGCTGGTGGTGGTGGGGTCCATGGATCGACCATGCCGGCATGGGGTGTCATGCTGGCGGACGGGGACGTCTGGGACCTGGTGGCCTACATCGGCACTTTCCAGTCCGGCGTCCTTTCTCCCCCACCCGCTGGGGGGGAGTAGCCGGCCAGGATCGAGGGGCCGGGGTGAAGAGACCCTGCTGAAGAAAAAGGGGGGGCGGCCGGAAGGTCGCCCCCCCCTTCCGTTTTGAGGGCCGATCGGAACAAGAGGTAACGGCCAGGGGCTCCACCCCGTCCCCCTAATAGTGACCGAACTGAACGGAGAGAACTTGAAGAGCCTTTCCTCGAGACCAGATCCGGATCCCGGATTGGTGCTGAGAGCTCAGGAGGGAGACCGTGAAGCCCTCAAGACCCTCCTGGAGGAGGTGGGGCCTGCGGTTCGCCAATGGGCCTTCGCCCATACGGGTGACGTTGATGCGGCTTCCGACCTGAGCCAGGAGGTCCTGGTCCTCCTTCTGAGGAAGATCTCGTCATACCGGGGAGATGCCCGGTTCCTTTCCTGGCTTTTCACCGTGACCAGAAACCAGGCTCTCGAAGGACTGCGCAGGCGGGGTAGGCGGGGCAAGAAGATGGATCGTTTCAAGGCTGAGATGGGCGAAGGGGCAAGCGCCGTTAACGATGGGGAGGCAGGGGTGGACCGGAAGCGGTTGGGGGATTTGGTGAGGGCCTTTGTCGCCGACCTGCCTCAAAGGCAACGGGAGGTTTTTCAGATGGCTGAACTTCAGGGCCTCACATCACCAGAAATTGGTGCCATTCTCGAGCTCTCCCCGGTATCGGTCAGGGCGGCGTTGTTGAAGGCTCGTCGGTCCCTCAGAAGGCGGATTCTCGAAGACCATCCTGAGTTCGTAGAGGAGTATCTGGGATGAATAGGGAACGAGCGGATTTGAATTGCACCCAGGCCCGGGAGGCCCTCCTAGAGGCCGACCTCGCCCAGTTGGAAGGCAGGAGCGAGGACGCTCTGGCCGGACATCTGGGAGGCTGTGAGAGCTGTCGTTCCATGGCCCGGATAATACTGGAAGGGGAACGGGGTCTTGGAGAGGCCATGGAGACACTGGTTCCTGCAGCGGATTTGGATGAACTGCTGGAACGGGCCAAGCGTGAGTCGGCCGGGGCCCGGGGGGGCATCCGACGAAAACTCCGATGGTCCGCCCGCGGTGCGGTACCTCTGGCTGCCGCGGCGGCACTGGTGGCCATCTTCCTCGGCCGGGAACCCGTCCTCCCAGGGGACCCGGTGGTCCCCCTGGCCAAAGCCCCTGGTTTGGGGCTTGAAGTTCCGGAAGGTCAGGACGTAGCGGTCCTGGCAACCAATAATCCTGATATTACCGTCCTTTGGTTCTTTTAAGTGGAGATGAACCCATGAAGACTTTCCCTTTCCTCCTGGCCCTCTTGGGAATGACCCTGGTCCTGGGGTCCTGCGACGGGTTCGGAGGCCCCAAGCTCGACGTCCAGACCTTTAATCTCGACAATCGGGCCGGTTACGAGGCCGCCGACCTGATAGCGCCCTATGTCTTCTCCGATCGTGAGGAGAACCCGGGTACCATGAGTGCCACGGCGGACGCTATCACCGTGCGTGAAACCAAGGACAACCTCGACAAGATCCAAAGAGTCCTGGAAGATTTCGACCAACCCATTCCGGGGGTTCGGTTGTATTTCCAGCTCATTGAAGCTGACTCCTTCCAGGAGGAGGATCCGGCCATCGCCGAGGTGGTGGAAGAGTTGAGGGATCTTTTCCGGTACGAGGGATATCGTCTCCTTGGTGAGGCTGTTGTCCCTGTAGCCGGCGGGACTCAGGGGCACCAGAGCTTTTCCCAGGGATTCCTCGGCGTCGAGAACCCCATCAAGGTAGAAGCGTCGGTCCAGGTCCTCCGGACCGGGAGTATTCGGTTGGATCCCGTCGAGCTCTCGGATACATGGAACCAGCTCATGGCCACTTCCGTAAACATCTCTCCCGGCCAAACCATCGTTCTCGGAGGAGCTCAGGCGAGGACTCAGCTGGTGAACGGAAGCCCCACTGGCCGTACGGTCCTCATCCTCACGGTCCGAGCAGAAGCGGAATGATCCCATTATTCCCATGGTTTCCCAACTCCTGGGCTCAGGTCATGGTTTTGGAGTCTGGTGGGTTCCCGGACCGTTCATTAGGTTTGGGCTACCCGCAAACAAAATTGATCGAATGAGCCCCTTGGGCTGGAGAAAGCAATGCAGGAATCTCCAACCGGATCCTGGCCGGAAGTGGAGCGTCGAAGGCTCCCGATCCGTAGAACCATCCCCGAGCGTAGGGGGGGGGCGGACCGAAGGGCTGGAGAAGAGCGGCGGTTCACGGATCGACGCCGGCCTCGGCCGACCTCCGGAGTCCTGGATCCCCTCCCCGATCGTAGGGATGAAGCGCCCCGTCGGAGTCTGCTAGCGCGAAGGGGATCCCTCAGGAGGTCCGGATTGGATCGACGCCTGCAACCTCTGTTTGCATAAAAGGTCATTGGAATCAAAAAAAGCCCGGGCCGAATCGAGGCCCGGGCTTTGTCTTTTGTCCTGCACGCTAATTGTCCTGCAAGCTAAGTGGAGGCAGGGACTCCCTTGTGCCCGTAGCACAGAATGCCGCTGTTCCCTTCTTTCCGGATCAACCGGAATTCCAGGTCGAGTTCCATCCCTGGCAGAACCGTCGACGGGTCACAATCCACGACCTGGGTCATGAATCGGGCACCCTCAGGCGTTTCAATCACTGCCATGGCGTACGGAGCTTCATTCAGGAAATCATCGGGCGGAACGTGAATCACCGTTGAGGTGATCACTTTACCCTTGGGCGTAAGGTTGATCTTCTCCAACTCCTGCCCCCGGCACTGGGGACAGACCATCCGGGTGGGGTATAACACACGGCCGCATCCGGAACACACACCCGCCTCCAGGCGATAGCGAGCCGGGATCTCACGATGATAGCGTGGGCTCGGCATGTTCAGACTCCCTGGAAGATGTGAACGACGGAGCTCGCACCTGAGCCCCCCATATTTTGAGCCAAACCAATGTTGGCCCCCTCGACCTGAACCTCGCCGCTCTCCCCTCGGAGTTGCTCGATGACGGTAACGGCCTGTGCGATCCCGGTAGCTCCGACGGGATGGCCTTTCGATTTGAGGCCCCCGCTCACATTAACCGGAATCCTACCGCCCAGATCCGTCGTGCCCTCCCGGGCGGCGTCTTTTCCTTTCCCTCGCTCCACAAACCCGAGGGCTTCGTAGCAACAGATCTCCGCGATGGCAAAGCAATCATGGACCTCAGCCACATCGATGTCCGAGGCTGAAATCCCCGCCATTTCGTAGGCCTTTTGGCCCGAAAGCTCCACCACGTCCAGGTCGGCCGGATCGGCCCGATTGGCCAGGGACAGGCTGGATGTGGCTGCTCCGATCCCGAGAATTTTCACCGGTTTGTCCGTGAACTCGGAGGCTCTTTCCAGCGGGCACAGAATGACTGCGGCTCCACCATCAGTAACCGGCGAGCAGTGGAGCAGCCTGAGAGGCTCCGCAACCATGCTGGACGTCATGATGTCCTCCAGAGACATCAACCTCCGGAATTGGGCGTGGGGGTTCTTGGCCCCGTTTCGGTGGGCTTTCACACTGACCCAGGAGAGATCTTCCTCGGTGGTCCCGTATTTCTCCATATGGGCCCGAGCGATCATGGCGTACAAACCCGGGAACGTGACACCGTAGTAGACCTCTTCCTCCTGGTCGGAGGCCGTAGCCAAAACTCCGGTGACGTCGGCTCCGTCGTTCATCTTTTCGACACCGGAGGCCATGACCAGATCGCTGGCTCCAGATGCCACTTCAAAATAAGCGGACCGGAGAGCCATCCCCCCGGAAGCGCAGGCCGATTCGACCCTGGTTGCCGGGACACCCGCCACTCCGAGTTGATCCGCCATCAGGGGGCCTAGATGTTCCTGTCCCACGAACTGACCCCCGGACATGTTTCCTACATACATGGAGTCGATGGTGTCCACCCCGGCGCTTTTCATAGCCTTGAGGGCGGAATCCACGAACAAGTCTCGAAGGCTCAAATCCCAAAGCTCTCCGAACTTGGTCATCCCCGCTCCAATGACTGCCACCTCTCGCATCCGTTCCTCCTGCC
>CAYOVN010000189.1:0-6138 GCA_964407425.1 uncultured Gemmatimonadaceae bacterium
GTCCATTGACGGTTCCTAAGAAGAGACGGACGTGAAGAACCGGGGGTTCTTTTTCTCGGTTGGATACAGCTTCCCAATCGGCGGATAGCAATTCCGTAATTTGGAATCAGAAGCGATGGACCCCTGGTAGCCGTCTTCGGCTCCCAGGGGTTCTGGTTTTTTACGCCAGGCATGGCCATCTGGCGCCCCCCCTTCAGCATCCTGCTCTGGCACTACCCCCTCTAAATGTTTTAACTTAAAATTCGTTCAAGCAAAAACATTTCTAGCCCCCCCTCCATTGCGAGGAACGCACAGTTGTGTGTTCTGGTCGCCATTTCGGGGGAAAACACCCCAAACGATGGTGGTTCTATGATGCGTATCCTGAAACAGCTTCCTATTCCAGCGGTCCTCTTTGTCCTGGTTGGAGTTGGCTGTGCCCCGGCCCAGGAAGGAGAATCGGTCCAGGAAGAGACCGAGGCTCAGTTGGTGGAGCGGGCCCAAGGGATTCATGATCGGGTAATCACCCTGGACACCCACAACGACATCAGCACCAGCAACTTCACGGCTGAGCGGAACTACACCCAGGATCTGGAAACCCAGGTGAATCTTCCGAAGATGGAGGCGGGTGGCCTGGATGTTACGTGGCTCGTTGTCTATACGGGCCAGGGTGATCTGGATGAGGTCGGGTACGCGGCTGCCTATGAAAATGCTATGGACAAATTCTCCGCCATCCACCGCCTTACTAAAGAGTATGCCCCGGACCGGATCGAGCTGGCCTTTACCTCAGATGACGTCCGCCGCATCGATGCAGCTGGGAAGAAAGTGGCCATGATCGGGGTGGAGAATGCCTACCCCATGGGGACGGACCTGGGGAACGTCCGGAGGTTCCAGGAACTGGGCGCCCGATATATGTCCCTCTCCCACAACGGCCATAGCCAGTTTTCCGACTCCAACACCGGTGAGCGGGATGATGTGTGGCTCCACGGAGGTCTCAGCGAACTCGGGAAGGAAGCTGTGGCGGAAATGAACAAGTGGGGCATCATGATCGATGTTTCCCACCCCTCCAAGAAAGCCATCATGGACATGCTGGATCTGTCCACGGCCCCCATCATCGCTTCCCACTCCTCAGCCCGGGCTCTGAATGACGTGAGCCGGAATCTGGACGACGAGCAGCTTCTTCGAATGAAGGAGAACGGGGGTGTGGTCCAGACGGTGGCCTTCCGGGGCTATGTGAATTCGGAGAAAAACGCTGCCAGCCGGGAAGCCCAAAACGCAGCCATGGCCAGCATCGCCCAGGAGATGGGTTTTGAAATGCTCGGGCGGGGAGAAATCCAGGGCCTTGATGCGGAAGAGCGGACGGCATACCAGGAGGGTATGGCGGCGGTTCGGGCCGCAGCTGAGGGCCGGATGGATGAAATCGCTGCTCAGTCGCCTTCAGTGGACGTGGCAGACTTCGTCGACCACATCGACTACCTCGTCGAACTCATCGGTCTGGAGCATGTGGGTATCAGCTCGGACTTCGACGGGGGTGGTGGCGTGGATGGGTGGGACGATGCCTCTGAGACTTTCAACGTGACGCTGGAGCTGGTGAGGCGGGGGTACTCGGAAGCCGCGATCGGGAAGCTGTGGAGCGGGAACCTGCTTCGGGTGCTAGACGAGGTCCAGGCGGTGGCGGAGGAGATTCAGGCGGAAGGGTAGAGTCAGGGTAGAGTCCCAAACTACAGACCTCGGATCCGGCAGCAGGCTGGCCGGATCCGAGGTCTGTTCACATCCTGGCGGTCCGCCTTTGGCCGCCGTTCATCGCTAGATTGCCGGTTCCCCCTGGGTTGGATCCAAAAGCCGCCACCTGAGTTGAAGACCAAACCAGAGGAGGGCTGCAAAAGCGAGGATCATTACCCCGAACGCAGACGTGAGTAGGGCCACCTTGATTCCCCCCCATACCAGGGTGGTGGAAACTTCTCCGGCCGCTTCGATGGACTGGGCCGCGATGATGATTCCAACCAGGGTTCCCAGCACTCCACAGATCACCGCAAAGCCTCCCCAGAAGAGGATGGCATCGATCCACGCTTTGGTGTGACGGTCTGGGACAGCTCTCGGTCGAAAGACCCTGGCTGCGGATAGGAGGGCCAGGCCCGTTACGGTCAGAAGAGAAAACATCAACGGGTACCGCATGAAACCCATGGAATACAAAACATCACCTAACATTGTACTCTTCTCCTTCCAGCTGAGCCGCTGAGCCCAACCCGAGTAGATCCCGACGGGCCCCGGACACCCGGGTCAACCATTGGGAAAGAACGAACCAAGCTAATCCTCCCGCCATGGCGAGGATGATGGCGACGGAAAGGAGGGCCGCGTCCCTCATCAGCCAAACCGCTACAAGGGTTTGAGCCAACTCCGGAGATTTTTCCAGGACGACCGCCAACCGGTAGAAATCGAAGATCAATCCCCCAAAGCCAAGGGCGAGAACGGTTCCGGAGATCCCGAGGATTGCTCCAAGTCCCCGGCCAGGGCTTATGTGATCCTTCTTGATCCAGAACCGAAACGCCTTCCAGAACACGAGTGCGGAGAGGAAGGCTCCTGTCAGCAACACTGGAACCAGGAAGGGGGATGGATCCTGGAGAAGATCGGCCCGGAGCAGGGTCACCGTCTGAACGAGCAGGACCCCTGCCGTTGAAAGGCCGAGTGCGTAGCGTTCGGCTTTCCTTATCCTTCCAGTGGACAGGTGGCGGGTCAATTGTCGGTAGAGGGGGGAATGGAGGTCACCGAGGGCCTTAAGGGTTTCACCGTCCGGAACCAGGGCTTCCAGGGCCAAGTGCCGTGCTTCCTCGGGAGGAAAGCCCTCATCCACGAGCCGATCCATGAGTTCCTCCAGATCCGACTCCAGTTCCCTCAGAATCCGGATTCGATCTGGAATCGGGAGGGCCAGTCCCCGCTCCACTTCCCGGAGGACCGGGGCGAAGGTGCCCACGACGGACGCATTCATGCCGGGGCCTCCCCAGGGTTTCTGAGGACGTGCATCAGGCGGGAAACGATCTCGTCGACCCGGTTTGTTTCCCCACTGAGGTGGCGTTCACCACTCCGCGTGAGGGAATAGATCTTTTTCCGCCGTCCACCCTCCTTCGACCAGGACCCCCGAATCAGGCCGTCGGCCTCGAGGCGGTGGAGGATGGGGTACAGGGTGCCGTGCCGGAAACGGAAGAGGCCGTTGCTGTCCGTTTCAACGTCCAGCCCGATTTGGTATCCGTGTTTCTTCCCACCCCTGAGGGTCGAAAGAACCAACAACTCATTGATGTCCCGGGCGAAGGCCTGCACATCGAAGTCTCTTTCCGTCACGGCCATCATCCTCCCATTCGGGTCGAACATCTATCGGCGATCGTTATATCGACACTCTGAATATAGATACCACCACCTCCCCCGCAAGGTTCCTCTTCCTGGAGAGTTACCGGGGTGGTGTCGCAGGGGCCGCTTCCCCCGGTTGGGGCGCGGTAGCTAGAATGAACGGGTCCGGTTTGGGCGGGCGAAAATTCCACTGAAGCTTTCAGGAGGGACATGCGATACGAGGGGAAAATGTTCCGGCCTCCCTCAGAGGCGAGGTCCTACATCGTCCAGGCGACCATCGGTTGTTCACACAACCTGTGCACGTACTGCGATATGTATCGGGACAAGGAATTCAGAGAGCGGGATTTGCCGGAAATCCTGGAGGATATCGAAGCCGCTGGCCGAACTTATCCCAAGACCAACAAGGTCTTCGTGGCGGACGGGGATGCCCTGGTCATGGATACCGCGCGGTGGCTCATGATTCTCGGGGCGCTGGAGGAGAATTTCCCGAATCTTCGCCGGGTGTCCTGCTACGCCACCGCCCAGAACCTTCTGGACAAGGAGGAGGACGACCTTCAACGACTCAGGGAGTCGGGTTTGTCTCTCCTGTACATCGGGCCCGAATCGGGAGATGACGAGACCCTCAGGCGCATCGTAAAGGGGAACTCATTCGCCGACCACGCTGAATCGGCCCGGAAGGCCCACACGGCAGGCATGAAGGTCAGCGCTATCGTGCTATTGGGGGCCGGAGGCGTCGAGCGGTCGGAAGAGCACGCACGGGAGACTGCTCGCCTAATCACCGAGATGAACCCTGAGTACCTGTCGGCTCTTACCCTTACGGTTCTCCCTGGTACTCCCATCCAGCGAATGATGGAAAAGGGCCGGTTCGAACTTCCCGCCATCTCGTGGCTCCTGAAGGAGCTTCGAACCATGATCGCTGATTCAGCACCAACCCGAGCCCTTCTCCGAACCAACCATGCCTCCAACTACCTCACGTTGGAGGGCCGTCTGCCCCGGGACAGGGACAAGATTGTCGCCTCCATCGATGCGGCTTTGCGGGGAGAGATACCACTGCGGCCGGAGTATTTTCGCGGACTCTGAGGGACTCCATGGGACTCTAAGGGGCCACGAGGGAGGGGGCCTGCTGGGGCCAAACCCTCCTCCGTCACCCTGGAGCCAAGAAAAACCCCCGGTGGCCTCAGGCCACCGGGGGTTTTCTCAGGGGTTTGTCCTTACCACTGAACACCAATGACATGGAAGCTTCGAGCTTCGCCTACTTCGACGACATCATCTCCAACCTTCCAGCCCAGAATAGCCTCATAGCGGCCAGGTTCAACCAGGGGGCCCTGTCGGGTCCGGTTACCAAATCCACCCCCGGGTCTTTCGGGGGCATCCTCGTTGGGTGCGGGGGCGGCGCCCCTCAGGTTCCAGGTCACTCTCTGAATGCCGGTTGATGAATCCAGCTCCAACTCCCGGACGTCCTCATCCCCATCGTCCCGGATCAAAAGAACGAGGGTTTCCTCCGCCTCAGCATCGGCCGTCACGCTATAGGTAAAGACAGCTCCGGTGGGTGGATTCGGTGTCGTGAAGTTCCCGGAAAGATTGGCGATGCTGGCCGATCCGGCCGGCGCTGATCCGGTGGATTGGAAGAGATAGGTGTCCCTGAGGGGGAAGAGGAATGCGTCGGCGTTGAGAGCCTCAGGGGTCATCTCCCGGAGGGGACTATAGTCGTCCAGGATGTAGAAACCCCGCCCGAATGTAGCCAGGACCAGGTCGTCCTCTCGCTTCTGGACCACCATGTCCCTGACCTGGGCCGGAGGTAAACCGGCTTTGAGTTGGGTCCAGGCACCGCCACCGTCGAAGCTGGCGAAGACGCCGAATTCGGTGCCGGCGAAGAGAAGATCCCCATTCTCGTGATCCTGGATCACCGACCAGACGTCGTGTTTGGCCGGGAGGTTTCCGGTGATAGAGGTCCAGGTACGACCCCGATCGGCGCTCTTCACCAGGTAGGGATCAAAATCCCCTCGCTGCCAGTTGTTCAGCGCCACGAAAACGGTGTTCACATCCCTGGGGGAGGGGAAGACGTCGGTGACGTAGGTCCACTTGGGTACCCCCGGGAAGTCTTCCACTCGCCGCCAGGTCTCACCACCGTCTTCGGTAATCTGGACGAGGCCATCGTCGGTGCCTACGTAGATCAGGCCCTCGAAGAGTGGCGACTCATCCAGCGTCACGATGGTGCTGAGAGTGGTGGTGGATGCGTCTTTCCGCACGGCGGTCGAATCCCAGACCCGCCCCATGATCGGTAGCGTGTCCTTGTCCAGATCCCGGGTCAGGTCGGGGCTGATCCGCTCCCAGCTGTCACCCCGGTCGTTGGTCCGGTAGAGGTAGTTGCTGCCCCAGTACAGGTGGGTGTTTGAGTGGGGGCTGATGATGTAAGGGGCGTCCCAGTTGGTTCTGTCCCTCTGGTTCGCACCGCCGGGCCTCCGGGGGCCACTCTCTTCCTCTTCTTCGGAATCACCCGGGAAAGGTACCCGAGGGCGGATACTCTCTGATTCCCCGGTCCGGATGTTGCGCCGACTGATCCCGCCGTTCTGGGAGCTGGCGTAGACGATGTCGGGGTCCTTTGGATCATTCTGAGACTGGAACCCGTCGCCCCCCGCCACGATGAACCAATCGCTGGTCCGCACACCCCAGGGCTTCGAGGTCCGGGAGGGGCCGCACATGGAGAAGTTGTCCTGGGTGCCACCGCAAACGTTGTAGAAGGGCTCGTCGTAGTCCACGGAGACCCGATAATACTGGGAGATGGGCAGATTGGTGAAGAAGCGCCAACTCTCCCCGGCG
>CAYOVN010000190.1:0-6067 GCA_964407425.1 uncultured Gemmatimonadaceae bacterium
TGGGCCTCAGCATCGTTGCATTCGCCACGTCTCTTCCCGAGCTGGCTACCACCCTTGTGGCAGCCTATAAAAAAGAGACCGAAGTGGCCATCGGGACGATTATCGGAAGCAACATCTTTAACCTTCTCGCAATCATGGGCGTGGCCACCCTGGCCAGCCCCCGGCCCATCGAAGTTCCGAAGAATTTCCCCGAGCTCGACCTCCCGGTGATGTTGGGTTCGGCTCTGCTGATTTCGGCATTTGCCTGGTTCAGGCGCCCAATCGGCCGGGTGGCCGGGATTACGTTTACAACCCTCTACGTCGGATATATCGCAGTCGTCTTCTTGTCGGTTTAGCTCTGAATGAGTTCTTCCCGAAGCCTTGAATTCAAGGTGGCCTCCACACTTCAGGAACTGGAGCAGATCCGGGCCCTGAGCTATGAGACGTTTGTGGAGGAGATTCCTCAGCACCCTACCCGGAGCGATCGTCTCCACACCGACAAGTTCGAGGGTGAGAACACCTATTTCATCGGACTCGACCGGGGTCGGCTCATCGCCATGATGGCTCTCAGAGCCCAGAGGCCCTTTTCGTTGGACCAGAAGGTGGAGGATCTGAATGGGTTCCTCCCTCCTCACCGATCCCCCTGCGAACTTCGCCTTCTTTCGGTGCGGCCCGAATTTCGGAAGAGCCGGATCACCGCTCAACTTCTGGCTCTCGCCTGGAAGGAGTGCGGAGAGAGGGGATTCGATCTGGCGCTGATTTCCGGCACCACTCGGCAGACCAGGCTCTATGAGCGGATGGGATTCGAGCCCTTCGGCCCCCTGGTGGGAACACCCGACGCCTACTACCAACCCATGTATCTCACCCTGGATCGATTCCAGGAGTCCCTCCAGTCTTCCTTGGAGCGGGTCTCCCCGGAACTTTTCAAGGCCCCCTAGAGTCCTTTTTCGCTCGGGGGTAATCAGTAGTCCGGATTGTAACCCAACACCTTGCTGGTGCCGACGCCGTAGCGGGCGAATCCTGAGGCCATGATCAAGGCACAGGCCACACCATCCAGGACCGGTACGTTCAGGGCTTCCCGGATCTTCCGATCCATTCCGCTCAACCCAGCGCAGCCCAGTACGATGACCTCTGCTCCGTCCTCTTTGATGGCCCTGCGGGAGAGCTCCATGAAGAGGCCCTCATCACTCCACCCCTCTTCGCCCTCCTCCGGAGCCCGAATGGAAACCAGGAGGTCCTGAAGGTGGCAGGCTCTTACCTGGAGAAGTTTTCCCGGGACGGAATGTTGGTGGGTCGTGACTACGCTGAAGTTGTGCCCCAGGAAAGAAGCCAACTTCATGGAGGCTTCCCCGATGCCGATGACGGGTTTGGCAGTCAACTCCCTGGCGGCATGGAGGTGGGAGTCGCTATGGCAGGCAATGACAAAGGCATCGAAATCAGCCTCATTCTCCCGAAGGATTCTCATTACTCCCGGCCCGCACCGGATCTCGTCCTCGTAGCTCTCCAGGAACTTCGGGGCCTCCGGTGTTCCGACGGTGACAACCTCGAAAGCCCCTTCGGCGTAGGCCAACGCGGACTCCTGAATGGCCGCCGTCATTCCGGGATCGCTATTGGGGTTGATGAGAAGGATTCGCATGGTGGAGTCAGTCCTCGATGTCGAGCAAAAAAGGGTCTTCTTTACCGCCAGCCCTCAGCTTGGATTCGATGGTTTCTTCAGGGTAGCTCAGAAGCCTCATGAATTCCCGGGAGATCTCCCGGCGGGAATCGGGCGTGTAGGATCCAGCCTCCTCCAAGGCGGCCTTCCTCTCCTTTAGCTCCAGGTACGCGTCCAGGGTACCCTCGTCTTTGAAATAGAGGATCGACCATTTCCCCCGGGTAAACTCGGGGGATTGCAGGTCGGTGATCAGGAGAGATGTGTCCAGATGGGAGCGGATTCCCGACCCGTTCACGATGGTTTCGGAGGCATCCCGCAGAGCCTCGTAATCTTCCGGAACCAGCGGGGGGCTGATGGCCAACCTCTTCACCCGCACCGCCACCATCTCGGCGAAGCAGTTGATCATGCCCAGCTGGAATGAGAGTCGATCCACATCCTTCATGTTCGTTCCCCATTCCTCACGTAGTCCTTCGACCGATCCACGATGCTGGTGGCGTACTGCTTCCGACCCGAGAGGTAGTCCGTCATCAGGGTCATGAAAGCCCCACTCAGAGACAGGACCGCGATGAGGTTGGGAATAGCACAGATGGCCACCGCGATATTGGCGAAAACCCAGAGCCGGTCCACATCGGCCACCCCGGCAAACACCAGGGGTGGGATGAAGTAGAGGTATCGGATCCAGCGGGTCAGCTTCTTCCCGAACACATCAACCAGAGCGGTTTCGAAGTAGATGAAGAAGCCGATCTGGGTGGAGAGGCAGAAGGAGAGGATGCAGAAGGAAATAAGGTTGCCGGCAACGGCATCCGGAAAGACGGACGAGAAGGCCATAATCACCAACTCGATCCCGGATTCCCCGCTGGAAAGAACCCCGGTCGATAACACGGCAAAGCAGGTGATGGTGCAGATGACGAAGGTCACCACAAAGACCTCGAAGGCCCCCCACATCCCCTGCTGGAAAGGATGGGCTGTCTCCGCCGTGGCATGGGCCATGGGAGCGGTCCCCATCCCAGCTTCATTGGAAAACATCCCCCTGGAGACGCCCTGCTGGATGGCCTGCATCACGGCCGCTCCTGCGAAGCCCCCAACCGCGGGGATGGGTGCAAACGCATAGTGGAAGATGGAACCGAAAACTTGAGGGATCTCCCGCCAGTTCACGATAAAGAGGATCAGGCCCCCACCGATGTAGACCAGTGACATGAGGGGAACCAAAGCCTGACTCACCCGGCCGATCCGTCGGATTCCCCCAATGACCACCGTGGCCGTGACGAAGGTCATGAGCCCGGCCACTAGATAGGGATCCGTTCCATAGGAGGCCAAAAAGGATCGGCCCACCGTATGGGCCTGGAGTAGACTCGCACTGAATAGGGCATTGGCGATGATGGCCAGACTGAACACGCTGGCGAGAGCCGGCCAGCCGAGCCCTCTCCTGATGTAATACATGGGGCCACCCCTGATCCGCCCCGTCTCATCGATGTCCCTGTAGTGCACGGCAAGTGTGATCTCTGCCGTCTTGGTGATGGTACTGATCAGGGCCAGAAGCCACATCCAAAAAATTGCCCCGGCACCCCCGATAGAAAGGGCCACGGCCATGCCGGCGATGCTACCCATTCCCACTGTGCTGGCCAGGGCCGTTGATGTAGCCTGGAAGGGCGTCATCCTGCCCTTTTTCCGTTCCCTCTCCTCCGCTGAATCCTGGTGAGCTGCCGTCGACCCCCCCAGGAGACTCCCTAAGGTGTTTCGGAAAATCTCCCCGATCCCCCTAACCTGAAACACCCGGGTTCGAAAGGTCAGGAACAGGGACACACACCCGATGAACACCAGGGTCCAAGGGCCCCATAGGAGCGCATCGATGCGGGCGGCAACGTCCAGGATGGTATCGATCATGGGCAGGTTCGGCCGGAGGGTTGTGAGGTCAGATCAACGGAAGGCGCCAGCTATCTGTTGGGCTTCGAAGACCGTGTCGAGTAGGGCCCTGGTCGTGACCTCGGGAATAATGGCCACGGCTCTGAGGGCCGCCTTCTCACCCACCTGGGAAACAGAGAAGATGCGTTTCCCCTTCTTGAGGATGGTGCGGTAGATGTGTTCCTGAAGCCGGTTCAACTCTTCATCAGACATCTGCGAAGGAATCATCCTGAAACAGAGAATGCCTGTGTCGGGTTCGTGAAGCAGCTCCACATCCCCATACGTCTTCAGCTCCTCATACAAGCCTTGGATGGCATCGAGGGGTTTTCGGAGTCGGGAAACGACGCCACCCAGTCCCTGGTGCCGGATGGAGGTGACTAAGGGAAGGGCGGAGAAGGGCCGTGTACTGGGAATGGACTTGAGGCCTGGATTGGCCCCCTGGGCGTCGGCCCGGTTCCAGTAGTGGCTGAAGAGGGCCATGGGCTTGAACAACTCACGGTCCCGAGCAAACAAAATGGAGTTCGGAATCGGGACACCCATCTGTTTGTGGGGATCCCAGCAGATGGTGTCAGCCTGGTCCAGGCCCTTGAACAGGGGGGCCTTTTCCGGCACCAATCCGTAGGCCAATCCATAGGCCCCATCCACGTGAAGCCACGTGCCTACCTCACGACAGATCTCCCCGATCTCCTGGATCGGGTCCACGGACCCCGTTGAAGTGGTCCCGGCCGTGGCCACTACGCAGAACACATCCCGCTTTCCCTCCAACCCCTGGAGGGTCTCCCGGAGCTGCTCCACGTCCATGCGTCGGTTCTGGTCGGTTTTTACCTGGATCAGGGAATCCTCACCCAGCCCAAGGAATCGAACCGCGTGATTCAGAGAGAAGTGGGCGTCCTCTGAAACCAGAACTGCCAAGGCGGAAGGGTCGCGGAATCCCGCCAGCCCTTTCTGAGGAAAATCGAACCCCTCCTGAGCGGCCCTGGCACAAAGAGCCATAAAGAGGGCTTGCTGATTTGCGTAGGTGCCGCAGTACAGGACGGTGGCTTCTGCGGACGGGCCCAAACCGAAAAGCCTGCAAAGGGCTTTGCAGCACATCTCCTCCAGGGTGGATCCACCGGGGGAGACCTGCCAATTGGTGACACCCTGGTTCCATTCCAGGGCCACCTCCGCGCCCAACGTCGCCCCCTCCTCCAGCTTTGCGTTGAACAGCCCCTGGAAGGAGGGAAGGTCGTATCGCATGAGATGGGGAAGAAGGCCTTCTTCGATGAGGAGGTTCAGGTCGGCGATGTGGAGGCCTTCCTCCTGAAAATCCACAAGAGGGGCCAGGGCCGCCTCAACCTCTTCGGGTGAAGCGCCGGAGAAGAGTCGCTCAGCCATTCAGCCTCCGATGCAGGTACCGCCCGCGGCCGGGGATTCCCAGACACTCCTCTCCATCGATAAGGAGCTCCCCACGGGAAAACACCTTCTGGATCTTCCCTGTCACCTCTATGCCTTCGTACGCAGACCAGTCAGCTCCCATATGGAGAGTGTTCTTCCCCATGGTCCAGCGGGCATCCGGATCCATCAGTACGATATCCGCGTCAGCCCCAGGTTCCAACCTTCCCTTTTTTGGAGCCAGACCGAAGAGCCGAGCCGGCTCCGATGACACGATCTCCACGAACCGTGGAAGGGAGATTCTGCCCTTGGCCACCCCCTCGGAGTAGAGCATTTGAAAGCGGGGCTCGATACCCGGGATCCCATTGGGACAGAGGTCGAAGCGGTCCTTCCCGTAAAGCTTCGCCTCCCACGAATAGGCCGCGTCGTCAGAGGTCACCATTCGAATCCGCCCATCCGCCACACCCTGCCAGAGAACCTCCATGGCCTCGGTATCCCTCAGGGGTGGGGAACAGATCCATTTGATTCCGTCGTCCCGCCTCAAAACCTCCTCGCTGAAAAGGAGATAGTGGGCACAGGTCTCCGGACGGATATCCAGGCCCTCCTGCATGGCATCGGTCAGGAGTTCCAGTCCGCCGGGGCTCGCCAGATGGACAATGAAGAAGCGCCCCTTCGTCTGTCGGGCCATGTCGATGATTCTGCGAATGGCCTCGGTTTCCACCTCAGGAGGTTTGCTGCGAGCGTGGTAGATGGCAGCGGTCTTCCCCTCGCCAATCAACCTCGGGACGTTGGCCTCGATGGCGTCGTTGTCCTCGGCGTGGAGCATGAGCATGCCCCCGGCCTCGGTAAGGGGCTTCACGACCCGAACGAGATCGGCGTCTTCAATCAGAAGGCCGTCCTCCCGATAGGTCATATAACACTTCATGGTCGGAGCCCCGGCCGCCACCACCGCGGGGATCTCTGCCAGGGTGCCTTCGTCCGGCCGGGTGATGGCCGGATGGACACCCCAATCCACCAGTGCCTTCCCGTCGGCCTCCTCCCCCTTGTCCTGGAGGGTCCTGGCCAGGGATCCGCCAGGAACCTGGTTCGAAAAATCGATAACACTGGTGGTGCCGCCGAACGCCGCCGCCCGGGTCCCGGTGAGGTCGTCGTGGCCGCTCA
>CAYOVN010000191.1:0-6057 GCA_964407425.1 uncultured Gemmatimonadaceae bacterium
TTCTGGTTGATGAGGCTGGTGAGGGCATCGGCGAAGATGCCCATGGTCACCGGGGTGGGGTTCATGAGCCCCAGGTATCCAGGGCTGGTGCTCACCAGGGTGTGTGGGACGATCCTGTCCGCGAAAAGGTCCAGAATCTCCTCATGTCCGATTCCCATCCTGGGAAGGGGCTCAACAAAGAGGTCCCGCAGCTCCCCGACGCCGGTAGGGTCGGTGATGGACTGGGTGGTCCTCGATGTGAGACAGTCGGAGATGATTCGGGTGACCCGGTCACCGATCTCTTTTACCAGCTCCGGACTGGTGTTTTCCGGGTCCAAACCTTGGGGCCTGTTCGACATAGTGGTGCTCCTAGTCCTCTCCCACCCCGCCCAGTTCGGGATCATCGATCACAATGGATTGTCGTTCACGGTTGACGTGGAGTCGGACCACGTCGGGCCTGGAGTAGTGACCAGCAGGATCGAAGTTCTGGCGTTCTTCGTAGACCAAACCCAGGGGCAGCTCAGCCATGAGGAGTTGCTCCGCTCCATCGGCGGGCTCGATGATCCATTCCCCGGTGGGGGCCGCGATGCACGAACCCCCGTCTGCCATCGTCTCCGGAACCGAAGCCAAAATCAGCTCCCGGTGTGGCATGGTCTCCGGGATCTCCTCCCGCCTGAGAACACCTGACACGGAAAGCACGAAGGATCTGCCTTCAAGGGCCATGAAGCGGGTGATGTCCCGGGTGAGCCTCGGGCTTCCTGGCCACACGGCCACATGCAGATCTTCACCCTGGGCATGGAGGGACGACCTCAACAATGGAATCCAGTTTTCCCAGCAATTCAATCCTCCCACCTTGAAGGGCCCCACCGGGAAAACGTTCAAACCATGACCGTCTCCGGTTCCCCAGCTCAGACGCTCTTCGTAGGTCGGCATGATCTTCCGGTGAACGTTTTGGATCGATCCGGATGAATCGATGGAAACCAGCGAGCAGTAGCCCGTATGACCACCCCGGTCCCGGGGTCTCTCGTAGCAACCGAGCATGACATGGATCCCATGGTTCTTCGCTCGGTCGCAGAGAGCGTCCAGGTGGCCGGCGTCGAGATCGACAGCCTGATCCAGGTAATGGGCGTGAATCTCCTTCTGCACCTTCGAGTCGAACTTTGCCCCCCCGGTGTGGGCAAGCCAGAAGGGGTACCCGGGCACCAGGGTTTCACCAAAGGCTACCAACTCAGCGCCCTTGTCCGCCGCCTGATCGATCCATCGGCCGACCTTCTGGATCGTCTCCTCCCGGTCGAGCCACACAGGTGAGATCTGGGCCAGGGCTACGGTAAGTTTCCCGGAAGACATCGCTTCTCCTGAAGTTGTAATCGGGTTTCCATGGGGTGGAGGCCGAGGCTTAGTGAGCCCACGGGGGCGGATCGGAGACGATGATGCTGAACCCGTCGAAGGCGTATTCCCGGGCGCCATCGGTCATCACGAACGGAGTCCCCTCGGCCCTCATTGCCTGGAAGGCATCTCGGAATGCCGTCAGGTAGGTACCCTCCAGCAGCGGCTCGTTGTGTGCGGGCAGGATAAAGTCGACATCTGCCTCCAGTGTCGCCAGGCGACCCGCCGTCTCCTCGTAGCTCTGGAAGTCCGAGCCATGGAGATGGGCATAAAGGGATGCCGGATAAAAGGTGTCCCCGACGAAGAGCAGTCGGTTCTCCCGATCCAGGAGACAGAGGGCGTCAGGCGCGTGCCCGGGAGTCAGAATGACCTCGAAGGTTCGGCCCCCGATGTCGATGGTTTCCCCGTCTGCTACAACGTGGGTGATTGTAAATGGGGCACTGATGAATTCCTCCGACGAGAACCCTTCCGGCAGCGGCTTCCATATCCAGCCATCCCCAACAAACTCCTTCACCGCTTCGTGAGGTCGACCCTTTTCATTGCCCAGGGAGAACTCATTGTCAGTACCGTAGATCTCCTCGAACTGATGGTTTCCCCCGACATGGTCATAATGAGTGTGAGAGTTCACCACGACGGTCTCGAGGGGAGTGAGGTCGGAGACCACTTGCCTGATGTTTCCGATGCCCAGTCCCGTGTCGAACAGGAGCGCCCGGTCCGAGCCGACGATGAGGTAGGAGATGACTTCTTCGAACTGGCCTGGTTCGTAGATGGCGAAGACGCTGGGGGCGACCTCGTACACCTCGAACCAGGGCTGGCTCTGGTCCACGAGTTCGAATTCGGACCAGGCCGGGCGCGGAAGGGCGTCGTACCAGTTGTCTTTCCCCTCTCCCCGGCCCTGTACTTTTTGGTTGGCTGTGGAGGGAGGGTCCTGCGGGGGATCGCTTTGGCAGCCGAACAAGATGGCCACTCCCAGAACTGCCGCCGAGAGTCCCAGAGACCCGACGAGGGGCCTCATTTTTCTGTTCGTGTTCATGGGGTCAAACTCCTCAGAGTCACGCCCTTGATTGCCCGCGGTACCAACCTTACTGCTGAAGGTTAGGCACTTCAACCGCCCTAGTCTGGTGCCCCGCCCCGTTCCTGACCAGGTTGATGGGCCGGTTTTCGTCTCACTCTGACCATGAGCGACCTGTGCCTGAAGCCCTCACTTCCTCGCTTCTCCTCTTCCTGGTCGGCCTGGTGGCTGGGACCCTGAATGTCATTGCCGGGGGCGGCTCCTTGCTCACCCTGCCTGTGATGATCTTCCTCGGACTTCCCCCGACGGTGGCCAACGGAACGAACCGGGTCGCCATACTCATTCAGAATGTGGGAGCGTCCTGGAGTTTTCATCGTCGGAAGTTGATTTCGAAAGAGTGGGTGCTGCTGGCTATCCCCCCCGCCGTGGTAGGGGCTGTGGTCGGCACTCTGGGGGCGGTCCGCATAGGAGATCTGGCTTTTCAGAAGATCCTGGCCGTGGTCCTGGTGGGGGCGGCTGCATGGTCCATTTGGCGGCCGGTGACGCCGCCGGAGGAAGAGACTCCACTCCCTCCCACCGGTGGAAAGCGCTGGGTCTTCGCCGCTCTCTTCTTTCTGGTGGGCGTGTACGGAGGGTTCATCCAGGCGGGGGTCGGTTTCATCATCCTGGCGGTGACATCCGCAGCGGGACTGAACCTCATCCGGGGTAATGCCCTGAAGGTGGCGTTGGTCCTGGGCTTCACCCCATTGGCCCTGGCCCTTTTCGCCTGGAGTGGAAAGGTGGACTGGGCCATGGGGTTGGCGCTGGCGGTGGGGAACTTCACCGGGGCAATGGTTGGAGTCCGCCTTCAGATCCTCAAAGGCCACAAGTGGGTCCGGAATGTGGTCACTGTGACGACCGTGGTGTTTGCGGCTCGGTTGCTCTTCTGGGGGTGAGGCCCGGACTCCCCGCCCGGGGGTGTTGCCGGAGCGTCCCGGACCGCAGTTTGCACATCGGAAATCAACCACGAAGTGGACGCCGACTTTGACACCTGACATTCCCGAGTGACCGACATGACCCGAGTGACCGACATGAAAAGATCCTACCGTTTCCTCCTCGTCAGTGCCTTCCTCTTTCTCGTCCTGGCGTCCCCCGGAATAGCACAGGAGCGTGAAGGCCCCACCGAGAATCCCGACGCATCGAGCTACCAGCGGCCGCCGGCGGAAATCGAGCGGATTCTTCAGTCGGACAAGAACTACGCTTCCCTCGATTATATGAGCCCGGACGGGGATCACTTTCTCATCCCTCACATCAACGAGCTCTCAACCCTGGAGTTGATGTCCAGGGAGACGTACCGCCTGGCCGAGCTGGAGATCAGGCCGAAGACCGATCGACTCTGGCACCTCGACACCTATGGAATCGACGGCTTCCGCTTCTACTCCCTGAGCCGGAAGCGTTTCGTGGAGGTCGATCTGCCTGCGGGCTCTTTTGCCAGTGACTTCACCTGGTCGCCGGATGGCAGCCAGATGGCCTTCCTCGCTCACCTCCCGACTCATACCGAGGTATGGATAGCCGACCCGGCGTCCGGCCGGACCCAGAGCCTCAGCGAAGCCCGGGTTCTGGCCACCGTGGGGACGAGCGCCCGGGGCCAGGGGACCCAGCCGTCGAACATGCTTCAGTGGACGCCCGAGGGTACGGTGATCACCCTCCTGGTTCCGTCGAATCGAGGCCCGGAGCCTGCCCGAAACCCGATCCCAACGGGACCGCTGACCCGTCGGACCCGGGAGGAGCCCACTTCCACCAGGACCTTCCCGAACCTTCTCGAAAATCCCCACGACGAGGTGCTCTTCGAGTTCTACACGCGGAGTCAGATCGCGGAGCTCCGTCCCGGCGCCTCGCCCCGTCCCCTGGGTGAGCCCGGGATGTACCAGTCCCTCTCCTTAAGTCCGGACGGACAGCACCTGTTGGCGACCCGGATCGAACGTCCGTTCAGCTACATCACCAGCTATGGTGGCTTCCCCCGGGCTACAGTGGTTCTCGACCGGACCGGGTCCGAAGTTTCGGAACTCGACTACCGACCCCTCAACGAGGGTGGTGGATCTGGAAGGGGTGGTGGTGGTGGCGGGCCACGGGCTATGGCCTGGCTCCCCGACGGGTCGGGTCTCGGATATCTGGAACGGGCCGAGCGAGATGAGGATGACCCGGATGTGCCGCGCCCTGACCACCTCATGCGGGTGTCCGCCCCCTTCGACTTCGATGACGCTGAAGTGATGGCCGAGAGCGAGGACCCCATCGGGTCGGTGATGTATTCACTGGATGGGGTGCACGCCCTCTCCACGGTGTCGAAGGACGGGGATGATGGTATCGCCTATTGGCGCCTCGGTTCGGCGACACCGACCCGCCGGATCGTGGTGGACTTCTACGACACGAGTGATCCAACGGAGTTGCTCGGCGACCTCGCTACTAAACAAACCGGGAACGGCATTTCCTACGCCGTGATTTCGAGCGACGGGCGCACAACCTACCTGACGGGCGCCGGATACAAAGAAGACTTCCGGCCCCAACCCTTTGTCGACCGGCTGAACCTCTCGGACGGCTCCACCGACCGGCTCTTCGAGGGCGCCACCGACTCCTTCGACCGGCCGCTCGGCATTCTGGATCCGGACGCGGAGCGGATGATCGTCAGCCGGGAATCCATGACCGACTTTCCCGACAGTTTTCTGTGGGAGAACGGAAGTTGGGAGAACCTCACCAACAATGTGGATCCCTTCCCTGAGGTGACGGCGGCCCAACGTATCGACTTCGAGTTCGAGCGCCGTGACGGGCTCAAGGTCCACGGGCGTGTCTCTCTCCCTGTCGGTTACGTGGAGGGACAGGAAGTCCCGGCCATCTTCTGGACCTATCCTCGGGAGTACGAGCGGCCCGAGTTGTATCAGAACTCAGTGGTCCGTTCCCGGAACAAGAACGCCTTCACCCATATGAGCTGGCTCCGATGGTCCGACCTGTGGCTGACCCAAGGGTACGCCCTGGTTTACCCGGAGATTCCCATCATCGGTGAGAACTACAACGACACGTATATCGGGAACTTGGTGGACGCCATGTACGGCGCAATCCGGGCCGTGGATGCCTTGGGTGTGGTGGACATCGACCGGATCGGTCATGGGGGCCATAGCTACGGAGCCTTCGCCACCGCCAACATCCTCGCCAACGCCCCCTTCTTCAAGGCCGGCATCGCAGGGGACGGGGCATATAACCGCTCCCTCACCCCCAGCGGTTTCCAGGCCGAACGTCGGGCCATCTGGGAAGCTCCCCACACATATATCGAGATGTCCCCGTTCTTCAAGGCCGACCAGATCGACACACCAATGCTCATGTATCATGGGGGCGATGACAACAACACGGGCACTTTCCCGCTCCAATCTCGGCGAATGATCCACGCCCTCACCGAGCTTGGGAAAACCGCCGTCCTCTACGAGTACCCCTTCGAATCCCATACCCCGAGAGCCATCGAGAACAAGTTCGACATGTGGGCCCGCTTCATCGGGTGGTTCGATGAGTGGGTGAAGGGGGTGGACTAGATCGTTACATAAACTTCGCCGGGTTCTCCGCTATGTGCTTGATGCACCCGAGCAGTTCGTCCACTTCCTCCGGCATGTTGTAGAGATGGGTCGAGGCCCGACAGCCCGTGACATCACCTCGGC
>CAYOVN010000192.1:0-6049 GCA_964407425.1 uncultured Gemmatimonadaceae bacterium
CGCATCGGAACCGACGGGGGAACCGGCGTGGGAACCGGCGGGGGAACCGGCTGGAGCGGCGCCTCCCAAAGTGACGGAAGGACCCACGAGAGCCGAAGTCACCCCCAAAGCGGCTCCATCGACACCGACAGCCCCGGCGCTAGCCGCGGATGAGAGCCCCCTGGCCCCAAGGGTTCCCTCTGAAATTCCTGTTCGGTACCTGGACCCATCTGCACCATGGAGTGGGGAAATCGGCGTCGTTCCCGGCGGCCGACGGTTAGAGGCTGGGCTGGCGGCCCGAGTGAGTCTGCTCTTCGATGATCAGAAGGGTGACCTCCGTCATACGGAGGAATGGGAAGCGGTTTTCTTTCCACTGGAGGAGCCCCTGGGGTTGGAGGGAGCTCGGATCGTCGACCACGACAAAAGGGATTTCCGGGAAGGGCCCCAGGGGGATGTGGTCTTCGCACTGCCGGATCTCTCCCTTGAAAAGCCCGCATTCTTCAAGAGCTCCAAGAGGGCCATCGTGGAGCACCTATACCGGAACCTCTCTCTCACCCTGTTCAGAAACACCCCTCTGAAACTGTACTCCCGGGTGGGTGAGTCGGAGGAGGGCTTCCTGAAGCGGTGCCTCGAGGTCGCGGAGGAACGAGCGGACGCCCAAGCCGAGAAGCTCAGGGACCGATTCGAAGCCAAGCTCAAGACCGCGAGCAACCGCGTATCACAGGCTGAGCGGAGGGTCAGAGAACTGGAAGTGGACACGGACCAAAGGCGCCAGCAGGAGATTATCTCTGGGGCCGGCGAGGTCCTTTCCATGTTCCTGGGAGGCCGGAGAAGAACCAGGAGCCTCTCAGGAATCTCGTCCCGACGCTCCCAGACCCGTCGCACGAAGGAGCGACTCCGGAGTGCCGAAGAAAAACTGGAAGACTACGAGGATGCGATCCAGGAGCTCGAGGAGGATCTGGGCATCGAGCTGACGGAGATCTGGGACAAGTGGAACGAAACCGCCGAGGAACTGGACAGCTTCGAGGTGGGCCTGGAGAAGTCGGACGTCCACCTGGACGACCTCTTCCTCTTCTGGGCTCCAGTGGGATAGGCCTACTGCTTCACAACCTCTTCCAGGAACACAGAGTTGGCCACGGCCACCACTCGGTCATCCTGTTGGAGAAGAGTCTGAGTGGGGGTGATGCTCTTCAACTCACCCCGCTCCCCCCTCACTTCGAGCTCCTTGCCGAGCTCGAAGGTCTTTCTGGCGTAGAACCCAGCCAGAATGTTCCGGGTGATGTCGCGACTGCCCAACCCGAAGCTCAGGCCGAAAGCCAGGGCCATTCCGGCCAGGACTGCCGTCGTCACGACCCGGATGATCTCGGTGTCGATCTGGAGCTGGCTGATCGCCATGATTCCGAGAACAAAAAGGAGCAGCCCCGAGACCATCCCCCCAAGAGAGGAGGCAAATTCGATCCCCGAATTCCCTGCAGCCTCCGCCACGGCCCGACCGGCGAATTGAGCCGCAGCGCTACCCAGGATGAGAATCAGTAGAGCGGCCACGATATTGGGGAGGTACGCCATGAAGGACCCGATGGCAGCGGAAATAGCCGCCAGCCCCAGGGAATCCGCCGCGGTCTTGGCGAAGAGGAAGAGAAGCAGATAGTAGACGATCCTGGGAACCACGACGTTTATCGATTCCCGCATCCCGAGCTTCTGAATGGCCTGATCGATCCCGACCTTCTCGATCATGGTGTCGAAGCGGAGACGGGTCATGACACTTCGAAGGATGCGCTCTACCACCTTGGCGACCACCAGGGCCGAAATAAACAGCACCACCGCAAGGAGGACCGTCGGAGTCCAGGCGATGAGGGACTCCACTACCCCCTGATACGTCATCAGGAGTTGTTGGCGGATTTGTTCACCCATCGGTCCGACCCTCCTTTTCTCCCGGTGTCCCGGGATCAAAAACCGAGAAGATCATTGAAAGGAATTCGAAGAAGGCCAGGGCAGAAGCGGTCCAGGCCATTGTGGCGAACTGGCCGACCAAAGACCTACGACGCATTCCGGAGAGAACTCGCCCCAGGAACCCTGGCGAGACCTCAGTGGAAAGCTCCCTGAGTTCCCGTATGGGCTCTCCCAGATCATCGGTCTCGCCGAGTCCACTGTCCCTGTCTTTTGGATCATCCATATCTTCGGATCCCGGTAAGTTCAGGCCGGAGATTCAGTTTCGAGGGCATCCATCAGCTTTCGAAACTCTTCTCTCCCACGCTTGATTCGCATCTTCACAGCCGAAAGGCCAATGCTCAGTTCCTCGGCGATTTCATCATACGCCATCCCATCCATATCCCTCAGAACCAGGGGTATGCGCAGCGTCTCCGACAATTGAAGGAGGACGGCACCCACCCGTGCCTTCGTCGCTTCCTTCTCCAACTCACGTTCGGCCTGGGGTGGGATCCCGCTTGCACCTTCCACCCCCGGGGAGTCCAGGTCCACCGTCGAGAGACGTTTCTTCTTCACAAAATTGATGCAGTGATTGGACTTGATCCGCTGCACCCAGGTATTGAATGAGGACCGTCCTTCAAAACCGGCGAGTCCGAAATAGACCTTCATGAAGACTTCTTGGGCCAGATCCTCCGCATCGTCCGGAGATCCGGAAAGAAACCGACAGTTCGTGGTCACTTTCCCCTGATATCGGCGGATCAACTCCTCGAAAGGACGAAGGTCACCCTCCCCCGCCTCCCGTATCCGGGTCAGCAGTTCTTCATCCGTTACCTGGTCATCTCCGGCCAAGGGCAGTCTCTACCTTTCAGCAGCTATAGACCCGATATCTACCAAGGAAGTCACCCCTCCTCCGCAGCCACCCCTCATTAGCACTCCACAAAGTGACTTTCCACCACCCCTACGGTCTAGGGGGACAGGCGATTTGGCCTCCCTTGGGGAGCCGTCCCTCCCATTGAAGAGGAGTCTCGGAGAGATGATGGTGGCGGGATCTCACACGGGTGCCGGTTCCGAATTGGAACGAGTTGCAGGCTGGATCGAGCAGGCCCCGTCCGAGTTCCAATCAGATCAGGATTGGTCGGCTTCCTGCGCGTACCTCAAACCATCCTCGACGGTGGCCACCAGTTCGTCCATCAACCTGGTCAGCTTCCTTATGCGGCCAAAGACGGTGTGTCGAAAGATCCCACGGGAAAGAGCCCAGGCACCGGCCATAATCCCCACCGGGAAGAGCGTGGCGAAGGCCACCGACCCTAAAGCACCCAGCCCCACACCAAAGCCTACACCCAGGCCTAGCCCTGTTCCGCCCCCACCCATGATCCCTCCGAAAAGGCTCCCGGCAAGGGCCCCGTACCGCTCTTCGATGATCAGCCGGGTCTCACCCCTACCCACTGTAACGGTGACCTGGAGCGTTCTGGTCTTCGAAGAATCCTGCGATACCCAGGTCAGCGTCTTTCCAAGGAGGGACGGATGTCCCACTCCATCGGATGCCCTCTGAAGCTCGGGTACCAATCGCTCGAGAGTAGTCTGAGACGCCTCCCCGACTACGACCCTCTCCAGCTCGAATACAGTGGGAGCCCCCAGGAAGCCACCGGAGGAATGAGGCCGAGATGGCGCAAACCCGGAGGGAGAGTCCAGCTCCTGGGCTGCTTGGCGGATCAGGGCCGGATTGATCCCGGCCTCCGAGGCGATGGCCTCGATTTCGTCCAGGGTCGGTCCAGTGGCCCTGGCCGGGAGGTTCCCGCCCTGGCTATCCAGGTCCGCAGCCCGACCAAGAAGGCGTTGGACCTCTTCGTCCGAATAGCGCCTGGAGGGTCTGGGGTTTGTGGTCATAATGGAAGAAACGTACCCAGACCCCCGCAGGCTGGCCAGACAGGCAGAAGGACGCCTACCGCTTCGGAATCACCACAGGCCCTACTCCCAGCTCCTGTACTTTGGTGTTGAACGCAACCAGATCCGAATCCAGAATCGCCTGTAGCCCACTCCTGAGCCCGGTGAGTTCTTGTTCCAACTCGCTGACCCGTGCCCTCTCCTGGGCGGTCGGCGGTCCGTAGGCCGGGGCCAGCATCCCGTACACCCACCCGAACTGGTTCACGAGCTGGGGCGGGAAGTTGATCATGTCCTGTCCCGACTCGGCCTTGGTCTGGAACAGCTCCACCTCGATGAGTTCGAGCTTGGCGATCAACGAATCCGCCATGGTCTTCAACTCATCACCGAATCCGCCCTTCTCAGCTTTTTTCGCTACTGCTGTGGCCTGTTCCCGGACGGCTTGGATGGTCTCGATGGCGATGTAGCCTTCCTCCATCCTTTGCCGAATCTGGAATCCCAACTCCATCTGCTCTCTGAGTTGGGCGTCGGTAACATGATCAAGGCGGGGATCCTTCAGGATGGTGAGAGGCTGGGTCTGACTCCATTCTCCCACCGTGAGGGTGACCTGGTAGTCACCAGGTACCACCGTGGGGCCCCCGTTGTAACCCATATAGTTGAGAGCCTTCGGGGGAAGCTCCAACCCTGGATAGGTCAGGTCCCAGTTGAAGTCGTTCGCCCCCTTGGAGGCTGGGACCTTCCTGTCGTCTTCCTTCTCCGGCTTCCGGGAGTAGGTCCGAATCTCCTCTCCCCGGGAATCCGCAAAGGTCAGGGTGACCTCAACATCCTCTTCGGGTTCTTCAGTCAGATAGTACCGGATCACCGCCCCGTTGGGCCGGTTCTGCATGGCCCTATCACCCCCGCGGCCTGCCCGCTGGAGGCGGTAGGTGAGGCCGGGTTCAAAGAGGATATTGCCGGCTTCGCTAATCCTGGCATTTTCCGACGTTTCCGCGGAACCGTCCCCAGCCAGCTGATGCAACGGCGTCAGGTCGTCCAGAATCCAGATGGACCGCCCATGCGTCGCGACGACCAGGTCCTGCTCCTTCACCACCATGTCCGCAACCTGGGTGATGGGAAGGTTTTGTTGGAAAGACTGCCAATGGGCCCCATTGTCGAAGGAGACGAAGAGCCCGAAGTCCGTCCCGGCATAGAGAAGTCCCCGGGAATCCGGGTCTTCCCTCACCACACGAACCGGATAGTCCCCAGGAATTCCGTTGGACCCGTCGGTCAGCATCTCCCAGGACTCCCCATAGTCGTCGGTACGGAAAACCATGGGGCGGTAGTCATCCATCCGATACCTATGGACGGCGAGAAAGACTCGTCCTGGCTGGTGGGGAGAGATCTCGATGGTGTTGACCGTGCCATCCACCGGCAGGTCGCCCGGCGTCACATCAACCCAATCGCCACCCCCGTTTCGAGACAAATGAACCTTCCCGTCGTCGCTCCCTGCCCACAGCACCCCAGCTGTGTGGGGGGATTCTGCGAAGGAAAAGATGGTGGTGTAGACCTCCACCGAGGTGTGGTCATGCTGAAGCGGCCCTCCAGGTAGCGGCTGCTTAGATTCGTCGTCCGTCGTGAGGTCCGGGCTGATGACCTCCCAGCTCATCCCCTGGTCGGTGCTCTTCATCACCCTCTGGGACGTGGTGTAGAGCGTGTTCGGGTCGTGGGGGCTGAACACGATGGGGAAATTCCACTGGAAGCGGTCGGCCAGGTCCTTGGGAGCCATTCCGTCCACGAGAACCGGCGCTGGCATGACGTTCCGCTTCTCTCCAGTCCTCCGATTCAACCGGTCCAGCATCCCGTTGTAGCACCCGGCATAGTAGATGTCCGGATCCTTGGGATCCACGGCGATGTGCCCACTCTCGCAACCACCCACGTCGTACCACTCTTCATAGGGCGTCAGCCCACCTGAGGACCGGCTGGGGAGAGAGATGGTGCTGTTGTCCTGCTGAGCGGCGTAAACGCGATAGGGGAAGCGGTTGTCGGTAACGACCCGATACAACTCCGCCGTGGGCTGGTTCAGGAGTGTGCTCCAGCTCTCCCCGGCGGTGAGGCTCACCTGGGCCCCACCGTCATCCCCCACGATCATGAAGTCAGGGTTCTCCGGATTCACCCACAGATCCTGCACGTCTCCGTGGGGGACGTCGATCCCCTCCCAGGTTTTTCCTGCATCGATGGATCGGAAGAGGCTGGTGTTCATGGCATACACCGTGTTCTCGTCTCC
>CAYOVN010000193.1:0-1949 GCA_964407425.1 uncultured Gemmatimonadaceae bacterium
CGGGCGGAAAGTAGAAGCGGCCCAGAGGGTCTGTCAAAGGGGGGATCGAACGGCGGATTCAGGGGGCGGCTACCGCCGGATGCCGAGGGCAGCTAGCGCCGGAAACTTCGGGCAGCTAGCGCCGGAACATCTCCGCGCCGACACTCTCCAGGAAGGTCCGTCCTCCCTGACCTTCTCCATCGGTGACGGCCCAGTCGTAGGAGAAAAGAACCACGCCCCTGGTGCCCAGATCTTCGGCGATCCGGATCTTGTCCACGGTGCCCCGATATGTATTCTGGTACACGCCGATTCCGGCCCAGACCCTTTCCCGCCCCCCGATCTCGACGGCCTCCTGGATCTGCCTTTGAAAGACCTCGTTGCTCGAGGTGTAGGCCATGGGGGCAACCGCATCCAGGATCCCGTCAGCCAGCCAACCCCGCCAGTTCTGGAACCGGCTGCCGAAGGCGTCATCCGCATTGGCAAAGACCGCCGCCGAAACGACCAGGCTCGGCTTGCGCTTCTTTACCCCGTGATAGATTCGCTCGACCAGGTCGGTGATCTGGGCCCGGCGGAATTCGCTCCAGGGTCCAGGAAGAGAGTCCACATAGGCCAGCGGACTGGAGCGGAGGGCCTGATCCAGCACCCGTTGCCGAGCCGGGGAGATGCGGGGAAGGACCCATTCCCGGAAGCGGTTCAGGGCCCCTGCAGAATAGTCGAAATCCGGACTCGGATAGCGAACGTAGTCGAAGTGGATGCCATCCAGGTCATAAGATTCCGCAAGATCCATCCAGATACCGTAGATGTGTTCCTTCACCTCCGGATGGGACGGGGCCGTGTACATGCCCTCGATGATGTCCGTATTCCTTTGGGCGAATCGGAGGAGGTCTTCGGAATAGGAAGGTGAGAAGGGGTCCCTCCGGTACATCTCCAGGGCCATCTCCTTTGGCACCGCCAGAAGATCCGGTCGGGCCCTGATCAGGTGCGTGGGATCGGAGGGCAGGTCGCCGACACCGCCGATGAGATGGGCGTTCACCCAGGCGTGGACCCCAAGCCCACGGGCATGGGCCTCCCGCAGGACCAGGGCCAGAGGGTCGAATTCAGGCCCATGGGCCAGGACCGACCGAGGTTTGGGCTCCCACCGGCTGTTGTAATAGGCGTCTCCCCTTCCCCTGACTTGTACCAGGAGAGTGTTGAACCCGGCATCCGCGGCCCGATCCACCATGGCCCGAATGGACTCGGGGCTGGTGAGTGTCGTCCGGACTACCCATAGAGCCCGGACCTCGTCGGCCAGACGGAGGGCCGGCTGGTTGGAGCGGGGGGCGGCGGGGCGGTTCGTCGGTCGGCCTGTGGTCGGGGGCTGGCCGGTCTCCGGGGGCGCGACTCTCGGCGTCTCCTCCCGCCCGGGGCGCTCCTGGTCCCGATCATTGGCCGGGCCAGCCGGTCCGGTGGTGCCCTGGATGGGGGCGCAGGAGGCGAGGATGGTGGTGAGGGCCAGGAGTTGCAGGGGTGCCCGGAGGAAGTCTTTCATCGTCGCGTCCGGAAAAATTCTCGAAGAATCTCAGCCGACGTTTCCGCGGAAACGCCTCTCGTGACCTCGGCCCTGTGATTCAGCCTGGAATCCTGTAGCAGATTCCCCAACGTCCCGGCCATTCCAGCCTTCGGATCGGAAGCTCCGAAAACGACTCTGGGGATCCGGGCCAGAATGATGGCTCCGCAACAGAGGGAGCAGGGCTCGAGGGTGCAATAGAGGGTCGTATCCTCCAACCGCCAATCCCCCTGAAGGGCGGCGGCCTTTCGGATGGCGACGACCTCGGCGTGGGCGGTAGGGTCGATGGCGGTGGCGGTGAGGTTGTGGGCTTCGGCAACAAGGGTCTCGCCTCTCACCAGAACGGCGCCCACGGGCACCTCGCCCCGGATTCCGGCCAGGCGTGCTTGTTCCAGGGCCCGGGCCATCCAAAGGGCGTCTGAGG
>CAYOVN010000193.1:2049-4585 GCA_964407425.1 uncultured Gemmatimonadaceae bacterium
CGGAAATTTGGAAAGACCGGGAAGGTTTCCCGGGGCCTGCACCAGGGTCAGTGGGCGATGGCGGTGACGGCGGCCGGGAGGTGATCCATGCGCCGATACATGCCGGTGACCTTCCCGAGAACCACTACGGATGTGGCGTCTTCCACTTCGGTGGCAGCTGCTCGCCCGCCAATCGGATGAAAGCGTATCGCGGAAGAATTCCGAGCGAACCGATAGTATCCGGCCCGTCCCTCCAACTTCGCCGCCACGATGGCCCCATCCTGAAGCTCCGAAACGCTGGCAGGCCGAAGGAGGATGTAGTCCCCTTCCACACAACCCAGGGGAGCCAACTCTTCCGCCGTCGCCTGCACGAAGAAGGCGCCTCTTTCACCGGCCAGACGCCGGTCCATGGTGAGGAAGCTTTCGGCCCGGTCGGCCCGAGGTCCCTTTCCGTCTTCAGGAAGACGGGAGAAGCAGGGTACCGCGATGCCCGGTGCGTCCAGATCCATACCAAGAATCTTCACACCTCTGGAGCGGGAGGGATCCCTTTCCAGGAAGCCTTTGTCCGCCAGGGCTTGAAGGTGCTCAGAGACAGTCTTGGTGCTCTTGATCCCGAACCGCTCCCCTATCTCACGGATAGAGGGCTGATAGGTGTTCGACCTGAGGTAGGACACCATGTAGTCCAGAATATTTCCTTCAATGTCCGTCAAGTTCGGGAGCATCAAGATCTCCGACGCCTGAATTCTCGCTCCGAACACCAGGAGCAAGAAACACGATAAAATTTTGGACGGCTCGCTATCCTAATGTGCTGTATTCCTTGGTGTCAAGAAAGACTTTTGTTCAATGGCATCAAGGGCCCTCGTCCGAGGGGAGGTTCCCTGAGCGCAATATGTTTACCGCTTTTTCGATTCGCTCCAGGGACCGGTCCCGCCCCAACAACACGAGAACGTCGAAGATGCCAGGGCTCGCCGAGGATCCGGTAAGGGCCAACCTCAAGGGTTGAAAGAGTTTTCCTGCCCCGATTTCCAACTCCTCAGCGAGGCCTCGTGCGGCCTCCTCAATGGCCTCCTGATTCCAGGCTACGTCGGCAAGGACCGCTTGAAGACGGGCCAGTCGTTCGGCGTTGCCAGCCGGATCCTTCGCCCACTGCTTCTTCACCGCTTTCGGATCGTAGCTCAGTTCGGCCTGGAAATAGGGCTCGGACTGATTCAATAGATCCTCGATCGTCCGGGCCCGGGTCTTCAGGAGATCCACAAGGAAGGGCAGGTCAATGGGTGGATGGGCCCCCGCGGCAATCAGCCCCTTCTCCTCCAACCGCTCACGGACCCGGGCCAGGAGCTCCCCCGTTGGCGTGGCTGCCAAATGCTGTCCGTTTAGCCACTCCAGCTTCTTGAAGTCGAAGACGGAACTCTTCTTCAGAACCCGCTCCAGGGAAAAGACGTCCACCAGCTCGCCTTTCCCGAATACCTCCCGGTCATCGCCCGGAGACCAGCCCAGCAGAGCGAGGAAATTCACCATGGCGTCGGGCAGGATGCCCTCATTCCGGTACTCACCGACGGCGGTGGCACCGTGTCGCTTCGAGAGCCGCTTGCCGTCCGGGCCGAGGATCATGGGCACGTGGGCGAAATTCGGAACCGGGTTTCCAAGGGCCTGGTGCAGAAGGATCTGCTTCGGCGTGTTGGAAATATGATCGTCGCCCCGCATGACCAGGGTGATCCCCATCTCCTCGTCGTCGGAAACTACGGCCAGGTTGTAGGTAGGCGTGCCGTCGCTGCGAAGGATGACCAGGTCGTCGATCTCCTCGTTTCGGAACCTGGATTCCCCGTGGACCCCGTCGCTCCAGGCGGTTTCGCCGTCGGGCACTCGGAACCGAATGGCGTAGGTGTCCCCTGCCTCGATCCGGGCGGCCACGTCGGCCTCGGACATGGCGTCGGAGCGTTCCCGGGCTCGTCGGGTCCGCTTCCCGGTGGCGACCTCCTCCTCCCGGTCCCTGGCTGCGTCTTCTTTGGAGGAGAAATCCCGAAAGGCCTGACCCGACTCCAGAAGGGAAAGGGCCGCTGCCTTATGCCGTTCCAGCCCCTGGCTCTGGAAAAACGGCCCTTCGTCCCAGTCCACGCCCAGCCACTCCATACCCTTGACGATGGCCTGGGTGTGCTCGTCGCTGGAGCGCTCCCGGTCGGTGTCCTCGATCCTGAGGACAAGCACGCCGCCCTGCTTCCGGGCTAAAAGCCAATTAAAGAGGGCGGTTCGGGCTCCACCGACGTGGAGATATCCGGTAGGAGACGGGGCAAAACGTACGCGTAGAGTCATGAGTCGGTTCGTGGCCCTCCGGGCCAGGAAAACCGGGCCAGGAAAAAGAGTTCGGAAATTCTCGTTGCCGGTTGGCCAGATCACCATCGATCAGCCCCAACCACAGCCAGTTACGGGGATTTGTCACCCCTCGCAGCCAATCGTCGCTGATTGGCGGCGAATTGTCACCCCTTGGGGCGGATTGTTGCCCGCTGGAGCCGATTGTTGCCCGTTCGAGCAGATTGTTCCCCGTGTGGGCGGCGTTTGC
>CAYOVN010000193.1:4685-6031 GCA_964407425.1 uncultured Gemmatimonadaceae bacterium
CCCCTAGGCCAATTGTCGCCCCTGGGGGTCGGCGCTGCCCGTCTGAGCCAACGGTCGCCGGTTGGAGCCGATTGTTGCCCGTTCGAGCAGATTGTTCCCCGTGTGGGCGGCGTTTGCCCTTCGGATGCAATCGTCGCCGGCAGGCGTCCTTATTGGAAGAGTTCGTGGCCGCCAACCAATGAACCTGGCCCAAAAAGCCCGCTGGAGGCGACGCGAAATCCCCAAAATGTCCGGACAAGGTGACTTCTGGGGATTTGACGGCCTCTAAGGCTGTCAAATCCCCAGGGAACGTCGGGCCGCTCGTTCCGTGGGGATTTCGCAGCCCCTGGGGCTGTCAAACCGGAACTAAGACCGAACCCTCGACATTTTGGGGATTTGACGTCACGGGCCGATACGTTTTGTCGCCCAAGAAGGGGCCGGTCCCCCATGCGCCGCGCACCCAATAGGCCCACCCCTCACCACACCTGCCTCCCGTCAGCCCAGCCCCAGCACGCAGGCCCCACCCACCGCACCAACCCCCACCCCTTTACCCGGCCCTAATCCCCCAGCCCCGACCTCAGCAGCTCCTGAACCATCTTGGGATCAGCTTTGCCTTGGGTTTCCTTCATGATCTGCCCCATGAAGAAGCCCATTAGCCCCTTCTTGCCTCCCCGGTACTCATCCACCTTCCCCGGGTTGGACGCCAAGACCTTTTCTACCAGTGGTTTAAGCGTCTCCGTGTCATCTACTTTCTCCAGGCCTTTTTCCCGGACCATCGCCCGGGGGTCACCACCCTTGGTGATGAGTTCGGCAAAGATCTCCTTGGCCACGGGCTGGGAGATAACGTCCTCTTCCCTGAGAGCCACCAGAGCCGCGAACTGCTCCGGGGTCACCGGCAGGTCAGCCAGCGACCGGCCCTTCACTTCCCGGAGCAACTCATTCACGATCCAGTTGGCGAGCGCCGTCGCCGGGAAAGAGCCGGAAAGCTCTCCGCCCTTCCCCACCTCCAAGCCCGCCTCCGAGCCCACCTCCAAGCCCACCTCTAAGCCCGCCTCCAAGGCAGCCTCGAAGAAGTCACCCACATTCGCCGCACCGGTGAGGATGTCGGCCTGATCCTCCGTGAGCCCAAGCTCGTCCTGAAATCGGCCGAAACGGGCTGCGAGGGCTGGGTCGGCAGCCCGGAGCTGATCTCGGGCTGCCCTTCCGGTGTCGGCGCCCTGAATGGTGGGTGTCGCAGCCGCCCGTCCCGCATTTGCGCCTCCCCGGCCCGAATCGCCTCCCCGGCCGCCCCCTGCGGCGCCGGGCCTCGCCTCTGCTGCAGCCTTGCCCAGATTTGCACCTGCCCGCCCCGCATCAGCAGTCCGGCC
>CAYOVN010000194.1:0-5979 GCA_964407425.1 uncultured Gemmatimonadaceae bacterium
TTTCCAGCCTGCTCCGGTACGATGACGTAAATCTGGTCGAGACCATCCTCCATGAACTGTCCCACAACCACCTTTTCGTGAAAGGCAACGTCCGTTTCAACGAGAGCTTCGCGACTTTTGTAGGGCGGACCGGGGCGATCCGGTTTTTCTGCGGCCCGGAGGAGGTGCCACAAGACGTTCCCAAATGCCAGATGGCCCGGGAGCGTTGGGCGGACTATCAGGGCTTCTCCCGCTTCCTCGATGAGTTCATCGGCGAATTGGAAGCTGTTTATGGAGCCCCGGACATGGCGGTGGGAGACAAGATCGCCGCCCGGGAGGAGCTATTCAGAAGCTACCAGAGTCGATTTCAGGTCGCTGAAGGAATGGATCCATCTCCCATTTCCCCGGCGGGCTCCAACCTCGTTCAAAGCTTCCTGGGGCGACCCCTGAATAACGCCATTCTTCTTGCTCGAATGAGATATTTCCACCGGCTTTCCGACTTTCAGGCCCTCCTGGACCAACATGATGGGGACCTGAAAGCCACCGTCGCCGAACTCAAGGAAAGGGCCCCGTCGGTGGATGATCCTTTTGAACTCCTTCCAGAAGGACCACCCCTTTAAGGCCGTTGGCCAGCGCCCTCTCAACCGGGGCCCCGACTTATTCCCTCCCCCTACGTTGAAACGGACCCCACCCACGGCTAACTTGGCGGCTCATCCTTCCGGAGGAGTTGGGTCGTCAGGGGACGTCCGGCCTCCGATTCACGAAAAGCGGTAAATGATGGAACCGGACCGAACGGACGTTTACGCACCAGGGCCCATCGAGGTGAAATGGCAGGAGCGCTGGGACGAACGAGGGACCAACAGCTTCACGCCTGAGGGGTTCAAGAAGGCCCCGAACCCCTTCTACAACCTCATGATGTTCCCATACCCCTCCGCCGAGGGCCTTCACGTCGGTAACATCTACGCCTTCACCGGCGCCGACGTTCATGGCCGGTATCAGCGGTTGTTGGGCAAGGACGTCTTCGAGCCCATCGGCTTTGACGCATTTGGAATCCACTCCGAGAACTTTGCCCTGAAGATGGGCGTCAACCCAATGGATCTGACGCCAAAGAACGTGGCAAATTTCACTCGCCAACTTCGGCGAATCGGAGGCATGTTCGACTGGGACCATACGGTCAACACTTCGGAGCCGGAGTACTACCGGTGGACTCAGTGGATCTTCCTCCAACTCTTCAAGGCCGGCCTTGCCGAACGGAAAGAAGCCCCCGTCAACTGGTGTCCGTCATGCATGACGGTCCTGGCCAACGAGCAGGTTCTCACCGGCCTCTGTGAGCGATGTGACACTGCCGTGGAGCAACGGCACATAGCCCAGTGGTTCTTCCGGATTACGGACTACGCCCAACGGCTTCTGGACAACCTGAAGACCATCGACTGGTCCGAGACCACCCTGAAAGCTCAGGAGAACTGGATCGGGCGAAGCGAGGGGGCCACCCTGAGGTTTCCGGTCCTCTCCCAAGCCGAGGACGGACCGGAGGGCGTAGCGAGCGTGGCTCTTCCTGAGGGAGCTCCGGTCATCTCGGTGTTCACCACGCGCCCAGATACCGTCTTCGGCGCCACCTACATGGTCCTGGCCCCAGAACATCCTCTCGTTGGCGAGATCACCACGCCGGATCAGAAGGTCGAGGTGGAAGCCTATCAGGCTGAGGCCGCCAAGATGGACATGGTGGCCCGTCAGAAGGTGGACAAGACGAAGACCGGTGTTTTCACAGGTGCGTACTGCGTGAACCCGGCCAACGAGAAACCCATCCCGGTATGGATCGCAGACTACGTTCTCAGTGAGTACGGCACGGGAGCCATCATGGCCGTGCCGGGCCACGACCAGAGGGACTTCGAATTCGCTCAGGCTTTTGATCTACCCATCCCCAGAGTGGTGGCGGGTCCCGGGGATGATGCCGACACACCCTTGGAAGAGGCCTACGCGGGAGACGGCGCCCTGGTGAATTCAGACCGTTTCGACGGCCTCCCATGGCGTGAAGGCGCCAGGGCCATCGTTGAGTGGCTGGAGAAGCGGGAACTGGCAGAGGCCCAGATCAACTTCCGGCTTCATGACTGGTGCATCTCCCGGCAGAGGTATTGGGGTCCCCCGATCCCCATCATCTACTGCGACAGCTGCGGCCCGGTGGCCGTTCCGGAAGCAGACCTGCCGGTCGTGTTACCCAGGCTCGAGGATTTCAAACCCGACGACTCGGGAATCAGTCCCTTGGCCCGGGTGGAGGACTGGTACAAAACCACCTGCCCCGAGTGCGGGGGCGGGGCCAGGCGTGAAACGGACGTCTCGGACACCTTCCTGGATTCCTCCTGGTATTTCCTGCGTTATCCCTCAACGGACCGGGAAGACGTTGCCATGGATCCGGAGATCACCAAGGGGTGGCTTCCGGTGGACTGCTACATCGGCGGAGAGGAGCATGCCGTTCTGCACCTCCTTTACGCCCGTTTCGTCACCATGGCCCTGAAGGACATGGGGCACCTGGATTTCGAGGAACCCTTCACCAAGTTCCGGAAGCACGGCCTCATCATTCGTGGGGGGGCCAAGATGTCGAAGAGCAAAGGAAACGTCATCGTTCCCGACCCCATCATCGAAGAGTACGGGGCCGACACCTTCCGTGTGTATCTCATGTTCCTCGGGCCCTTCGCCGAGGGAGGGGACTACCGGGACGAGGGCATTCAGGGTCCCTTCGGCTTCCTGCATCGCCTTTTTGGCACGGTGGTATCCGCCATTGAATCCGCCGATCCAAATGCGGCCCCCGACGCCGATGTAGAGCAGAAACTCCACAAGACCATCAAGCAGGTGACGGAGCAGCTGGCGAATCTCCAGTACAACACCGCCGTCGCTGCAATGATGGAATACCTGAATGCTGTCCGGACCGGTGGACGCAAAACGGTGCGTGCCGAGGTGGAGCCGTTGGTGGTTCTGGTTGCGCCCTTCGCCCCCCACCTGGCCGAAGAACTCTGGGAACGCCTGGGTCACTCAGGTTCTGTTTTCGACGGAGCCAACTGGCCTTCCTTCGACGCAGAGAAGGCCGCCGAGGAGACCGTAAAAGTTGCGATCCAGGTAAACGGGAAGCTCCGGGGCACAGTGGACGCTCCCGCAGGTACCGGGCAGGATGATGTGGAAGCCCTGGCCCGTTCTCAGGATAATGTGACTCGACACCTGGAAGGGTTCGAGGTAAAACGGGTGATTTTCGTGCCCAACCGACTTCTCAACTTCGTCGTGGGATGATGACTTCATCTCCCCGAACACAAGCGCCGTGAACGGAGGCCGCTGCGGATCCCAGGATCCGGGCGGCCTTCTTTTTCCTAACTGGAGCCAAATCGCATGTCAGCCCTCCAAGGCCCCCAGCGGGACCAGCACCTCGTCAACGCCATCCGCGTCCTTTCCATGGATGCGGTCCAGAAAGCGAATTCCGGACACCCCGGCGCTCCCATGGGGCTGGCTCCTCTGGGGTACGAGGTCTGGACACGACATCTCAGACACAACCCGTTGGACCCGAGTTGGCCGGATAGGGATCGCTTCGTCCTGTCTCTGGGCCACGCTTCCGCCCTCATCTATTCCCTCCTCCACCTTACCGGATACGACCTGACCCTGGAGGATCTGAAATCCTTCCGTCAGTGGGGGGCCCGAACTCCCGGGCACCCGGAGTTCGGGATCACACCCGGTGTCGAAACCACTACCGGACCCCTGGGCCAGGGTGTGGCGAATTCGGTGGGCATGGCCATGGCCGAGCGGTGGCTCGCCGACAGATTCAACAAAGACGGACACGACATCGTAGATCATTTCACCTATGTGTTCTGCTCCGATGGAGACCTCATGGAAGGGATCTCCCACGAGGCGGCGGAGCTGGCCGGGCATCAGAAGCTCGGCAAGCTCATCTGGATCTACGACGACAATCAGATCTCCATCGAGGGTGACACCGACCTGGCATCCAGTACCGACCAGGAGAGAAGATTCCAAGCCTACGGTTGGCATGTTCTGAGAGTGGGCGACGGAAACGACCGGGAGGCAATGGACCGGGCCCTGCAGGATGCTCGGGCCAACGCGGACCAACCGACCCTCATCATCCTCCGGACCCAGATTGCCTTCGGGAGCCCGAACAAAGCTGGAAGCGAAAGCAGCCACGGCGCCCCATTGGGCGAGGATGAGATCAAGGCTACCAAGGAGAACCTGGGGTACCCCTCTATGGAGCCTTTCTATGTTGACCCGGAAGCCCTGAGCTGGTGCCGGGAAGAGTCCCAAATCCGGGGCCGAAAGCTCCAGGATGAATGGGAAGAACGGTTCGGAGCCTATCAGGAAGCCTTTCCTGAGGCGGCAGCTGAGTTCGAAGCCATGATGGCCGGGGAACTCCCGGAGGATTGGGATGCATCAGTCCCGGATCTGGTGACCCTTGAAAAGGCACAGGCCACCCGGGTTTCCTCTGGAACGGTTCTCCAGGCACTGGGGGCCAAGATTCCGAATCTCATCGGGGGTTCGGCGGATCTGGCGGGATCCAACAAAACGGACATCATAGGAGGGGGAGACCTCCTGGCCGATAACCCCGGAGGTCGGATCATCCACTTCGGGGTCAGGGAGCACGCCATGGCCTCCCTCCTGAACGGCATGGCCCTCCATGGAGGGGTCAGGCCCTTCGCCGGCACCTTCCTGGTTTTCTCCGACTACATGCGGCCGGCCATTCGCATGGCGGCCCTTATGGAGATCCCCGTCACGTATGTGTTCACCCACGACTCCATCGGACTGGGGGAAGATGGTCCGACCCATCAGCCTGTCGAACACGTCATGACGCTCCGGGCCATCCCGAACCTTGTGGACCTCCGGCCCGGGGATCCGGCGGAAACGGCAGTGGCGTGGAAGGTGGCCATGGAACAAACCAGCCGGCCTTCCTTCCTGTCCCTGACCAGGCAGGGAATCCCTTGCCTCGATCGGACCAATGCAGACGGGGCCGACGGCCTCCGCCAGGGTGGCTACATCATGCAGGAAGCCTCCGGCGGGACCCCTGCCCTGATCCTGATGGGAAGCGGTTCCGAACTACACCTTGCCGTTGAAGCCCGGTCCCAGTTCGAGGCGGAGGGTATCCCCACCCGGGTCGTGAGCATGCCCAGTTGGCGCCTCTTCATGGATCAGGACGAAGGCTACCGGAATGTCGTTCTTCCTCCCGAAGTCGATGCCCGGGTTTCCGTGGAGGCAGGTACCACCATGGGGTGGCCCCAGTGGCTGGGGACCAGGGGCAAGGCCGTGGGAATCGACCGGTTCGGAGCTTCGGCACCCTGGACCACGCTCTTCGAGGAGTTCGGAATCACAACAAAGAGGGTTGTGGAGGTGAGCCGTGCGGTTTTGAAGACCTAACAATCCGGCCGTGAAGCCGGGCCATCCTCCAACTAACGCTGGAGGAGAAACACCTATGTGCAAGAGGACGTTGCGAGCTCTTTTTTGGGCCCCTCGGTTGTTGACGGTTCTCTTCATCCTCTTCCTTGGCCTTTTCGCCCTCGATGTATTCAACGAAGGGTACGGGCCCTGGGAAACGGTGGCGGCCCTGTTCATGCACCTGATCCCACACATGATCCTGGCCGTGATCCTGATCGTGGCCTGGCGGTGGGAGTGGGTAGGTGCCGTCCTCTTCTTCGGCTTCGGGTTATTCTACATCCTCTGGGCATGGGGCCGATTCAATCTCGGCGCTTATGTGATTATTTCCGGTCCTCTCTTCCTCGTTTCGATCCTTTTCGGTATCGGCTGGATTTATCGAGACATAATCAGGGGCTCGGCGGAGAGCCCCTGAAGGGAGGGGTCACTCTGGACGTATTCATGGAGGGCGGGGGAAAAGCCCCCGTCCTTTTCTTGAAACCGAACCGTCGAAGAGTAGAAGGAATCACGGAAATCTATGTACTCCACCTGCATGTTTTGTAACCAGACCCTCGGGGAAAACCAGATCATTGAACACTTCCCCATCGG
>CAYOVN010000195.1:0-5973 GCA_964407425.1 uncultured Gemmatimonadaceae bacterium
GGTGGTGGGAGGAGGCACCTTCCCCGCCTCGATCTCCCGGGTTGGAACGTCCGGGTCCGGGTGGCCGGCCTCCCCCCCAAAAACCTGTCCCGGGCCCTCCGGAGCCAGGATCCCCCTGTCGTAGCCCGGGTGGAGAACGAAGAACTGGTTCTGGATCTGAGAACGGTCGAGGGACGGGACGACGAGGTGATCCTCCAGGCTCTCCTCAGGGTCGCAGCCCTCCCCACCCCCGGCGAGGGAGATCATGGCGGGGGCTGAAGAAAGTCCGGAGATGGAAGCTGGGAACCGGACACTCCAGAGGGCCGTCTTTCTGGACAGGGACGGTACGCTCATCGAAGAAGCCGACTACCTCTCCAATCCCGACGACGTCCGCCTCATTCCCGGGGCAGTGGAGGCGCTGGAACTCCTCCGTGAGGCGGGATTCGCACTGGTCTTGGTCACAAACCAGTCCGGTATCGCTCGGGGGTACTACAGCCTCGAGGACTACGAGGCTGTGGCCAGCCGGCTCGACGACCTCCTGACCGAGCATAGGATCAGACTGGACGACTCCCGGTTCTGCCCCCACCACCCGGAATTCACCGGGGAATGCCTTTGCCGAAAACCCTCTACCGGAATGCATCGGGAAGCATCGGAGCTTTTGGGCCTGGATCCGAGCCAATCCTACTTCGTCGGTGATAAAATTCGGGATCTTCTGCCAGCCCTGGAGTTGGGTGGGGAGGGCATTCTGGTCCGGACGGGCTATGGGCGAAGAGAAGAGGAAGGTCTTTCGTCGGCCTTTGCGGTCGTCGACGACCTGTTGGAGGCGGCTCGTTTCATTCTGAATACCATCTAACCCCCCCCATCCTGCCAATCCGACATGGGCCTTTCGGCCCCAATTTTGCAATACATGGAGACCACAAGGATTCCTGTGGGTGTCTTGACCCTTTGGGTGCCCCAAAATAGCTTGGTGGGTCTTTGATTTTTCCCCATTCGACACTGGAACCGCTCAAGGGAGCCCGGGTACTGAAACGCCCCCTGTTGTCGAGGTGAACAAAAATTTGGAGAAAGTTGCACAATGGATATCAATTTGACGCCTACCGCCGTCAGTACGGTTCAGCAATTCCTGCAGGAGCAGGGTGCGGCTGATGGTGCGGGACTCCGGGTTGCAGTGCTTCCTGGTGGTTGCTCCGGTTTCCAGTATGGCCTCAACATCGAGGACAATCCGGAAAACGATGATGAAATTTTCGAAAAGGAAGGTCTGAAGATCTTCGTGGACCCGTTCAGCGTCCAGTACCTGGAAGGCGTTGAAATCGATTATGTCACCACGATGATGGGCTCCGGGTTCACGTTCAAGAACCCCAACGCACAGAGTGGTTGCGGCTGCGGGAGTTCCTTCACGGTTTAGTTGTGGGAGCCTTAAAAGGCCCCCGTTGGTTTCCCCGCGAGTCGGAAGAGTAATGATCAGACCCGCATCTCCTGCTCTGGTATCCGTTCGGGAATACAGTGACCTCGGTTTCGAGGAGCTGGCCGAACGGATCTGGAGAAGGAAAAAAGAGTTGAACGCGGTCATCCTTGGCCACAATTATCAGACCCTCGAAATCCAGGAAGTCAGTGATTTCGTGGGAGACTCCCTGGCCCTTTCCCAGGAAGCAGCCGACACGGAATCCGACATCATCGTCTTTTGTGGCGTGCACTTCATGGCCGAAACGGCCAAAATCCTCTCTCCCGATAAGACAGTTTTGATGCCGGATCCTGGGGCAGGATGTCCCATGGCCGACTTCGTCACGGCTGAAGGGCTGAGGAAACTGAAGGCTCAGCACCCGGATGCGGCCGTCGTCACCTACGTGAATTCTTCCGCAGAGGTGAAGGCCGAATCGGATATCTGCTGTACATCCTCCAACGCCGTCCAGGTGGTTGAGACCATCCCTGAAGACCGGCCCATCATCTTTGTACCCGACCGGAACCTCGCCCAATGGGTCATCGACCGGACCGGTCGAGAAAACATCATTGCTTGGGAAGGTTACTGCCACGTCCACGACGACATGGTCCTGGATGAGCTGGAATTCGCCAGGGAAGACCATCCCAACGCCCTGGTGGTGATTCATCCCGAGGCCAGACAGGAACTCCTGGATTTGGCCGATGTGGTGACCTCGACCTCGGGCATCGTAAACCTGGCTGCCGAGCACGACGAGCTCATCATCGGGACGGAGCTCGGTCTTGTGGACAAGCTCCAGAACGACTATCCGGATAAGACCTTCGTGCCCCTCTCCAAAGCCGCCATCTGTGGGAACATGAAGGCCAACACCGTGGCAAAACTGGCCTGGTCCCTGGACAACCTCCAGTTCGAGGTCACAATTCCCGAAGAGGTTAGGGTGCGGGCCGAGAAGGCTCTTAACGGGATGCTTGGAGTGGCGGCGGGATGGGAAGGAACCGCCGAGGAGCAGGAGAAACTTGAGATGGCCGGCATCCGATCGGAAGGATGTGGATGCGGCTGACCCCTACGAGAACCCACCCATGATCCGGATCCAGACCTTTTCTGGTGGGGATTTCCAGGAAAACGGGTATCTGGTGGTGTGCGGTGACAAAGGCCCCGGGATCGTTATCGACCCCGGGGCTTCTGTTTCCGGCATGATCCAGGTGCTGAAGGACGAGGAAATTCCCCTTGAAGCCATCATCCTGACCCATGCCCATCTTGATCACGTCGAGGGGGTGCCGGCCGTCCGGGAGTTCGCTCCCGACGTACCCATCTTTCTCCACGGCGATGATCGGATGCTTTACGATATGGTGGAGGCCCAGGCCCGGGCTTTCAACCTTCCAACCATCGGGCCCCTTCCATCTCCGACAGACACCATGGCCCATGGGGACGAGTTGACCTTCGGGACCTGCCGCTTCCAGATCCGGCACGCTCCCGGCCACGCCCCGGGCCACGTCGTCCTGTTCTGCGAGGAGGAAGGACTGGCCTTGGTAGGGGATGTGATCTTCCAGGGAGCCATCGGCCGGGCGGATCTGGTGGGAGGCGATTTCTACCAGCTGATGGAGTCCATCAAGGCCCAGATTCTCACCCTTCCCGACGAAACGCGCCTCCTCTCTGGCCATGGGCCTGAGACCACTGTAGGCTGGGAGCGAAAGACCAATCCTTTCCTGGTTGGGCAGTACGGAGGTGAGAGAGCCTAGGGCGGCTCTTGCCGGCCCGACCACCGTCGTCCCTGGAGGCTCAGATGAGCGTACCGGTAGCGGTGTTCGCCTCAGGTGGAGGCTCGAACTTCCAATCTCTGTTGGACTTCGAGGGCGAGGGCAGCCCCCTCAGCATCGAACTCCTCATCACCGACCGAGGAGGCGTGGGAGCCCTGGGCCGGGCGGAAAAGGCTGGGGTGCAATCCCGGGTTATCCCGGTGAGCGGGAGGTCCCCCGACGCTGTCGCCCTGGAGACGCTTGAGACGTTGGAGGAGTTCAACATCCAGGTGATCCTCCTGGCCGGGTACCTTCGCCTCATTCCTTCCTTGATCGTCAAAGCTCTCCCGGGCCGAATCCTGAACATCCATCCGGCTCTCCTCCCGGCCTTCGGAGGGAAGGGGATGTGGGGCCATCACGTCCATGAAGCTGTGCTGGCCTCAGGGGCCTCCTTTTCCGGTGCCTCCATCCATTTCGTGGACGATTACTATGATACCGGGTCGATCCTTGCCCAGTGGCCGGTTCCGGTCCTTCCGGGCGACACATCAGGGATGCTGGCGGCCCGGGTCCTGAAGGTCGAGCATCTTCTTTACCCTCTGGCGGCGGATCACCTCTGCCGGGCGGTGGAGAAGGGTGAGGCCATCACCCGTCCCGCCTTCCCGGGTCAGACGGTGATGATTTCCGACACCGTTTCCCCGGAGGGTCTTCGGAGCCACATTGATGCGGCCTTTCGGGAGGCCCGAAAGTGACCTTCGAACCTGACAACTCGACTTCTACCCATGGTGTGAACGAACGATGAAGAAACGCGCCCTTCTCAGCGTCTCCGATAAGACCGGAATCCAGGAATTTGCAGGCGGACTCGTGGAACGTGGATGGGAACTCCTCTCCACGGGCGGGACAGCCCGGGCTCTCCGGGATGCGGACCTCCCGGTGCAGGAAGTCGCGGAGATCACAGGTCATCCGGAGATGATGGATGGGCGGGTAAAAACCCTTCATCCTGCCGTCCACGCCGGCCTTCTGGCCCGCCGGAACAATCCCGCCGACCTGGAAGCTCTCGAGGCTCAGGGGTACGGAACCATCGACCTGGTGGCTGTGAACCTCTACCCCTTCAAAGAGACTGTGGCGAAGCCGGATGTCACCTTGTCGGAGGCGGTGGAGAAGATCGATATCGGGGGCCCGACCATGATCCGGTCTGCGGCCAAGAACCACAAAGATGTCTGGGTGGTAGTGGAGCCAGGGGACTACGAATTCGTCCTCGCCGCTCTGGATGGGGAAGGGGACGAGGGAGCGCTGAGGCAGGCGTTGGCGGCCAAGGTCTTCCGGCACGTGAGCGACTACGACGACGCCATCGCGAAGTACCTGGTGAATGGTGGCAGCTCCGGGGATGCATCAGATGTGACCGATCCCTTCCCGGAGGTTCTGGAGGTTTCGGCTCGCAAGGTTCAGACCCTCCGCTACGGGGAGAACCCGGACCAGGCGGCGGCCTTCTATACCTATCCGGGCTTCGAGGGTGGCCTGGCAGGGCTGACCCAGCTCCACGGGAAGGAGCTCTCCTACAACAACCTCCTGGATCTGGACGGGGCGCTCCTGACCCTTTCCCCGTTCGCCTTCTCTCCGAAACCGGCTGTGTGCATCATAAAGCACACGACACCCTGCGGGTTGGCCATCGACGAAACGCTGGTTGGAGCCTACGAAAAGGCGCTGGCCACGGACCCAACCAGCGCCTTTGGATCGGTTATCAGCCTGAATCGGCGAGTGGATCAGGCGACGGCCGAGGCTCTCTCGAAGCTGTTCGTTGAATGTGTTGTGGCCCCGGGTTACGACTCCGACGCTCTGGAAACCCTGACCCAGAAGAAGAACATCCGGTTGCTGACGCTGCCCGGTGGGGTCCCGGCATCGCGCCTGGAGCCGGTGGGGGACGGGTGGTGGGAGGCCGCCGGTGTCGAGACCCGGAACGCTGCCCGCTTCCTGGCGACTCATAGTCGGAAGCCGGAGGCACAGGTATTCAGGAGCGTCTATGGCGGTGTCCTCATGCAGGGCCCCCCGAATCCTCCGTACTACGGTCTCCACGGCGAGGAGTGGCGGGTGGTCACAGAGCGGGCGCCCACCGACACAGAGGCGGATGATCTCCGCTTCGCCTGGGCTGCGGTCTATGCTGTGAAGTCCAACGCAATCCTGCTGGCCAGAGGGGGAGGTACCCTGGGAATCGGCGCGGGCCAGATGAGTCGTGTGGACTCGTCCAAGATAGCGGTCCGGAAAGCGGCTGAAGCGGGCTTGGATTTGTCCGGGGCTGCTCTGGCTTCGGATGCCTTCTTCCCCTTCCGGGATGGGGTTGATGCGGCGGCCGAGGCTGGGGTTAAGGCTATTGTGGAGCCGGGTGGGTCGGTGCGTGATGAGGAGGTGATCGCGGCGGCCAACGAGCATGGGATTGCGATGGTGTTTACGGGGCGGAGGTTGTTCCGGCACTAGAGGGTTTGGCCCGTGGTTGGGGTCCGGAGCTCTCCTTGCGGCTCCAGCCACGGATTAAAGACTCACTGGGCTGCGCGGCGGTGAATGGGTCGCCGCGGAGTCGCCTCAGGAGGGCTGCGGACCCCGGGCGCGGGCCCCGGCCCCGGCCACGGCCACGGGCTTGGGCCTCAGGGCTCGGGCTTCCACCAGGGGATGGCCGGAGAGACCCGACCCGTGGAAACCTTCGGGGTTGCTTCGCTATTGGGCCCGGGGTCCTCCGAGCCCTTTGGCCCCCCAGGCCCCTTGCCCGCCGGACCCTGTCGCTGACGCCAAATCCCCAAAATGTCAAAGTGTCGCCGGAAATTCCGGATTGAC
>CAYOVN010000196.1:0-5931 GCA_964407425.1 uncultured Gemmatimonadaceae bacterium
TCCTTTTCGCGGGGAACGTAGGTGGGGGGGTACTACCGAGAGCTAGGGGATGCCACGGTTTCGGCCCGGGTCACGTCATTCATGTTAGCAACCACTTTTCGCCACGTCCTTCACCCTCCTAATCCCTTGAACCTGGTGAAGCCCGATGCCAAAGCAATCGTTAGTTTTTTACCAACTCGCCCCGGAGATTGATGGGGAAACTGTCGAGAGTCCCGAGATGGCCGTGCTCCGGGAGGACTCCATCGAATCAGCGAAGGAGATCAGGGCATGAGTCGATTGCAAATCGCCATGTTGGCCTTTCTTGCGCTTCTGTTTCCCTCATTCGGCCCTCTCAGAGCGCAAGAAAGGGTACGTGTGCCGGACAACCCGGTCTGTCCCGATTGCTTGGAACTTGAGGTGATGCTTTCGTTTGGTTTCGCCGATGACGAGGGTGCGCTGCATACCCGGATCCCGGCGATCACTCTGCTCCCTGATGGTCGGTGGGTCGTGTTCGAGCCTACCGTAGGGGGTACGATCCGCACCTACAATTCCGATGGGTCCTTCCGGCGTGCTTGGGAAACGGATGGGGAGGGCCCTGGAGAATACCGAGGGTTGTCTCGCATCTTGCCAAACGAGCCGGACGGGTTTGTTTTGTACGATATCACCAATGCCCGACTTTCCTACGTCGACGAAGACTTCTCCTTTTTGTCCTCAAACGCCTTTTTTCAGGCCATCCGCATTGAGGCACTTTCCGGGGGATCGTTTGTCGTAAATGCAACGATGCCACGGACCGCCGCACATGGCCACGTGGTCAACGTGGTCGATTTCCTCGGCAGGGTACAAGCAAGCTTTGGCGGGAAAGGAAGGCCAATCGATTTCCGCGAGGGGCCTCATGTCAGGCACCGGGTGATTGCCGTCGATCAATCCAACGATATTTGGACCGGATACATGGAGAAGTATGAACTGGAGAAGTTCAGTTCCGATGGACGGTTGTTGCTGCATATTTCGAGGATCGCAGACTGGTTCATACCGCATTCGAATACCCTCCCCCCTCGGGACGTCAACTCCGATCCACCGAACGCCAAGCTTCGGGAACTGACGTTGGACAATGACGGCCTCATTTGGACAGTCGTGTTCGTGGCTGATCCGGACTGGAAGGCTGCCGCTCCAGATGAATTCGATCCATACGCGAATCTCGCAAACGATGATGTGTATGATTCGATCGTTGAAGTGATCGATCCAGCCAGTGGCCGAGTGCTTGGGCGGGCCCGCTCAGACTTCATGTTGAGGAAGGTCAACATTGTCGGACCTAAGTTTGGGGCACCTCTCTATTTCCGAACCATTCAGCTAGACGACGGATTCATTCAGGCGGACGTTCTTCGAGCAGTTTACAAGTGATACCCGCAACGGGAGATGAACCTGTAGGCCTACCAGACCTTGTGAGACACTCCTCGGGGTGTACTCAATGATGAACACAGGGGCGTGCCTTGGGATACCACGGTTTTTTGGTTCCCTCTCGTCGATAAGGACAGGTGGGGTGGTGCTCTCCTTTGGTTTCGCTGATGACGAGGGTGCGCTCCACACCCGGGTTCCCACGATCACCCTGCTTCCTGAAGGGGGTGGGTCGTGTTCGAGCCTACCGTAGGGGGCTGGAGAAAGTCAGCTCCGACGGACGGTTGGATCAGGAACTCCGAGGAGCGTACCGGAGAAATGTCTGGGGTCATTTTCCGGTCAGTATTCAGACAGAGTTCGATTCTCAATAAAGGAGGAGAAAAATGAGGCGTTGGCTGAGGTTCCTGTTGATGGCCGGGTCATTGGTCGTAGTGGCTATCGCAGCAAAGACAGAGACCGTTTGGGGGGCGAACTGCCATGCATGCCTTTCCGCCTGTGCATCACACATCCAAGACGAGGTTTGCGACACGCAGTGTAATGGGGCGGAGCCGGCAGAATATTGGGATTGTTTCGATGACGAGTTCAACTTCTGCACCGCGCCGTTGGATCTGATCACCGAATGCTTGAGGGATAACTAGGCGATTGGAGGACCCGGGAGTCCCAGCCCACCCCAATCCGCTAGGTTCCGGTTGACAGGGGTTCCCGGGGTAACCCTCTCAAGACGAGGTTGCGGGGGAAAGAATGTCTGTTAGGACCAAATCGAGACCGATCCGGGAGCTGGTGGCTGATGTCGTCACCATCGGCTTAGCGATCCCAGCGATTATCTTGGCCGGATTTCTTGTTTGGGAAAGGATTGTGGGCGGTCAGCCAGACTTTCCTAGGAGGAACCTTGAAAACCGGGAGATCCCTGAGTGGGAGGCCGTCGCCATGGAGGGGAGGAGAATCGGGCCCGATGGAGCGTCTGTGACGGTGGTGATCTTCGGTGACTACGAATGTCCGTTCTGCAAGAAAGCGGACCAGGCTCTCCGAGCTCTGGCTGAAGATAATCCCGGTGAGATCGGTGTCGTTTTTCGGCACTATCCCCTCAAGTCACATCCAAACGCCTATGCCGCAGCCAGGGTGGCGGAGTGTGGATCTAGGCAGAGTCGGTTTGAGGCTATTCACTTTCATCTCTTTGACGCATCCGATCTGGAATCCTTGGACCTAGAAGTGATAGGTCAGGCGGCGGGAATCCAGGATATTCCGGGCTTTGTGGCCTGCGCTCAAAACCTCGACCTGGTGGACCAAATTGAGCTCGACTTAGCCGCAGCCCGCGCCCTGGACCTTACGGCCGTCCCGGCGATCATCCTGGAGGGAACTTTGCTGGGTCCAACCCCTGATTCGACGGGCCTATCTGAGATCGTTCGAAACCGACTGCGTGGCGTCCAAGCCGGCGAGAGCCCCGGAGCCATCCCTCGTCCCGGGGATTCACCATGGTAAGAAGAAGCCGAAGATTCTCCGTCAAACCGACGCCAATCTTCCTTGGTCTCATTCTCTCAGGGTTTTGCCCCCTCGCTGGGCTGGGTTTCGAGGGTACCCCCTTGGTCCACAGCCCTCCGGTCGATCGGCCCTGGTTGGCTCCGGACACCGTTATTGCCTGGACGGTCCATGAGGACCCGGTCGCATCTGTTGGCCGTCAGGAGGGGCCGGAAGAACAAATACTATACAACGTCTTCGACGCCACGGTGCTTGAGGATGGAACCCTTGTGGTCATCCTCTACCTGAGGGGGTTTTTCGAGATCCGGTATTACGGCCCCGAGGGAGATTTCCTTGCGAAAGCGGGTCGGTTTGGCCCGGGACCGTTTGAAGTCGATGCAGCAGGTCCGATTGGAGCGGACCGGATCTCCGGGGACTCGATTCTGGTGTGGTCAGCCGACCATCGGTTTAGCGTATTGGGCCCCCGGGGGGAACACGGGCGAAGTGGCCGGTTTCGGATTGGTGCCTATTTTCATCGGGCTCACATACTCGATCGGAAAAATGTGGTCTTCGAGAAGTGGAGCATGGGGACTGCCGCTCCCGGAAAGGTTGGGCGGGAACAGGCTGATTATTTCTCCTTTGATGTGGAATCGGAGGAGTTGGTCGAGCTCGGCGGGGGGCCGGTGAACCTTGTTCGGATCAATGATAGCGGCCGGGGAGGCTTTGAGGTGCCTTTTGGGCCACGAGGGTATGCAGCGGGCGGACCGGGCTGGTTCTGGTTTGGGAACGGGGCCGAGGACAAAATCACTGGATTCTCAAGTGCCAACGGAGGCAAGACTATTCTGGAACCGGGACTCCTGCGCCGTGCGGTATCGAGAACGGACATCGAGGAATTCAAGGACTTCGATTTGCTAGGCACCGATGGCGACGAAGCTCGCCGGATCAGGGCCCAGCACAAACAGGCGCCATTCCCTGACTCTTTCCCATTCTTTCAGGGTTTGGAAACGGATCGGGATGGGAATATCTGGGTTCAGGCGTATGAACCGAGGGGATCGAAAGCGGATTACGTGTGGGATGTTTTCCAGCCGGATGGCCGGCAGGTCGGCACACTCACGATCCCCTTTGATCTCCTTGACTCCTGTGTTAGGGATCGTGCGGTCCGGGCGTGTCGGAGGGCCTTGGAGTTCGGGGAAGATTATGTCCTAGTCGAAAACCGGGATGACCTGGGTGTGATCCGGATAAAGATCTATCGACTAACGAAAAAAGACTGAAATTCCTCGATCCTCCCCCGGCTGCCGGCTCAGGCTCTTCCCCCCGATATCTGATCCATGGCGACTAACGGATTGAGGTATCTTTCGAGCTGACCAGAGAGCTGCCTGAGGAAGGGGGAGTAGGCTTCTCATTCATTCTCTCTCGTAGGTTCAACATCCTCGCGTTCTCTACCTTCGCCCTACATGAGTCGCGCCGAGTTTACCGGAGACTGGTTGACTTGATTGGCCCGCGTTGGGTTGGAGGATCTTGGAGAAGGCGCTAGTCCGCGGCGAGCTGGGCGTCTCAGGGGGATCGAAGGGAGGGATGGGGCAAGACCACCGGGACGACCGCGCCCGGTTCAAAAACTCGGCCGAAGCTCAAGGTGCTCTCCGATAGTACTGTTTCAGAAGCCCGCCGAGCCGTTCCTGACGGGCGACCGGGTCCTGTAAACCAAAGGGTCGGTTCGGGACATTAAGGAATAGAGGAAGGAGAGCCAAGAAGGCGCCAGGAAGGGCATCGGAGGGCAAAGATCATTTCATTCGACGGAGCAAGGACCCAAGGGAACCCATCTCCGGAGGACCCGGCGCGGTTCAGGCCGGGGGGATGCCACGGTTTGGGGTTCCTTCTCGTCAATAAAAGCAGGGTGGGTGGAACAGGTAGAGGTCGGGAGGTTCTGGGGTGTGGGGGGCCTCCGACCAGAGAATCGGGGTTGTCACCGAACCAGCAGAGGAGTTAGAGGAATGGGTCGGACCCATCTAGGCATTGTACTCTTTTGGCCGCTTCTGATGTTTCTTAACGGGCCCCTCGGGGCGCAGGACCCCATCCGGGTGCCGGACACGCCCGCATGCGCCGACTGCCTGGAACTAGAGGTGGTACTCTCGTTCGGGTTCGCCGACGACGAGGGCGCGCTGCTCACCCGAACCCCTCTCATCACGCGGCTGCCTGACGGGCGTTGGGTAGTGTTCGAGATTCCTGTCCTGGGTATGATTCGTATCTATGATTCCGACGGCTCGTATCAGCGTACCATTGACGCACGAGGGCCGGGTCCCGGAGAGTACCGCGGGTTGTCTCACATCTTTCCGAACGGTACCGACGGTTTCGTCCTGTACGATAGAACCAACGCCCGGCTCTCCCAGGTAGACGAGGACTTCTCCTTCCGGTCCTCAAGCCCTTTTCATTTGCAGAATATCCGGATCGAGCCGCTTTCCTCCGGATTGTTCGTCGTTAATGCTCTTTTGCCTTCGGCTGCCGCCCTAGGCCACGTGGTCAACGTAGTCGATTCTACTGGAACCGTGCTGGCGAGCTTCGGCGGGAGTGGGAGACCGATTGATCTTCGTGAGGGTCCCCATGTTAGGCACCGCGTGATAGCCGTCGGCCATGAAGACAATATCTGGACCGGATACATGGAGAAGTATGAGCTGGAGAAGTACAACGCGGATGGACGCCTGTTAATGAGCATGTCGAGGATTGCCGACTGGTTTCAGCCGCATACGGAGACCCGTAGCCCTCGGGACGCCAGCTCCGATCCACCGAACCCCAAACTCCGAGAGTTGACGGTGGATCAGGACGGTGTGTTATGGGCAGCGTTATGGGTAGCTGATCCGAGCTGGAGGGACGGCGTTCCGACTGTGTGGGATCCCAGGGGCCGTAACGACATGGACAAAGTCTACGACACAGTCCTGGAAGCGATCGATCCGGGCAGCGGGAAGGTCTTGGCCCGGACGCGTTCCAAATACGCGCTAAAGAAGGTACGAATTGTGGGGCCTGACTTCGGGGAACCCCTGTTCTTTGGAACCACTCAACAGGAAAACGGATTCATCAGGGCCGACATTCTACGGGCGACCTACACCCCCC
>CAYOVN010000197.1:0-5909 GCA_964407425.1 uncultured Gemmatimonadaceae bacterium
GTCCAACGAAGAGCGCCCGCTACTCCTCTCCAGCATGGTTCGGATTGAACGGGGCAGAGGCAACGAGGATGAGTTCCGTGCCTGAGGGCTCCGGGAGGAATGGCTGGCGGATCCTCGCCATCCTCTCCCTTGCGGAGCTGCTTGCCATGTCGGTCTGGTTTACTGCCAGCGCCGTGGGCCCGGAGCTTCAACTCCGGTGGGACCTGACGGCCTCCCAGGTCGGGTGGCTCACCACCGCAGTCCAGTTGGGGTTCGTGGCCGGAACCGCTGTCGCAGCTCTCTTGAACCTGGCCGACATCATCCCGGCTCGATTCCTCTTCAGCACCACCGCCATCCTGGCGGCGGCTTCGAATGCCCTCCTATTGACGGCGCCAGGGTTGGAAATGGCTCTCCCGGCCCGGTTTTTAACGGGGTTTTTCCTGGCGGGGGTCTATCCCCCAGCCATGAAGATGATCTCCACGTGGTTCAAGAGTAGCCGTGGCCTGGCCATCGGGACCGTGGTCGGAGCTTTGACCGTGGGAAAGGCGACTCCCTACCTCCTGAAAGCCCTACCGGCCTTGAGCCTGGAGGGAGTGGTGGCAGGGGCCTCCTTGGGTGGGGTCGTGGGGGGAGTTTTGGTTTTTCTGGCTTATCGGGACGGGCCCTTCACCTTCACCAGGGCACCGTTCTCCTGGGGCCTCGTCTCCCGGGTGGCTCGCCATAGGGAAACCCGCCTGGCCATCTATGGATACCTGGGTCACATGTGGGAACTCTATGCCATGTGGACCTGGGTCCCGGCATTCCTCCTGGCCAGCGCGACCGTGGCGGGGCAGGGCGGCTGGGGCTCCACACCCACCCGGGCTGCGGAAATCGCCTCTTTCGGAGCCATCGCCGCGGGAGGCCTGGGATGTGTCTGGGGGGGGTGGGCCGCCGATCGGATTGGTCGGGAAAAGCTGGTGAACATGGCCATGCTTGTGAGCGGCGCCTGTTGCCTGTTGATCGGGCCCTTCTTCGGCGCAGGATTCTGGGTCCTCGCTCCCCTCACATGGATCTGGGGCTTCTTTGTTGTCGCCGACTCAGCCCAGTTCAGCGCCATGGTGACGGAAGTGGCACCCCAGGAAGGGGTGGGTACCGCTCTCACCCTTCAGACGTCGGTTGGGTTTCTCCTGACCATGGTCACCATCCAGGGCCTGCCCCTCATCACCGAGGCGGCAGGGTGGGGCTGGGCCTTCCCGTTCCTGGCCCTGGGCCCGGTTTTCGGGATCGGGGCAATTCTTCGGATGGTCCGCTTCAGGGGGTCGAGGGAGAATCTCTCCCCGAACGCATGAGCCGCCAGGACCCCAGGACAAGCACCGGAGCCACATAAACAACCAGGAAAACCCAGGTCAGCGTTCCGTATCCCCTGGCAATGAGATCCACCAGCCCGACCCCGGCGAGAAGGGTCCCCGCCAGGAGGAGGCCGAATGCCACGCCAGGCCTCGTGAACCTGGGCATTTCCCTATTCTTCTCCTCAAAAACCTTGGCGATTCGTTCGTTCATCCCGTGAATCAGGCCCGCACCCGTTTCGATGAGGGTCCCGAAGAGGACCACCTGGAACACGATCTGGAACCAACGTGAGCCCAGGAGTTCCAGGAGGAAGTTCGCCGGAACAGGGCGGTCCAGAATACCCGGGTACTGGCCAACCATGGCAAGGAAGAAGAGAAGGCCCGGGATCATGGCGATGGGGCCTGCCAGGGCCCCTGCAAGGAAGGTCTCTTTCCGGTTGGTGAGATGCCGAATCGGGAAGAGAAGGGGAGGGATGAGAGCAACGTTGTATGCGGCGTACCGGACTCCGGCAACACCCCAATCACCCCTGGGTGCATCCCCCGAAAACGCCGACAGAATCTGATCACCGAAGCTGTGAAAGCACCAGAAGAAGAAGGCGAGGTAGGCGGCGTAGAGGACGACGGACCATCCGGCCATGACCTTTTCGATGGTGCCGCTCCCACCGAGGACCAAAACCCCAACAGCCAACATGATTCCAACCACACCCGCCCAGTAGGGAAGCCCAAACGTCTCTTCCAGGAGGGATCCGGATGCGGCGGCGATCACCGCCAGGACCAGGAGCATGAAGACCAGATAGGCCAATTCGTACACGACCCAGCCGGGACCCAGGAGCCCCTGGAAGAAGGTCCGGTAGTCGAAGCTCTTGGTTACCCGGGCCAACTCATAGGTAACAGCACAAACCAGGCTCCACAGGATGGTGGAGACCAGAATTGCCAGGAGGCCCCCTACGGGACCCTCCATGAGAAAAAACTCGGCCAGCTCACGCCCTGTGCCGTAGCCCCCGGCAATTACCACGGACTGGAAGACAAATCCGGGCAAAAGAATGCGTCGAAGGAAACCTGGACGGCTCATCACCCCTCCTTCATATGGATTCGGATGACCATTGTTACGCCGCCTGTCCTGGGCGCGGCAAGGGTAGCGGAAGGAATTTCGGGAGAGAAAAGTAATCAGACCGTAAGCAATTTTCCCAAAGGAAACATTTGCCTAACGCCAATTGTCCGGTGTAACTTCGCCCCAATTGTTTAACCGTGGTATTCGCCCTCTGCCCAGAGCGAGGCCAGCTAATGCGATCGTTCCGTTCCTTACTCCTCAGTTTCATCTGCGTCGCCATCATCGGGTTTACGAACCCTCTTCAGGCCCAACAAGGGACTATCGCCGGACGGGTCACTATGGCCAATTCCGGGATAGCCTTGCAGGGGGCTCAAATCCAGATTGAGGGAGGAGGGGTGGCTTCGGGGATGATCTCCAACGCGTCAGGAGTCTACCGATTGGCGGTCCCCGCTGGAACCTATGCGGTGACAACCCAGTTCCAGGGGTACGCTACTCGGACCATCGAAAATGTCGTCGTGACGGCCGGGGAAACCACGCTGCTGGACTTTTCCCTCGAACAGGAGGTCATTGGCCTGGGTGGCTTCGTGGTTTCAGCCTCAAAAAAAGCTGAGAAACAGGTGGAAACCCCCGCGACCACCTATGTTGTCGGGTCTCAGATCATCGCGGAAAAGCCGACCCAGACTCCGCTCGATCACCTCCGGATGGCCCCGGGAGTGGACATCATCACCCAGGGCATTCAATCCACAAACGTTTCCGTCCGGGGATTCAACAACATCTTTTCCGGCTCCCTTCACGCCCTCACCGACCATCGGTTGGCCGGTGTCCCTTCCCTTCGAGTGAACCTGCTCCATTTTATCCCGTCGAATGACGAGGACCTGGAACGGATAGAGGTGGTGTTGGGGCCGGGGTCGGCCCTCTACGGCCCCAATACGGCCAACGGGGTCCTCCACATGTTTACGCGGTCCCCTCTTGATCCGGCGTCAGAGAAAACGACAGTCACCCTGGGCGGGGGCAATCGGGGCGTTTTCCAGGGCTCTTTCCGAACCGCCCATCTCATCAACAGTCGCCTGGGAGTGAAGCTCTCCGGGCAGTACCTGAGGGGTGACGACTGGCAATACACGGATCCCACGGAGGAGGCCGCCCGAGACTTCGCTGACCAAAACCCTGCCGAGTGTAAAGCCCTCCTGATGGCCCGAGGTTACGACAACGGTCTTTCCCAACAGGGCTGTGACCGGGTCGGGGAGAGAGACTACGATCTGGAGCGGTATGCCATCGAGGCCCGAGCCGACTATCGGTTCGCAGAGGCCGGGACGGCGATTCTGACCTATGGCCGCACTTCCTCCTCAGGAATCGAACTTACGGGGCTTGGGGCGGGGCAAACGGTGGATTGGATCTACCAGTTCTTCCAGGGCCGCGTGAATAAGGACCGTTTTTTCGCCCAGGCCTACTACAATACCAGTGATGCGGGAGACAGTTGGCTCCTGAGGGACGGGGTTCCTCTGGTGGATAAGTCCAGTCTGTTTGTGGCCCAGGCCCAGCACGGGATGAGCTTCTTCGACGATAGACAGGACTTCACATACGGCTTCGACTACTTCAGGACCCGGCCGGACACCGAGAGCACGATCAACGGGTTTTATGAAGACGAAGACGACGTGGACGAGTGGGGGATTTACCTCCAATCCAAGACCGTCCTCTCGGACCAGCTCGATCTCATCCTGGCCGGGCGTATGGACGACCACTCCATGCTCGAGGAAAAGGTCTGGTCCCCAAGGGCGGCTCTGGTCTTCAAACCCGTTGAAAACCAGAGTGTTCGGTTCACCTACAACCGGGCATTCTCCACCCCGACGACGCTGAATTACTTCCTGGACATTTCGGCCGGCGTGGCTCCGAACACAACTTTGGCAAGTCTGGGATACAGGCTCCGGGCCGTTGGGACCGGACCCAACGGGTTTAGTTTCCAAAACGCGGACGGGAGCCTGAAGGGCATGCACTCCCCCTTTGCCCCAGGTCCTATGCTGCCGGCGGATCCTTCAGTGATGTGGCCCATCGCCATGGGTGTGCTTCAGGCTCAGATCCAGCAGGGGAATCTCCCGGCGGAGCTGGCGGCCTTGCTCCCGGTGCTTGCGGGCCTGACACCGACGGGGGACGATCTCGGGATTGATTTGTTAGATGCTGCCAATGGCCAAATCAGCCCTCTTGCGGGCACGACCCTTCCCGGCGTTCCCAGCCTCGCGGAAAGCTACACGGAGACCTTCGAAATCGGCTGGCAGGGAATCCTGGGAGGGAAGCTCCAGTTGGCTGCCGACGCGTACTACACCAAGAAGAACAACTTCATCTCCCCACTCGTGGTGACCAACCCACTCCTTCTACTCAACGGACTGGACGTGGCAGCGTTCATTGGTGCACCTGTCGTCGGGGCCATCACCCAACAGCTCATCGGTATGGGAATGGATCCCGCCGCTGCCCTTGAGGCCGCTAAGGCCCAGGCTGCCGTCATCGTTCCCCAGCTGGCCGCAGGTATCGGGGGGGTCCCTCTTGGCGTAGCCGGGACGGAGGAGATCCCTCACAACGACGCTGATCTGATCGTTACTTACAGGAACATCGGGGACATTGATTTTTGGGGTGCCGACGTGAGCGCCGCCCTCCACCTGAACAATGGGATCACGGTAAACGGGAGCTACTCCCATGTCAGCGAGGACTGGTTCATGCTGGAGGTATATGATCCCCTCTCCCTCAACGCTCCTAAGAGCAAGGGCTCCTTCGGCATGGCCTACCGGGCCGAGAACGGCTTTTATCTCGACTGGCTCGTCCGAATCAACAATCAATTCCCGGCCGAGTCCGCAGGCTATGTAGGAACCCGATGCAGGCAGGATCCAGGCGCCGCGGCTGGCCTTTTCGACGAAGATTGTATCGAACAGGCCACCCTGGTGGATCTGAACATTGGCTATAAGATCCCCACTACTGCGGCGACCCTCCAGTTGGCTGTCACGAACCTCTTCGACACGCCGTACCGAAGCTTCGTTGGTGTTCCCGACATCGGGCGCTTCGCCCTGTTGAGGGTCAAGTACGACCTGTTCTAAAGTCCTGCAGGTATTTCTTGCTGGAAGGGAAGGGGGGCGGCCCAACCGCCCCCCTTTCTTCTGGGCTCCATTTCGTTCAAGCAGCACAAGCCGGGGAAAAGGTCATGAGTTCTCTGTGGGGAGGCCGATTCGGGTCAGGGATGGACGATGCAATGACAACTCTGAACCGAAGTCTTGGAACGGATCTGCGCCTCTGGCCTCAGGATATTCGGGGAAGCCGAGCCTGGGTCCAGGCCCTCGCCGGCGCGAAGGTCATTTCCGGTGAAGAGGAGAGCGCCCTCCTGAATGGCCTTGGGAAAGTGGAGGAACGCCTGGCCTCGGAAGACTTCTCCCAGGCTCCGGATGAGGACGTTCACTCCCTTGTGGAGAGGCTCCTTCACGAGGGAATCGGGGAAGTGGCCGGGAAACTCCATACGGGCCGGTCCAGGAACGATCAGGTGGCCACCGATTTCCGTCTATGGGGCATGGAGGCAG
>CAYOVN010000198.1:0-5826 GCA_964407425.1 uncultured Gemmatimonadaceae bacterium
ACTCGCTGTGGCCCGCTGTCTGACCGAGGTCGCAGGATGGGTTCTTCCTCGTGAACGAAGTGTTCCCGTGGTGGGGATGGCTGGCGGCCGTTCCCATCTCGTAAGGCGAGTCGACAGACTGATTGAGGAGCAATCTGACCCCCAGGTTCGTCACCGTGCGTTCCAACGATTCTGGTCCATCTCGGTATTGGCCGTGGCGCCTTTGGTCGCCCCTGGTCTCGTGCCTGCTGGCGAGCTTTCGCACAGGGACCAGGAGTCAGGCGAACCGGGAGTATCGGAATTCAGCTTAGAACACCTGGGAGGGGCCTATGGCGCCGATAGTGAGCACCGAGCGGAGTCCGCGAAGGGCTCCGATGTGGCCCGAGAAGAACATTCCGCCGGCCGTACGGTGGAAAGCCGAGATGGACACGGATCGGAAGCCCCAGAGGCCGACGGTGGTGAACACGGCGAGCGATGAGGCAGCAACGACCAAGAGTGTGACAACAGATGCCCTTTGAGGCTTTGAACCTAGATACAAACAGGAGATTTCGAACAATGAACGGATTTACCCGCAGGCTGTTCCCAACCCTAACGGCCGTGATGATGGTTTTCTGGTTGGCCGCATGCGCCGGGGAATCGCAGGCCGACGCAGAAGGCGGCGAGGGAGAGGGTGAACATGCTGCCATGGAAAGTGGAGAAGGTGGCGGGGAAGGTGGCGGCGAGCACCTGGAAGGCGGCGAGGCCCGGGAGGGTGGGGAACACAATGAAGGCGGCGAAGCGCGGGAGGGTGGCGAACATGAAGGCGAGCACGAGGGCGAACATGGTGGGGAGGCCCACGACGAGGAGGGCGAAGAGTCCGGGGTCTACATCGCCAAAGCGGATACCTGGGACGTGGTTCGGAACGGAGCGCGGCTGGTCCTGACGTTTGATCCTGCTGCTAACGCCTTCGTAGGAACGGTGGAAAACACGAACCCGGTGAGAGTCTGCGCCATTCGAGTCGAAGTTCATCTCTCCACCGGCACCGAGCTAGGCCCCACTGATCGAGTCGACCTTGATCCCGGAGCGACGACGTCCGTCACTTTGGCCACAGGAGGGGAAGTGTTCGATTCCTTTACAACCCATCCGGAAATGTCACCCTGCGGCGATAGCTAATACGACCGCGGTCGGAAGAATAAGGGCCGGGGCACTCGAGTGCCCCGGCCCTTTCTCTATCCTCACTCCCGATCCCCAGATCCCCGGAACAGACCGGAAGCATTAAGCCTGACTAGGCTTGATGCCAAACAGTGGCCGGGTCCACTTCAGCCGCCTCAGGACAAATTGATAGAGGAAAAAGCTGACCCCGAAGGTGCCCGCCATGAGAAGAGCCAGTTTCGAGTAAGCCGAGAGGTCGGTGGGAAACAGGAAATAGGCGATGGCTAGCTGTACAGGCAGGTGGACGATGTACACCGGGTACACGGCTTTGCTGAGGTAGCCCAAGGTCTCCGAGGGCTTATTGAGGTACCGGGTCCCGAATCCGATGACCGTCAGCATCCAACTCATGGATTCAAAGGCGGCTATCCACGGTGGCTCCCCTTGAAGTTCGAATACCAGCAGGCGCACCAGAAACACCGAAAGACCGACAACGAGAGCCGGCCACCGAATCTTTTCAACGGCGGGCCAGAAAACGTCTTGGGTGGAGATGAAAACGAAGCCCAGGAAGAAGCAGATCAGGCCCAAAACCCACCCATGAACGTTATCCACATAGATGGAGAAATGTTCAGGGTTAACGAGCCACGCCTCGACCATGAGAGGTAAGGCAAAAAGGAAGAGCCCCAAGGGCCACCGAATGATCTTGGCGAAGAGACGAAGGAGAGCATTGTTCGGCTTGTCCTTCAAATAGATCAGTATCCCTACGAGCCAGATTACATAGAGGAAGATGTTCAGCAGGAACCAGAGGTGCCCGAATGTGGGGGTATACTCAGCTTCCCAACCGAAATGGGGCATGGCCCAAACGAAGAAGGTGCCGAGGACGTAAGTGCCGAACAGGAAGGGGACGAGGATCCGGAGGGCCCTTTCCTTCAGCAACTCCTTCCAGTCCCGGCGCTCCATGGCGAAACGGACGCCCATCCCGGAAATCATGAAGAGGAGTGGGATGCGCCAGACAGCCAGCATGGAGATAAAGGGTACCAACTCCTCCAGGAGTTCGTCGTTTTGAGGGAGCCCGGCGGAGACCGCCCAGGACTGGAAGCTCAATACGATGTGGAAGACGATGAGCAGACCCAGGGCCAGGGTCCGAAGCCAGTCCACATCGTGGCGGCGCGGCATTGGAATCGATGTAGGCAAGGCTGTCGCCTCCCTTACCTCCCCCCCAGTTCCTCCAGGAGTATCTGCATGGTTCCCTGGGCCGCGGTTGTAGCCACCTCCCGGATCAACCCCCGATCTGTTTGATCGCCTACCTCATAAATCAGAGCCGGCGCCCCAAAGGTGCCGTAGAACCAGTTCCGGGACGTAGGCGTCCCGAAGCCTGATGGAGAATCCCTTACTTCATAATGGGGAAGTTCTGTCCGGATGTGGTCGAGCCACTTGTCGGTGACATCAGGCGGGTCCGTCTCCATGGACCGATCCAGGGTGTAGAACACGTCGTTCTGGGTTGAGTGGAAATCCACCCCGAACCAGAGTTCGTGCCCCGGGGCCTCCAGGATCCTCGTAAAGGTGTCCCGAACAGCTCGGGTCTCCGGCTGGTTGAAGGCCTCCCAATCCCGATTCAGGTCAATGCCCCCGGTGTTGTGCCGCCAGTGTCCCAGATCCACGCCGTCCGGATTCACGATTGGAATCACATGGACCCGAAAAGACTCCCGAAACTCTTGAGCCAGAGCCGAGCCACCTGCCAACTCCTCGACAAAAGCGAGAAGGGCCATGGTCCCCGTGGCTTCAGGAGGGTGCTGTCGGCCAATGACCATCACGTGCCGGGTGGTCTCGGGGTCACCGAACTCCACCATTGGCATGGATCGGCCTCGGCCTGAGGTGCCGGCAATGCTCTTGGTGATGTATGACTGTTCGGCCAGGCTATCCGTCCATGCCTGGAAGAAGGAAGAGGTCATCATTTCCTGGCCGGCAACCCACAGCGTATCGGGGCCCACATCGAGCCTGAGGGTGGCGGTTCTGGACTCGCGATCGAACTCAAAAGCTGCCGAGTCCATGGCCGCCCAGGGCTCGTTCGCCCCCCGTGTCTTCGGCCAATAGCGGTGCCTGCCATTCTCGTAGACGAGGTCTACCTCGACGGATTGCCTCTCCTTGGACCACACCTTGAAGGCATACCAGGCGCTGGCGTTGATGGGGAAGTTCTCAGGGCTGAGTTGGACCACGAAGCGGGAGTCCGCTTCCTGCCAGGCGTCGTTGACCCGCCCTCCCTCGAACTCATTGCTGATCCAGACCCCGGCCTTCGCGAACCCGAATGTCCGCCGATGCATGTCCGTAATCGGACGGGATTCGGAGATCGCCAGAACCGGGCCGGCTGGTTCAGTCGGAGCAGGGGTCCCGGATCTTGCTGCCCTCCCTGGGGCCCCAGGATTTGCGGCGGGAGCGGCAGACGTACAGGCCCCAGCAGCCAGGAGAACGAAAAATAGGAATCGAAGCTTCATGGCTCTGTCCTGAAGAGAGTCGAAGGGGTGACCCCAGCATTCTATCAGCCGGAGTCCTCTCCGGCATGGTCGAAACGGAGCTCCGATGGAAGAAAAAATGCGTTTCAGGAGCGCCCTCAGGACGGACCAGCCGCGAATCGTCGGATATCCCGGTTCTCGAGAATCGGGGAAGCGTGGCCTGGAGTACCGGAAATCCCGGCCTCGAGCATGGCCCGTGCGAGGTCGTCTGATGAGATCCCGATGTTGGGATAGAGGCGGCGGACTACCGGATACAGGGGCCTCATAATGCGATAGGTGAGGTTCGGCTCTGGCCGGGCCGTGACGGGATAGATATATCCCGGCCGGAAGATATGAACCCGGGGAAATCCCACCTTGAGGAGGGCGTTTTCGGCCATCCCCTTGTATTTGGCGAAGGCGATCCGGCTCTTCTCTGTTTGATCGGCACCCTGGCCGGAGAGGAAACAAAACGAGGCCAGGGGGCAAGCCGTATAGAAGGTCTCCGCGAAGGCCACGGTGTAGTCCACCGTGATCTCCTTGAACTCTGCGTCGGGCACCTTCCCCGAATACGCCCCCAAGCAGAAAAGGGCCACGTCGTGGCCCAACAACTCGGCTTCAAGTGAGCGGAAGTTAGTGAAATCCCTGCGCCCGATCTCCCGAAGTTTCGGATCTTCGAGGCCGGTGCCTCGCCGGCCGATGGCTGTCACCGCCGAGACTTCAGGGTCCGCCAGAGCAAGCTTGAGGGCTAGGCCTCCAATCATTCCTGTGGCACCAACGATCACTACGCGGGAGGAGTCCATACTAAAAGTTAGTGTGGGTATGGGTTCTCACCTAACAGAGAATTGGAACGATGCGGATCTTGAGTTGTGGCCGGACCCAGGGAGAACCGGGCGATCAGGACACTTCAAAAAACTCACGCACTGAAGGCTTCATCACCTTCCCCATGGCGTTTCGGGGGAAGGCGTCCACGACCTTCACGACTTTCGGGACCTTGTACTTCGAAAGGCGCTCCCCAGCCCAGTCCCTGAGTTCATCCAAGGGCAGCGGACTGTCGTCCAGAGTTTTTATGGCAGCCGCTACAGCCTCCCCCCATAGATCGTCAGGAACACCGACGACGGCGCACTCCTGGATCATGGGGTGCTGGCGAAGAACGTCCTCGATTTCCAGGGCCGAGAGCTTGTATCCCCCCGATTTTATGATGTCGACGGAGAGGCGCCCAAGGATCCGGAAGTACCCATCCTCGAGAACTGCCATGTCCCCGGTCCGGAACCATCCGTCTTGGAAGCTCTCCTCGGTGATCGTAGGCAGGTTCCAGTATTCTGTGAACACGGCCGGGCCTTTGACCTGGATCTCTCCGGGTTCTCCTTCTTCTCCGACCACTCCTCCGGACTCGTCCACAAGGCGAACATCCATCCGGGGCAGAGGTCGGCCCACGGCCCCGGGGCGACGTTCCCCCTCCAGGGGATTGGAGAGCCCCATCCCGATCTCGGTCATGCCGTATCGTTCCAGAAGCTTCTGACCGGTGAGATCGGTCCACACCTCATGCGTGGCTGCCGGAAGGGCCGCCGATCCGGAGATCATGAGGCGCATCGTCCCGAACCCCTTGTTCCATCCCTCCCGTACCTCCGCCTCTGCTGACTCCAGTCTCTGGATGAGCTTCACGTAGATAGTGGGAACGGCCATAAAAACGGTGTACCTACCTTCTCCCACCCGATCCAGAATCCCATCTAAATCGAAGGACGCAAAGGCATCCACCGAGGCTCCGGACCACAGGGCGCAGCTGAGGACGTTGACGATGCCGTGAATGTGATGGAGGGGGAGGAAGAGCGGGATTACGTCGGTTTCCACCCAACCCCAGGCCTCGACCAGGGACGTGATCTGGGCTTCGATATTCCCATGGGTGCTGACCACGCCCTTTGGTTTGCTGGTGGTTCCACTCGTATACAGGATCATGGCCCGCCGATTCAGAGACAGCCGGGGGAGGGAGAGGCCGTCCGGGTCCCCCTGCGCACCCGAGTCGGCTCCCCGGGTCCGACTCGTCTCCTGACTCTCCCCCAGAGCAGTCTCCACGGTGGAGAGTTCGAGTCCTAACCGGTGGCAGAGGGGCACCAACCTCTCCTTCAGGTCCTCCATGACGAGGACCGAGGCCACCCCGGAGTCGGTCAGTATATGCTCCAACTCCGGTTCCTTGGCGGAGACGCTGAGGGGGACCGCAACCCCTCCACTCCGC
>CAYOVN010000199.1:0-5826 GCA_964407425.1 uncultured Gemmatimonadaceae bacterium
TCAGAATAGTTTCCGTCAGCATAAGTTACTTCTATAGTAAAGGAGTTTCTCGACTCATCGTGACCGGGCCAAAAAGTTACATCCATTGTGTACGGCGTACTAATATGATCTTGGTTGCCAAGAGGAATGTGCAATCTCATCCAGATGTCATTCGCGGTATCTTCCCAGCTAAAGGTTGTGCTTTCACTTGTTGAATAGGAGTGAACATCAAGATGTTGGCATGAAAATGTATCTCGATCTATATATCCTTGGACTTGAGATGATACAACGATTCCCGTTGGAGGATTAGGAGGGGGTGTCTCGCCACCATCTGGTGAGGTGGGACTGTCACTGCAGCCGACGAAAAATATCACACAACATATAATAAGAAAATAAAGAGATAAAGGTCTATCATACATCACATGTAATCCTTCTTAATTCCGAGATACATCAAAGATCACATCCCACTCATAACTACAGTCAGATCCTGAGTAGGAACCAATTAATCGACTACCATTACCCACAATATCAGCCGAGCCAGCAAATGAACCTTCACAAGGTATCGATTGTGTGAGCACCAGTTGATTTAGCCTAGAACCCTGCACTACTCCCTGCCCGGTCCCTGAATAAACATGATCACTGCCATTATAATAATATGTGAATGTGGCATTGTTTTGATTTTCGCTTATCACTAGCTGAATATCTCATGTCCATATTTGGTTTCCCCACCAAGGTCCCCATTGATCCATGTAGCCATAGGTTCCTTCCATTATCCCTTCATATGTGCCACTTAATGAAGCGGATCCGTCAGATCCGTCGGATCCATCCCCGGGATCGGTAGTGCAATTACAATCATCGCTGCACGCGAAGATTGTCAGGAATAAACAAGTGGAGATCAAAGCAATAACACCCCACCGGCTATGCTGTCTCATCATAATCACCTTTCGTGATGTAAATTCGCCTGTATCTCCTACGTCCAATCCGAGTGCCTTTGATCAACTTTAATTTATTCCCGCTACCTTCACACCCTTTTCCGCCATGCTCAAGTCATAGGCATGGAAATCGATTCGTGGAATGGCGACAAGAGCACCGCCGTCATAGTTCCATCCCTTGACCCACGCAGGGAAATTCGTACCGGGGCCCGGACCGGTTAATATCTCGGATATTCCGTCGTTATCAACATCGCCGCAGCCAACATTTGCTCCCCACTCACTGTATGGATACGCGAAAAAGCTAACTGCACTAATAGCTCTCGCTGATCCGACACCATCCCAGTCCCAGGCTCTGACGTGTGGTCCGAAAACCGTGCCTGGTCCCGGGCCAGTGACGATTTCATCGATACCATCGCCATCTATATCGCCACAGGCCACATTCACCCCCCATTGGTTTGTTCCATATGCAAGGAACGATACAGAGGATATTGATTGAGCAGCGCCTGAACCATCCCAGTTCCAGCCTCTCACATGGGGCCCATAGATTGTCCCGGGCCCGGCCCCAGTGACGATCTCGTCGTAACCGTCACCATCGATGTCACCACTCGCAACGTTTACCCCCCATTTCGGTGTGCCGTACGCCATGAACGAGACTCCTCCGATTGGAGAGATGGCCCCACTCCCATCCCAGTTCCACCCTCTGACGTGAGGACCGAAAACAGCGCCAGGGCCGGCGCCAGTGATTATCTCGTCCAGCCCATCGCCATCTATATCGCCACAAGTTACGTTTACACCCCATTTGTGTGTTCCGTAAGCAAAATACGATAGATTCGGAATAGGGTTGCCATCAGGATAGAACCCACGGACATGCGGTCCAAATACTGCTCCAGGACCAGCGCCCGTAATAACTTCATATCCATGACCGCCCTCAACATTGCCCACAGCGACATTCACTCCGAACTTATTCACCCCATAAGCATTCCATTCCGCCCACATTTCATTTGTATCGTCGGCATTAAAGAGACGTACCCTTGGTGGATCATTTTCTCCGGGGCCTGGTCCGGTGACAATAAATCGAACGCTGTTCGTTGTATTGAATAGCACAGCGATATCATTGCTATTCGAATTCACTACAACGATATCCAGATCTCCATCCCCATCAAAATCAGCGATCTTCACATCCCTTGGCCTGTCCCCAACATTGTAAAGAGTCGCGCCTTCAAATGCGCCATTGCCGATGCCCTTCAAAATTGCCAGTGTATCTCCCTCAGCATCAGCAATAACAGCGTCCAGATCGCCATCGCCATCTAGATCGCTCATGGCCAAAGCCGTCGGCTGATCCCCTGCATAATAATCAGAGGGACTAGTAAATGAACCATCACCATAATTCAAGAGAACATTGACGCGATCGTTAGAATTTGCCACAACAAGATCGCTCACATTATCATTGTTCACATCCCCATGAGTAATATCTTGAGGAGCGTGCCCAGCTGCATAGTGCTGCGAGGCCATGAACTGGCCATTCCCAAATCCCTTGAACACCGATGCGGTATAATTTCCTTCACTGGCTACAACGATATCCACAATCGAATCGCCATCAAAGTCATCAAGGGTAACTCCGGAAGGAAATGTGTTAACTGTATAGTTCCCATTTTGAAAATATGCTCCATATCCATTGCCTCGATATACCTTAAGATCCCTACTTCCGTAATCAATTAGGGCGATGTCAAGATCGCCATCGCCATCAAAATCATCCATTGATAAATCAATCGGATGATCGCCCGTGGTGTAATTGCCATCAATCTGAAAAGACCCATCGCCATTTCCGAGCAAGAGCGTAAAAAAATCACTCAACGAATTTGCAACAGCGAGATCCAATATGTCGTCACCATTCGTATCTCCAATTGCCATGGCCGCGGGGCCATTGCCCATGGGATAGGTGGCTGTTGGATAGAAGGCTCCGGTGCCATTACCGATAAAGATTGACAAGCGATTAGATCCCATTAGTGTTATGGCAAGGTCGACTACGCTATCGCGATTAAAATCACCCGTCTCAACGGAGCTGGGGTTGGGTCCCACCGGTGTAAATACGGGATCACTAAAAAGAGCGTCTGCTCCAGCTTTGGTTTGTGGTAGACCACAAAAAATGGCCACAGAGATAACCAGGAATATTGTGAAGCGACTATTCATGATGGTTGATCTCATATCCCCCCCCGAAATAATGGAAGTTCACGGTGAATTGATAGCAATATCAGCTTAATAGAAAATCACATAAGGCATTGTGGCTGAAAAGGCTCTCCTGCCTGAGGCATCAGTATCAAATCGTGATATCAAATTACAGGTAAGAGACGTTAAAGACTGTCGTCGCCGAAAAACATTTCCATACAGGCGATTACATTTTTCATATTATAGCGAATGCCGCAGTGTTTATCAAGTGACAAGGTATTCCACAATTAGCCCTCTTTCATTATAGTATTTATAGACATTCAACAAATTGCAACTACCAACCTTAGTATAATCATGACCCATTTAAAGTTAACGCGAATCAAAGAAGACGTGAGAGCGCGGGCACTGAAAAGGTAGCACCCATATGCGGAAGGTAGTAGAATCAAAGTTATCGATGAAAGAAGAAGCGCCCTGTGACAGTTGCCACTAAAACACGTCGCCAAATGCCTATATTTGTGAGTTAGAGGTTATTCAACCAGCAAAAGGGATGCAATTTGCCCCATCCAGACCAAATGCCATCATCACATGTCCAATCAAAGCGGTGGCTACACTTTGTTCGAAGGGCTCCCTTCATTCTCGTGCTGATTTTCCTCTACAGCGTTATCTTGCGTTTCGACGATTTACTCATTTGGGGGCAACTAAAAGACCAGGTATTTTATGAATCCAACCCGCTTATACTTACAATTGATGGCTATTATTATCTTCATATCGCTGACCTGCTGAACTCGTCTAGCTATGTTCCAAACTCTCTTCAATCACTTCGATGCCCCACAATCCCCTTGTACTATCCCAATATACCGCCGCTTCTCTCGTTGATTACGTTCTATCTCTCAAGACTAACGGGGCTGTCCCTGCTTTGGTCGGCATGCATTCTTCCCCCAATCTTTGGATCATTGATCGTGTTCCCTGTGTTCTATTTTGGACGTAAGCTTGCCAACAACCTGTGTGGATATTTGGCTTCTTTTTATTGTGCATCAAATTTTTATTATTCGTACCGGACGACATGTGGTTACTACGACACAGATATGCTCAATGTAGTCTTCATGCTTTGCATTGCAGCCTTCGCTCTATCCTTCAATAAAACAACAAACACCTGGCGTGTTAAGTACTTGATACTCGCACTGATATTCAGCGTATTGTTTTTCTTTTGGTGGCGTCCGTATGCCGTATTGGTTTATTGCAGCATTACATTATCCCTATCAGTGATAGTTTATCTAGCGAATAAGCGTAATTTCAAGGAAGCCTCAGTGATCTTTATGATTGCATTGGTGTTGGCTGTGGCCGCCTCCTGCCTGCCCGCTTTATTCAATCAACCAATAGATACGGTCCCACAATTACTTTACAAGGGTGTAGAGAGGCTGATTTGTTATGCCAAGTTGCTTCCGAGTGATATCTTCCCGGAAGTATCACAGTCTGTAAGCGAGCTTCAGCGGCCAACCCTCGAGTTCTTTATAAAAACCGCGTATGGAAATATATTGATATTTATCCTGGCGTCGGCGGGAATTCTTCTTGCTCTTTATCGGAAACCTGTGGTCATTCTACATTTGGCTGTCATCGTTGTACTGGGATACTCATCGTTCATTACTGGTAAGCGTTTTTTATTCTTTTTAACACCCATCACAGCATTGGGTATCGCCTATCTGTTTTCTCAAATATATATTAGATGTAACTTATCAAATAAAGCAGTCTTAACCCGTATGATCGTCATTATTTTATTTTGCGCACCAGCCATGCCAGGTATTCATTCAAAGCTAAGCCAAACGTTTATTCCCAAAATATCGCCTACCGTTGTAGAGGGCATGACGAAACTTCGCATGACACCTTCGGATAGTATTATCTATTGCTGGTGGGATAGTGGGTTGGCACTGCAGTATTGGTCGAATCGAACTGTAATTGCTGACAACATGTGTATTGGAGATGTGTTTTCGATTGCTTTGCCACTTGCAATGACTGATCAACAGCGATCAGCCAACTTTATGTATTTTTATGCGCATCGTGGACGAAAAGGCTTTGATGACCTCGCGCGTGCAGTGGGAGGCTGGCAAAAAGCACTAAAAATAGGCAAGACAATCTATTCAATGGGGCCCCTGCCGGCACGTAAACACCTAGAAGCTGAAGGATTAACGCCCCCTGGCAATTGGTTCAAACATTTTTACCCTAAAGACGTACGTCCCGTATATTTATTCCTCGATCATTCTCTTCTAGACTCCGCATATTGGTGGTTTTATTACGGCTCATGGAATTTCGATCGTGTAGAATCCAAAAACGCCTATTTCAATCAAATGACATACCAATACACGCGAGCTCACTTCCTTCATTGTGATTCTGCGGTTATCGATATGGAGAACGGGATAATCCTGACTGATGATGGTGCCCATAACCTGGCGAAAGTCACGGCATATTCAGACGTAGGCCATTCTACTGTGGACTTCAGGCCCGACTCAAGGTTGCATGCGTTTGTTAATGTTGATAATAAAAATGTTATCGTAGTTTCAGACAACATCGCCCAGTCATTGGTTTTCCAACTGCTGTTACTTCAAAATGCTGACCATAGATACTTTGCACCTGTAGAGCCGATCGGAACTGCATATCAAATATGGGAGGTTCTCCGAACCGATCCATCGGACGCATGGTCTAAGGCTATCAAGTAATATGCCGTATCAGTAGTGTCCCAATGTTTTAGGCCAAA
>CAYOVN010000200.1:0-5799 GCA_964407425.1 uncultured Gemmatimonadaceae bacterium
ATCCCGGCCAGCAGGATCGAGGTGTGCCACAACGCATTGGGTCCGGTGTGATGCAATGTGTCGCCCCTGTTGCAGCGGATCACTGCCGGATCTTTCCCATATCTGGAGCTTCCTGCCTATTGCTGGTATAACAATGATTCGCTAAACTCAGATAATTTTGGAGCGCTGCGTAAAGGCTCAATAGTTAGCCAGGAATTACTTGTTTACAGAATAGATAAGGATACTATCCCTGTTCATCCCGGCCATGATCAGCGGTGTCTCGCCCTCAAGGTAGAGAAGCGATTCCACCATGCCATGCAGTATGATTCCGCTCTCTGAAGAGGGAATTAGACTGTTCAAGGGTTTACCATCACTGCTCATAAGCAGTAGCCCTTTGTTGGCATCATAATATCCTGTACCGATATCGTAAGAGTGATCGTTCCCGGCCAATAGTACATCGGGGTAGCCATCCTGGTTAAAATCTTTAATGAGGGTCTTTTTAATAGGAGAGACCTGCGCGGGAAGCGGCAGTTTCTCCCACTGGAAGTGATCCCCTTGGTTCCAGAGAATATAACTTGAAGTAGTGTTGGTATAGAAAGTGTAATCCACCCTGTTCATGGTAGCAGAATCGAATATATCCTCTATAGAAGCATAGCTGAATGGTTCATACGCATGGTATTTCTTCAGAAAGTAGGTGGATTGACTGGCCAGTTCATCCAAGTAGTTAATGGGGAATTCAGTCATGACATCGTGCTGGTCCTTCCAGTATCCTGTGGAGATGGGATCTATTGTCCCATTCAGATCCAGATCCAGAACATAGATTCTTAGCGGATACTGATCGCTGACGGTAAAACGGTGATTTTCCCCCAGGTTCCCCAGGATATAGTCAGGATCGCCATCCCGATCGAAGTCTCCTGAGTTGACAGAGAACCACATGCCATGTTTGTTTTCAATCTCCGGGATCTCCTGGCTCGCTAATCTTTCCCCATTCATGTTTTTCAGGAAAATCATAGAATTCCATTCCCTGGCGATGATCAGGTCTTCCCATCCGTCGCCATCGTAATCGCTCCATAGGGCATCGGTTACCATTCCCACATTGAAATTCAGCTTATTATCATCAGAGAAACTTCCATTATCGTTGATAAGGATCCAGGAATCGCTTGAAAAAGGGAACATGTAAGGTTTTATCCTGGCTCCGATAAAGAGGTCTTGATCTCCGTCATGGTCAAAGTCAAAGGGGCGAACCACCGAAGCAGGAAATGCAGGTATCGGCAGTTCTTTTCTGGTAAAAAAACTTCCCTTGTTTTCATATAAGTAATGGATATACTTGCCATCCATATTTTCATAACCACCTGCCAAGGCGATCACATCGTTATCATTGTCTCCATCCACATCCAAAATGGCAAAATCAGATTCCGAAAAATCCGGTCGGTTTGTCAATCCTTCGATTATGGTCAGGGTAAATGAATCGCCATCATTAAGAAATACCTTAGTTGGCTGCGTATTTGTGGCTCCAATAATTATATCTTCTAATCCGTCTCCGTTCAGATCACCCTTTTGCATGCGCGGCCCAATCTGGGAGAATTTGTGGGGAATAGCGTTTTGGGAAAGGTAATAATCAATGAAGTCGTCCTGTTGGTGCAAATAATCAAGAACGCCATCCACTTTAGAGAAAAGCAGAGCGGCCTTATCGTAAGGGGCCGATGGCAAAGCGGGTGATGCACTCTTTTCGTCGATTTCCAAGCGTTGATTGGCTGGAATCTCTTTCAGAACAGATACCAGACCGCTGGCCGGCCAGGTGACCCTAAGGGAGTCGATAACTAAACTGGAAGCTACACCAAAGTGAAGCACAGGATCCACGGATGAAATATAACCTCTGGAGAGGAAGTTTTCCTGGAATTGGTACTGTTCTCCGCACCATAGCTCTATCTTTGCTCCATAGGCAGGGATATTGTTTCCTTCTCCCAGTAAATGGATGCTAAGGTAGTTGTGCTCGTTTCCTCCCTTCTCTCTTGTGGTGTTCCTGTATATAAAGGCTTCGTCGTTCAGATTATTCGTCACATAGTCTAGGTCACCATCATTATCCAGGTCTGCAAAAGCAGCCCCGTATGAGTAGGAGGGTATTTCATCAAACCACTCCCCCGCAGACTTTTTTACGAAACTTAAGTCACCTACATTTTCATAGGCATGATTTGCGGCTTTGACTGCCGGGGCTCTATCGATCACATGGTTCGCATCAGCCGTATAACCGAATACCTTAACTTTGTATCTTGTCCAATCCTTATCTGTCATATCTACCGGATAACCATTAGCAACCAGCAAGTCTTTATCCCCATCATTATCGTAATCTGCAAATAGTGGAGACCAGCTCCATTCGGTCTGGTAAATGCCCAACATCTGCCCCACTTCACTGTAGGGAATCATAGCGCTATCTGCGAATCCGTTATGCAGGTGCAACATATTTCTAAGGTATTGGTGCTCATAGCCGAACTTTGCATCGTTGATGTAATAGATGTACCCGAATCCATTGATGGTCTGTTTCTTCTTATGGTAGTATTCGGGCAGCATGTCCAGGGTAAACATATCGGGATTCCCATCATTGTTGATATCTGCCATATCGTTTCCCATGGAAGATTTGGTTTGATAGGAGAGATAAGTATCTATCATATTGATGAATGTTCCGTCCCCCTGATTGATGTAAAGCAGGTCATTGGAGACATAGTCGTTGGAGACATAGATATCGGGATATCCGTCCTTGTTCACATCGCCCAGGGCCAGGCCGAGTCCAAATCCTTCATAAACAATCCCTGCTTCAAGGGTAACATTGCTGAAAGTACCATTCCCGTTGTTGCGGTAGAGGTCATCATTATTGGCAGCACTTCCATCAAGGATCTTGGCCCTGTAGCTTGCGGACAATCGCTCATTGACGTAATTATTCAACAAGTATAGGTCCAGGTCCCCGTCACGGTCGTAATCAAAAAATGAGGCATTCACCGAGTAACTCTCATCGGCGATCCCGTAGGATTCGGCCATATCTTCAAACAGCAGCTCATTGTTTACCTGAATTCCCCGGTTGATATAGAATCTATTTCTTCTTCTCAGTGAATCGTTGTAGGCTGTACAGGTGAAATAGACATCAGTCCATCCGTCCTTGTTTATATCTACAAATGTGACACCACTATACCATTGTTGATTGTCCAGTCCTTTAAAACTTGCTGTGATATCCGAAAATTTGAAATTCCCTTCGTTTAGGTATATCCTGGGGACCACCTGGTTTGCAGTAAATATGATATCCTGCATTCCATCGTTATTGAGATCAGCTATTCCAACACCTGCTCCATTGTATATATATTCGAAATTCAGAACATGCAGGCTATCTGTCGCTATAACAGTATTTGCAAATTTGACTCCGGTATAATCTGAATCCAGTAACTCAAAGCGAGGTTTGTTGGAACAAGAGAATGCTGTGATGGCAAGAGTTATGAGTATATAGTTCTTCATTTTTCCAACTTCAAATAAAGTTTTGAGAAGCTCAAAGAAACAAAAAAAAATGGGCTCCTTTCAGCAAGGAGCCCATTTTTATATTATAATAGTTAATGTTAACTACCTGTTTTGAATAAGGTTTCCACTGGCCAGGTCAATCTGACGTTGTGGAATAGGGAAGTTTTTATCCTCGGCTCCAACGGACGGACTATTTCCATAAGCCTGACTCCACTCCATTGTACTTTCATAACTCATAACGCGGGAAAGCTCCGTTTGGACTTCACCCCATCGCTGCAGGTCATAATACCTGTGTCCTTCCTGACCCAGCTCAAGCTTTCTTTCGAACTTTATGGCAGTCATGGCGTCAGCCTGACTTGCAAAAGAACCATAAAGGCCTATCACGTAAGTAGCGGCGTTGGTTATGCCGTCAGCATTTTTCACCCAACTGGCAGGATTGCTTGCGACCCTGTCGCGGACAGAATTGACTTCTGCTAATCCAAAGCCTGCTTCATTGGTCATGGCCTTGCATTCAGCCAGGAGCAAAACTGCATCGGCATATCGGATTAAGCGATATCCGTTAGCAGTCCATCCTGAGGTCCAGTTACCAACTTCTGTAAGTATTCCTTCCTGAGATGCCTTAAATACTTGCTTCTTCGGAGAGTAAGGTCCGGCGTTGGTCTGGTCACGGATCCAGCTGTACCCTGGATGCGCGCCCCAATCCCAATAAGAAATACCTCTTCGCCCAACAGACCAGTCAAGCCTCGGATCAAGATTTCCTGTATATTCAGTAAATGGATCTGCGGATAAAATCCCCTGGTCATTTATCACCTTTTCAGAATTATACGAATTATCCAGGAAGGGTAATCCGGTGCCATCCGTACGGAAAGAGTTGACAAAATCCTGGGTGGGCTGAAAGAAACCGCAACATGCTCCAGGTCCGGCAGAGTTTGGGAAGTTCAATACTTCACCCCAACCGGCGTTCCATCCCCCGGAACCATCATTCACAGAATATTGAACGGTATAGATGGATTCCACACCATTCCTAAATTCAGCATCAAAAACATCACCATAATTGGGCATAAACCCGCATGCTTGACCTGCTGGGTTGGTCCCGCTGCTAACAACACTCGATAACAAGGGTTTTGCTGAATCGTAGTCCCGGTACATCTGCATATAGGCTTTGGCTGCAAGAACCTGGCAAACAGTTTTGTTGAAACGTCCTACCTGGCCCATATCGTTGGGAAGTGCAACCCCGGCGAGCAGGTCCTCAATAATTTTACTCCTGACATCTTCCGTATTGGTCACCGTAAACGGATCTACTGTTTCATCCAAATATGGAACAAAGGTATTTGTGCCCATATCCGCCCATAATCGCCAGGCTTCCAGGTGAAAAAATCCACGGAGCGCTCTGGCCTGTCTGATGAACAATGTGGCCTCATCGGAGGTGATTTCTCCAGCCTCTTCAGCTATCATGGCAGTAGAGATGGTTTGATTGCATCGAGAGACCCCCTCATAACAAGACTTCCATTTTACATTTATGTAAAAATTCTCAGTTGTTTCAGTGTAGCTCTGGATAGAGTTAATGTAAGATTGGTCACCTGCATCGGTGCCTTTATTTGCTTCCATGCCACGTATGCTGCCGTATACCCACCCAGAAGTGGCCCCGGCCCATTCTTCACCCCAACCCTGGGGTGTAATCCCGTCCACCATGGAATAAGCACCAATGAGGAGGCCATCGACTCCAGCGTATGTAGCCATTACGGCTGCATCTAAGGAACCGTTTGGAGTAATATCCAAAAAGCTTTTATCACAGGATTGTATCAACACAAGTCCTGTGAGGACTGCTAAGACTGATAAATATCTTTTTCTTTTCATATCGTTTATGAAATTAAAGTTTTTCTATTTAATTAAAACCCAACGTTCAACCCAATAATGAATTGCTTATTGGACGGAAGGTTTCCTTCATCAACACCCATAAAGGTATCATTGAAACTGGCCAGTTCAGGATCCAGTCCGGAATAACCTGTAATGGTGAACAGATTGGTTGCCTGCACATATAGCCTTAAATTGGAGAAAACATTTCCCAATATAGATCTGTCAAAGGTATATCCCAACTGTAGGTTCTTCATCCTGAAATAGGATCCATCCTCAACAAAGTAAGAGCTGGATACTGTCAGGGTTGAGAAATTCGATGAATTGGAAACCTTGGGAGTAGTTGCATCTGGATTTTCGGGCGTCCAGCTATTATACAACATGTCCTTACCTTTTTGTCCCTGGAATGAGTCCCATGTATCCAACCAGTACTTGTTATAGTTGAAAATATCATTTCCCTGCATT
>CAYOVN010000201.1:0-5779 GCA_964407425.1 uncultured Gemmatimonadaceae bacterium
GGATCCGCCAGGAACCTGGTTCGAAAAATCGATAACACTGGTGGTGCCGCCGAAAGCCGCCGCCCGGGTCCCGGTGAGGTAGTCGTGGACGCTCACCGTTCCCATAAAGACGTCATTAAAATGGACGTGGGTATCGACACCACCGGGTAGGACAAGAAGGCCATCAGCGTCAATCGTCCGAACCGCCGTCACATGGGTAAGATCCCCCACCGCAGCCACCGATTCACCGGTGAAGAGAAGGTCCTGCTTAACCACGGACTGGCCGACCACCATTCTTCCTCCCCTGATGAGGGTGGAGGAATCGGAGGAAGGTCTCCCGAAGGGCCCGGTGTAGCGGGAGGGGAAAGGATCCGTTTCCATGGCAAACCTCGAAGGAACCCTGATCGAAGATCGGGCGGACGGTTAAGGCCAACCGAGGCAACTTGGGGCCCTTCCCTGTTATACGAAAGGAAACGCTGTTGTGGGAAAATGAGCGGCGGCGCATGTTCCAGCATCTGATGCACCTCTGTCGAGACCTTTGACCCGAGCGGCTAACGGCTGGTGATGGACGTATGACAGACCTGAAGACGTATGCTGCGCTTGCCCGAGCCCCCTTTCTCACCCTCCCCGTAACCCTGGTTGTATGCGGTGCAGGAGCAGCGGCATACGAAGGAAATGTCTACTGGGGAGCCACCTTTTTCGCCCTCATTGGGTTGGTGGCGGTGCATATCGCCGTGAACGCCCTGAACGAATGGAGCGACATGCGGCGGGGGATCGATCTAAACACATCACGCACCCCATTCTCCGGTGGATCCGGGACTCTGCCCGCTGGGAAGGCCCCAGTGGAAGCTGCCCTTCGGTTGGGGATCTTCGCCTCAGCCATCGGGCTGGTGATCGGTCTCTGGTTTCTCTCTCGAATCGGCCCGGCATTCATCCCATTCCTGCTCTTCGGCGCCGTGTTCGTTCTTGGATACACCGACGCCCTGGCTCGCATAGGGATCGGAGAAATCGCTGCAGGTCTCGGCCTCGGGGGTTTGGCGGTGTCGGGGGTGGCTATCGTTCAGGAGGGGATGCTGGGTGAGGTGGCCCTGGCCGCTTCTGTCCCGGCGTTTCTGATGACCTTCAACCTTCTCCTGCTGAACGAGTACCCCGACGAAGCAGCCGACAGGGAGGGCGGAAGGAAGAACCTGGTCCTTCTTCTTGGGAGGCGGACCTCGGCCCTGATCTACGCACTGGCAGCTCTTTTGGTGCCCATCTGGATCGTGGCTGCTGTGGTCAAAGGCACGTTCCCGGTCTGGGCCCTGGCCGGGGTTCTTCCATCGGTCCTTCTTGTGAAACCTCTCCGTTGGGCCTTCGGTGACACCTCCTCCGACGTGCCTATCCCGGCCCTGGGAGCCAACGTGACCTGGAATCTGGCTACGAATACGCTTCTGGGGATTGGGTTGTTGGTGGCCAGCCTGATCTAGGGAAATCGCCCCTGCCGAGGGTACGAATCGGCAGGGGCGGACTCCATCCCTGGCGCAAAGCCTGGGAACGTCCTTTACATCCCCTGCTGCTACATCCCCTCCTGCCTGGTGGGCGCATAGATCACATCACTATGGCCCTGAGTTATGCTCAAAAACTTCCGGAAGTCTTCAGGACTCTGCTCTTCCATGGCCCCTAGAACGGTCCCGGTGAAATCGTCGATATCATCCCAATCCTCGAAGAAGAAAAGGACCTTGTAGTTGTGACTCGCCCCGGTGTTGTGATCCAGCGTAACCCAACCGCCGATGTGCCCGTCAGCCATGGCCTGTTCGATGAGGGGAGTGGCAACATCTCCCCAGATCCGATACCACTCGTCGGCGTCGGCAAAGTTGTACTGGTAGGTGGAGGCATACATGTACGCTGTCTCCAAACCCTCAGGCACATCCACGTGACCGAAGTCCCAGATCTCGTCACGGTGAGCCTGAATCATTCTGGACACCGCCTCAGACTCGGCGTCGGATGAAGCCGCGTTGACCTGGCCCAGGTACTCTTCCCAAAAAGTGTCGATGGCATTCCAGTCGTAGGTCCGGATGGCCATGCGAACGTTGTACTCACCGCCCGTGGTATGCTCCCACTGGTTGTAGCCTTCAATCACACCACTGGAAACCAAACCGTCCAGAACCGGGACCGCGTATTCAAAGTACTGGCGGTTCCATTCGGGAAGGTCTCCCGGCTTGATCTTGTAGTAGGCCTCATACACATGGGCAGCGTCCTCCGCCACCTGGGCCCCGCAACCCATAGCGGGAATCAGAAGCAGAAGAGCAAAAAGAGATGTGACACGGTACATATAGCCTCCAGACGAACGGGGGGTTGGGTCCTGCGAAAGGGATGGAAGGATGATTCTCACCCGGTGGGAGCCGGGTAGACGATGGAGCCGGCCCTACTCATAGCCTCTACGCCCTCTTCTAACGACACCAGCGGAGTGGTCTTGATGGCGGATAGATGGCCGGTGGCATAGGCAGCGAGGGCGAATGCGGATTGGCTGACGTTGTCGGGAGCCTCGCAGATGGCGACAACGTCGTAGTCGCCAAAAGCGAGGAAGGCCTGAACAAACCTTCCCCCCAACTGCTCCAGGACCGGGGCAACAGCCTCAACCCGGTTTTGGGGTTTTTTGATCTGGGATGCCCAGGCTTCGGGCGTGTACGAGCACTGGAAAAGGAAATGGGCCATGAAGAGTACCTCCCTATGGGGAAAAGGAACCACAAAGACCGACGGCCCGAAGCGAGGACGCAAAAAGGCGCGCCTGCCCGCTATGCGGCCGAGGGAAAGAACTTCCTTGGTTTTTCGGGGATGCCGATTGAAACCCAATAAGGGTCGGATTTACTTAAATGTCAATAATTTTTTCTCAGGAATCTTCTTCGGCTTCGATTCCATATTCCTTCAGCTTCCGCCACAGGGTGGTCCGGCCCATGCCGAGGACACGCGCCGCTTGCGTCCGGATTCCTCCGGCTTCCTCCATGGCGGCGACGATGGCCTCTCGTTCGGTTTCAGGTGAACTCGATGCAGCGTAGCGTTCGGGGATATCGAACTCCGTAAGGGGCCCTCCCTCCGCACTCTCCCGAACTTCCGGCGGGAGGTGTTGGGCCTCGATTCGGGGGCCACTCTCCGCCCGGATGAAGGCGCTTTCCAGGACGCTGAAGAGCTCCCTGACGTTGCCGGGCCAGGAGTGGGATTGAAGGAGCCGCATGGCCAAGGGAGACACGTTCCCCCCAATGGCCGCCTGGTCCCTGGAAACGAAAAAGTGCTCCACCAACAGGGGGATATCGGTCTTCCGCTCGCGGAGGGGTGGGACCTCCAGCCGGAAGACATTCAGGCGGTAGAAGAGGTCCTCCCGGAAGTCCCCGGATCGGATGGCTTCTTTGAGATCCCGATGTGTAGCTGCCAGTACCCTCACGTCCACCTTTCGGGGTTTCACGTCCCCAACCGGAACGAATTCCATCTCCTGTAGGACTCGAAGCAACCGGTGCTGAAGCCCCGATGAAATGTCCCCGATCTCGTCCAGAAACAGCGTGCCACCGTGGGCCGCTTGAAAGAGCCCCGGCTTGTCCCGGATGGCCCCGGTGAACGCACCTTTGACATGCCCGAATAACTCCGACTCCAGAAGGCCCTCGGCCAGGGAAGCGCAGTTCACGGGGAGGAAAGGACCAGAGGCTCTTTCGGAAGCTTCGTGGATTCCCCTTGCTACCAACTCTTTTCCAGTTCCTGTTTCACCCCGAATAAGTACAGTGGCAGTGGAAGGGCCCACCTTCTCGATGGCCCTGACGACCTCCCGCATACCCGAGGACCGGCCCACCAACCGGGCCGCTTCGGAGGGATCACCTGGCCTAAGGGAAGGCCGGCGCTCCAGGAGGTTAGCCACCTTCCCCGTGAGGACGTCGGGTTCCACCGGTTTGGTGAGGAAATCGTCGGCTCCGGTGTGCAGGGCCTTCACCGCCGTCTCCACCGTTCCAAAGCCACTGATCATAAGAATGGGAATGCCTTCACCCCACCTCCTCAGCACCTCAACGATCTGGATCCCATCTGGACCGGGCATCCTGAGGTCCAGGAGAATGAGGTCGAACCCTCCTTTCTTCAGGGCCTCAACCGCCTCATGACCGTCTGCCGCCTCCACAACCGGATATCCCTCATCTCTGAGGAGGGTAGAGGTGGACACCCGGAAGGCCCTGTCATCGTCCACAAGCAGGATCCGGCCTGGAACCGCAAGGTTTGAATCAGGCATCATCGGATCCCTTTCCCTCAACCCGGGGGAACTCGATCGTGAAACGTGCCCCGGGGCCGTCCTGGCGATTGGCTGCCCCGATCCGCCCGCCATAGGTCCGAACAATGGCTTCAGCCGTGAAGAGACCCAGCCCCACACCATGAAGCTGTGCTTTTGTGGTGAAGAACGGGTCGAAGATTCGGGGGAGGATTTCCTCAGGAATCCCCGGGCCCCGGTCCAGGACCTCCACCATCACCTTCTCCTGTCCCTCGGTGACCACGATTTCTATGGGTCCCTCATGGCCCATGGCTTCTCCGGCATTCAATCCAAGATTCAGCAGAACCTGTTTGAGGGAATCCGGGGCCACCCGGGCCAGGGCGCTACCCGGACTGACGACGGAGACGTTGAGAGTTTTCCCTGGATCCGTACCGGCCTTCAGAAGGGTCGCTACCTCCCGGGCCACACCAGTCACCTCGCAAGAGGAGTTCTCCGGATCCCGAGGCCGATGCACATCGAGCATCTGCTCTGTTAGTTCGTGCATACGGAGAAGTTCATCGATGGCCATGTCGGCGAACTCCTGGGCCTCAGGCTCATCGGCTGTCCGTCGCCTCAGCACCTCGAGACAGTTTCTGATGCTGGCGATAGGGTTTCGGATCTCGTGGGCGAGCTGGGCCAGAAGCCGCCCGGCAGATGCGAGGCGATCCCGCTGCACCAGCTCAGCCTGGAGGACAAGAAGCCTCTGTTGCCGATCTTCCAACTCCTGGTTGGCTTCTTCAAGGCGAAGGTTCGCCTCTTCCAGATCGGCCAAGCGGCCCCGGAGCGCCTTTCTCATCTGGTCGAATGCGTCAGCGACCCGGGTGACCTCGGATACCCCTGCAGGAGCGAGGGGGGCATCGAAATCCCCGGCGGCAAGGCGGTCGGCTGCATCAGCGAGACTCCCCACCGGACCCGCCAATCGCCCGGCAAAGAGGGTCCCGAGAATCATGGCCAGGGCCAGGGTGATCCCCGCGCTCCACAGGGCGATCTTCCGAAGAAGAGGCATCACGCTCAATTCTCGGTCCAGGTTCTTCAAAAACACCACCTCCGAACCCGAAGCCAGCGGCGCAAACAGGACCAGATACCGGACAGCGCCGATAAGGGTTTCACGGATGGCGAGGGCTGCAGGGCCGGCCGAGGAGTCCGGAACAGCCGAAGCCGTGGGGGCGTTGGCCGGATCGGGCCGGGGCATGGCCATGACGGCGGCTCCCAGAGACGCCGTTTCCTCCTCCCCCGTTGAAGCTCCAACCACCGCCCCGTCACCATCGAGGATAAGGACTTCGCTTCGAGTGAGCCCGGCCAGGGTAGCCGCCTCTGAAGCATCGAGGACAGAAATGCCCCCGGCGGCTCCGACCCAGGTATCCTCCATCTCCACGGGGGCCAGCGACACCACCCGAACACTACCTCCCCCCGGAACCACGGCCACAGGCATCTCTCCCCTTCGGGTGGCTTCCAGGAGTTCCGGAGGGACGGCTTCCCCGGGGATGAGGGCTTCCCCTCCCGTCCCTACCAGGATCGGGGTCTCCGGGAAGCTCGCCCCGG
>CAYOVN010000202.1:0-5762 GCA_964407425.1 uncultured Gemmatimonadaceae bacterium
TTCGGAACCGTCAATGGACGTAAACCCTGCGTAGTACCGGGCTCCGAGGGTCGTCTGTCCGGGCCCCGTGGGAAACCCAATCCCTGCTGCGACCACGCCCCCGAAATCGAACCCAGAGGACTCGACTCCGGATTCATCACAGTCGACATCCACATCAGTGCCGCCTTGGTCACCGTTGACCGTACACCCGACCTTGAATCCAAATGAGGGGCCAAGCATGAAGTAAGGGGAAACATCCGCCTCCATCGGCACATCGAACTTGAGCAGAACAGGAATTTCAATGTAGTTCAATTTGAGTTTGATGTCGTATCCGTCGTACGACTCCTTTGCACCTCTCGACATATAGGAGAGCTCAGGCTGGACGGAGAGGATTTCCGACAGGGAGAAATTCAGAAAGGCACCGCCGCCGAACGCCATGCGGTAGTCGAAGTCACCCCCCTTATCCTTCCCGGCGAGCGTCCCCATGCTCAGCCCAGCCTGGAAACCAAGAGATGTCTGGCTTGAGGCAGGAGGAGGGGAAAGGAGAAAAAGAAAGAGAAGCGCCGCTACAGTACCGAATACCTTCATTACAAACTCCGAGGCTGGAGACTCATTAAGCGGAAGTGAACAGGGGGTCTGAGGCCCCCGGGCACAAACAAGATACCCCAAGAAAACCCCGGAAACAAATGATTCCAACTCGGGCATTGGGAGGAATAGCTCCTCACCGACACGGATTGCCGAACTGCTTTGGGTGAAACCAAACCTCCGTGTGGCCCTTTTCTAGGTTGGCTCATTCCCTGAAATGAAAAGAAGTATGTGGGCCGCCGACCAGCTGAAGTGGGGTGCATTTAGACCCTCACCCGTGACAGGGTGGTAATTCTCGTAGATGGGCCCATCCCCCGTGAGGCCTTCCGGCGTTTCAAGGAGCCGGCCCAGGAGCAGATTGGACAGAGGGGTCAGTCCGTACCGCTCCAAACCCACTACCCCAAAGTAAGCCTGGTCCAGCCAGACGGGGCCCCTCCAGTAACCATCCAGGGGATCGAACTCAGGGTGATCCATGGTGAGGGTGGGAAGGGGAACCAACCCGGCGAATTTAGCCGGATCAGCCATGACCTCGGCCACACGCCCAGCCTGCTCCTGGGTCGCTACACCAGCCCAGAGAGGAATCCACCCTTCCGGCCCCTGAACCCTGATGGGCTCCTTGGTCTCAAGGTTCACGTCGTAGAAGAAGCCGGTCTCGTCATCGAACATGGTGTCCCTGATGAGCTGGCCCAGCTTTTCAGCCTGGGTCCGAAACCCCTCCGCTTCCTCCGGGCGGCCCAGGGCATCGGCCAACTCCGCCAAATACCCCTTCTCTGCAAAAAGGTAGGCGTTGAGGTCCACCGATTCCTGATCCAACGACCACGCTGCCGAGTCGTTTTGAACCATGACGGCATCATCGAACCGGACCGCATTGTCCATCCCGCTTTCCCAGGCAGCAGCTATCCTGGTCCCATCGGTTGATCCGTATTCGCATAACCCGTTTCCGTCGTGGTCCCGATCCCGGTACCACCACTCATGGTAGGCAACAAGTCGCGGATAGATCTCCGCCACGAAGCTGGTGTCCTGAGTCTCCGCGAAGATCCCCTGAACAGCCCAGACGGCCAGGGGGGGCTTGGTGTCCCGCCAGTTGTTCTCCAGGCTGTCGGCGTAGATAACGTCGGGGATCATTCCTGATGCGTTCTGATAGTCGAACATCACCCGCATCTGATCCTTGGCCAGCTCCGGGGCGAAAAGGGCCAACGCTCTGGAGTGTTTCCAGGAGTCCCAAGACCAAACCCCGTGGAAGCCTCTGTAGGCGTAGGAGGGGAAGAGCCCGGCGTGGAACAGGTGCCCCCGGGGAGAGCGCCAATTGGAAAGGAGCGTGAGCATAGCCTTCACCGCGATTCGCTCCCTGACCGTGGCTCCGTCCGTGGCTCCGTCCGTGCCTCCGTTCCTCGCTTCCCCAAGAACGCCTTCGAGATATCCCGCCCATCGCCCCCGGGTCGCTGCGAAGGTCGACTCCGGATCCAACGGGAAGGGAGGTAGGTTCAGCCCCGCCGCAGGACCCGACCCCTCTCCGGGAAGAACCGTGATCCGGAGGTAGAGGCTCGTCGACCCACCGGGAGGAACCGAGATCTCCCCTCCCCCAATCCGATAGGATGGCTCCTCTCCCCCGTACACCTCCGATTGGACCGTCTCTTGGGAACCTTCCAACCTCACCATGGTCCCTGACCGCAGGACCTGGATCTCCACCCCCGACTCGGTGCCGCTTACCTCAACGGGAAGGAAGAACCCACCCCCCTCCCAACTCAGTGCAATCTGGAGGGCATCAGACCCATTGTTCGTGATATTGGCACGAAGAAGGCTGGTTTGGGGTGAATCGAAGATCAGATCAAGGTCCAGGTCCAGGGGAACCTCCCCTGCAACCAACTCCTGGTGGAGGCGGCCGGGATAGAAGACCACCGGTTCATCGACGCCCGCATCCCACTCCATTACAGAAGGGGCCCCGTCGATGGTGAGGACCGGATGAAGAAGTGAAGCGGTCAGCCAGGCCCCCCCGTCGGTAAGTAGGAAGGGACCCGCCAGGTTTCCGGGCAGGGGATCCACCTGGGGATCCGGAAGCCCGAACATGTGCCAGGCCCCTAGATCTGAGAAGGCGAAAGAGGTCAAATCCCGGGCATCGCCAGGGTCTCCCCTCAGGTCGAGGACATTCCCAAAATCCTCGGGGCTCCAGTCCCCGGCGGTTGGGGCTCCGGTGGTTGGGGCTCCGGTGGTTGGGGCTCCGGTGGTTGGAGCTCCGGTGGTTGGAGCTCCGGAACAGCCCTGGGAGAGGAGGATGGCCCCTCCCAGGGCAAGGGCCCGCCAAGCGGGAAGGCTCACTCTACCGATTCCCCGGATCCGGCAGGAGGTGGAGCCTTCTGATGTACGGCTCTCCATTGACGGTCAATACCACCTGGTACGTACCCGGCCCAACCCTGGGCAGGGAGGGCTGTCTGACCTGCCGCCCGGCCTCCTCCGCCGCCGCCCGAGCCGAATCGGCGGCAACCTGCTCCTCCTCGTCGAGTCCCCTCCGCAAATCCCAGATTACCCGATGCAAGCCCGGCTCCGAAGCACCCTCACCCAGGACCGAATCGGGGAGCTCCCGGAGAAGATTCCCATCCGAGTCGTTGATGCTGACCGTGATCTCACCCAGGTCCTCCTGGAGGCCAAAGTAGATCACAGCACCATTTACATGGTTCTCTCCATAGAACCGATCATGGCCATACAGATCCCCCTTCCGGATCTCCCTTGGGCCCCAGAGGATGGCCGGCGCCGGGTTGAAGAGGTAGGTGCCGTGGGCCTCGGAATCCGTCATCTGCCGGAGGTGAGTCACATCCAGAATCCAGACGCCCCGGCCATGAGTGGCGATGGCGATCTCTCCGGCCGTGGGATGGATGGCCACCTCCTGCACCGAGTTGGTGGGGACGTTGCAGTTGATCTTGGTCCAGTGGGCACCTCGATCGATGGACGCAAAAACCCCAAACTCGGTGCCGGCGTAGATGAGGTTTTCAGCGTGGATGTCCTCCCGGAGAGCCCTGGTAGAACCCATCTCTGGAAGGGTCCCGTTCAGTGAACGCCAGGTGGCTCCGAAGTCTTCGCTGACATAAGCGTAGGGCGCTTCGTCATTGGATCGGTGGCCGTCGAAAGCCACATATACTCGTCCCTCCGAGAACCGGCTCGGATCAACCGAGTCCACGTACCGTGGGCCCGAAAGGCCTACGTTCTCATCGATCCGGGTCCAGTCCTCACCCCCGTTCCGCGTCACCCAGAGGGCTCCGTCGGTGTAGCCGGCATAAAGGACCTCGGGGTTCATGGGTGACTGGATTACCACCGATGCCGTTCCATCTTCGACGATAGAGAGGTCCTCGGAGATGGGCTGTGGATCTTCCCCCCGATTCAGAGACCGAAAAACCCTTTTGCCTCCCGTGAAGAAGACCTTCTGATTGTGAGGCGAGAGGAAGATGGGGGCCTCCCAGCTCCATCGTTCTCCCTCCAGTCGGGGCCGGATACTCACCGTCTGCCCAGTGGTGAGATCCATGCGCCGCATGTTGCCGTTTTGGGTCTCGTAGTAGAGCGTCGTCGGGTCGTTCTGGTCCACGGCGCACACAAAACCGTCGGCCCCGCTGATCATCTGCCAATCGACGTTGCCCGGGCCACGATTGCCCCTTTTAGCGCTTGGTGCCGCCCAGTTTCCGTTGTCCTGCAGGCCGGTGTACACCCGATAGAGTCGTTCTGGGCTCAAACAAACGCTGTAGGATTGGGCGATGGGAAGGGTCCCAAGATAGTCCCAATTGTCACCGTAGTCGTAGGAGCGGAACAGCCCCCCATCGTTCCCCAGAATCATGTGAGCTCCGTCCTGGGGATCGATCCAGAGATCGTGACTGTCTTCATGGACACCCGTGGCCAGATCCTGGGTCATGGTCACTCCACCGTCTGTGGATCGGTGGGACCGGGTAGCCACGGTATAGAGTCGTTGGTCGTCAGAGGGATCGACACGAATTTGGCTGTAGTACATGGGCCGCACTGCGACATCACTCACCTTCGTCCAGCTGCTCCCACCATCTTCCGACCGGTAGATCCCGTCACTCCCGTCCTCGATGCGAGCCCCACCGGTCTGGAGAAAGACGATGTTCGGATCGCTGTCGAAGTAGTCGATCCCGGTCCGGCCCATATCCGGGGAAGGAAGCCCCTCCGTCACCTTCGTCCAGTTTCTGCCACCGTCAGTCGTCTTGTACAGGCCACTCTCCGGACCGCTGCTGATGGCGGGCTCCCCACCCTCGAAGGCATCCCGCCGACGCTGGTAGGCAGCGGCCAGGAGCTCTTCCGGGTTTGAAGGATTCATCTGCAACTCGATGATTCCCGTGTCGTCACTGATAAAAAGGACCTTCTCCCAGGTCTCACCGCCGTCTGTCGTTTTGAAGACGCCCCGCTCGGAATTGGGTCCCCACAACCGCCCCAGGGCCCCCACATAAACGATGTCCGGATTGGTCGGGTGGATGGCCATACGGCCGGTCTGGAACGTCTCCCGGAGCCCCATGTTGGCCCAGGTTTCCCCACCGTCGGTGGACTTGTATACCCCATCCCCCCATGACACAGAATTCCTGGGACTATGCTCTCCTGTCCCCACCCAGACGATGTTCGGGTCGGACTGGGAAACGACGAGATCACCAATGGATATAGTGTTCTCATGTTGGAAGAGGGCCTCGAACGTGACTCCATTGTTCGTGGTCTTCCAAACACCCCCCGAAGCCGTGGAGACGAACCATACCTTCGGATCGCTCTCAACCACTGCTATGCGGAGGATCCGGCCTCCAGCCGTTGCGGGTCCCACGGAACGCCAGTGGAAGGAGGAGGCCCAATTCGAGTCCATGGTCAACGAGGCCGGAGGATCGCCTGCCTGCCCCGAGGCCCCAGAAGGAAGGGCGAAGGAAGAGAACAGGCACAACAGGACGACGGTGCAGATGCGGATCATGTCAGGGGCTCTTTGTAGTTGGTTGGCACTCGGAAGGCTCCAGGTCGGGGAGCGATGAGCAGAGGGGACACTACCCCTCGACCCGGAGAGTGGCAAGACAGAGGGGTCAGCTGCCGGGGGTGGGCGCTGGTGCATGACTCCGAAGCGAGAACAGATCCCCCGTCCCCCGGGCCGGGATCAGGCCACTCGGTAGCTGTCCGGGGCGTTGGTGCATGGCTCCCGAGTGTAGCTTCCCAGTGACGTGAAGCCC
>CAYOVN010000203.1:0-5759 GCA_964407425.1 uncultured Gemmatimonadaceae bacterium
GGTGCGGGAACAGCCCGGGAAATATTGACTCCGGTTAAGGAAATCACTATCCTTCAACGGAAGTTTGCGAGATGAATGTTTAAATGTACACTGGTTCATGTCTTTGGAAGATTCCCGAGACAAGATCGAGCGCTGGCGCATTGATTACAACCGTTACCGTCCACACAGCTCGCTCGGTGACCAGACCCCTGAGGAGTTCACGGAGGCTTTTCTTAAGGCCGGGTGATTCCAGTTTAGGTGTCAGTTAAAGGGGATGGGGTCAAACAGCTGGAATCTCTACTTTACAGATGTCCACTTGACCTCCTGGCCCTGCAGCAGGCTCTTTCCGAGAGCGCTGCCGGCTCCATGATTCGCAAGGTCATGCCGGCACCCGCCCCGGACCTTGCGGGGATCCTCTTCCGGCTGGACGGGCCAGGGGCTCCCTGGCTTCTCGTCTCCCCCGGACCGCTCTACCCCTGCCTCCTGCCCCTGGGCAGTGACCGGAGTCCGTCCGGGCCGGGCCCCAACCTCCCCCCCACCCCCTTCCTGATGTTGCTGCGCAAGTACCTCGAGGGAGCACGGGTGGACTCGCTGCGCAAGGTCCGCCTGGAACGGATCTTCATGCTCACAGCACAAAAGACCATGCCCGGAGGAGTCAGGACCGCCAGCACCCTGGTGGTGGAGTTGACCGGCAAGAGCGCAGCTCTGGCCCTGATCGATCAGCAGGGCAACGTTGTGGGCGCCGACCGGCACCCGGCCAACCGGCTGCTTGCCGGAGCGCCCTACAGCCCGCCCCGGCGAGCACCGGGTCGGGAAAAGTTCGATCCCTTTGCCGCCGGGCCCGGGGGTGAACAGCGGGCCCGGGTGGAGCAATTCCTCGTCAACACCCTTGAGCGATTCGGCCCCGATGGTGACCGCAAGGGTCTCTATCGATCGCTGATCAGCGCCCTGGAGGGCTTCGGCCCGGTGTATGCCTCGGAGCTGGCGGCACGGCTGCTCAGCACCGGCAGGCCGGCACTGATGGAGACCTGGGACCGGTTCCAGCACGAGCTGGAGGAGCTGCGCCGCCCAGCAACCCACGCCGGCCACCTGCACCGCCCGCTGGACCCCACCGCGGCGGTTCCCGTGGCTTCCGCCATCCCGCTGGAAACCTCCCGGTCCGACCACAACTGGCAACGGGAATCGTTCCCCACCCTGGCCGAAGCAGCCGCCATTTGCCGTGAGGAGATCCTGGCCCAGGCGGGATTGGACCGGCTGCGCCGGGACCTGGTGCGAAAACTGGGCCGGGCGGGCAAGAAGAATCTCAAGCTGTTGGCCAAACTGGAGAAGGATGAGGAGCGATTCTCCACGGCCGAAGAGCTCATGCGCAACGGCGAACTGCTCACCGCGGCCCTGGACACCTTTGGCGGCGGACGGAAGAAGCGGGGCCTGGACAGCGTCACGGTGGAGGACTTTTACAAGCCCGGCGCCCCGGAGGTCCGAATCAATCTGGATCCGAAAATGACCCTGGTGCAGAATGCCCAGTCCTTCTTCCGCCGCTACCGCCGGTCCCAGCGCGGACTGGAATCGGTGCAGACCCGGATCGAACCGGTGCGTCTGGAAAGCGCCTTCATCGACGAACTGCTCTCCGCCGCCGAGCTGGCCGAGACAATGGAAGAGCTCAGGGCGGTGGAGGATGAGGGACGCACGGCCAAGCTCTGGTCGGCGCCGGTGGTGAGGGATCAGGCAGGCCGCAAGGGCGGCGGCCAGCAAACCATCGCCGGCGTGATCCGCCTGCGGTCCGCCGATGGCATGGAGATCCTGGTGGGCCGCAGTGCCCGGGGCAACGACCAGGTGACCTTTCACATGGCCGGCCCGGAGGATTTCTGGCTCCACGCCGGGGGAATGCCCGGTTCCCACGTGGTGGTGCGCAACCCCGAACGACTGGAGAAGCTCCCGCCGAAAACCCTCCAGCAGGCAGCGGGACTGGCCGCCCACTACTCCCGGGGCCGCAGGAGCACATCAGTGGACGTGCACCTGACCCGGCGGAAGTCGGTCAAGCGGCCCAAGGGAGCAGCCCCCGGTCTGGTGACACTGAAGCGGTTTGAAACGGTGCTGGCCCGGCCCATGTCTCCGGAAAAACTCAACTCACCAGTTTAGGATTGGACTATCAGGGTGGAGGGTTCAGGTATCCCGGTGCCTCGCGCAGCCGCCCCAAAGCCACGTGGCCGCCGGAGTCATAGGATTCCTCCTCGAAAAGCAGGAAGCTGCGGCGCTCCACCAGGGCCAACTCCAGGCCGTCGTAATTCCAGATCTTCAACTGGGCGGGGAAGGCCTGGTCCGGGCCGGGCAGGGTCAGAATCTCGGCCACACGGTCGTTGTCCACATCCTCACATGCCACCACGCAGCCGAACTCCGCGGGCAGACCCGGGTAGGCGGTGAAGCTCACCCCGGTCATAGGCGACAATGATTCACCATCAAAGTTCCAGCCCCGCACATGCGAACCGAACATCTCCCCCGGCCCGGGGCCGGTGACGATCTCGGCGATCAGGTCGCCGTCAATATCGCCGCAACTCACATTGACCCCGAAACGGTTCGTGCCGTAAGCGAGATAGCTCACCCTGGGGATCGGGGCCACCGACGAGCCGTTCCAGCGCCACCCCCGGACGTGGGGGCCGAACACGTTACCAGGACCAGCTCCGGTGACGATCTCCTCACGGCCGTCGCCGTCAATGTCGCCGCAGGACACGTTGACTCCGAAACGGTGGGTGCCGTATGCGAGGAAACTCAGCCCGGGAAGGGGCGTAACGGTTCCCGGGCCATTCCATCCCCAACCCCTCACGTGCGGGCCGAACACATCGCCCGGACCCGGGCCGGTGAGGATCTCGTCCTTCCCGTCGCCGTTTAGATCGCCGCAGATCACGTTGGCCCCGAAACGACGCACCCCGTAGGCCAGGAACTGGTCCAACCGCCGGCCCTCTTCGTCGGTGATCACCACCAGCGGCGGGTGGTGCGGCCCCGGGCCTGGCCCGGCCACGATCTCACCGTATCCGTCTCCGTCCAGGTCGCCGGCGGCCACCACTGTGCCGTAGGCATTGACCAGCCAAGGCCGGAACGACTCCAGATACTCTTGGTGACGGAAGGCGTCCCACACCCGAACCTCGGAGGGGTTCGTTACGGCGGGCCCCGGCCCGGCCACCAGCCGGGGCACGGCATCAATGGGCGGTCGGCTGAGAAAGACATGGATCTCACCGCAGTTGCCTCCCCCCTCCCCATCCCGATCTGCTTCTGCAATACCGATGCAGATGTCGTCGAAAGTATCTTCATTGAGGTCGAGGAGCAGAGCACTCTTAGTTCCAGTGTCTCCATTGTCATCCCCCAGCACCTTAACCGCCGGCTCATTCTCAGCCAGCAGAATTAGCTGATTCGGCGTGTAATCCGACCGTCCTGGGAATAGATAGAACGCACTGGAAAGCTCCTCCCAATTCTCATGATCATCGGCTGCAGCGAGAAGCAGGTCATCGGTCCCATTACCATCATAGTCGCCAAATGCCACCGCCCCCCCCAAGAACGCGTCGCTCTGGTCACCATACCACGTGATGTCAGCCCGTTCATCGACCAAATCGATGACAGTTCCAGGGGGAAAATCCGGGCGGCCGTAAAAGAGGTGGGCGGAACCGGCCAGAGTCATCAGCGTACTGTCGCTGTAAGCCGTGATACAAAAGTCTTCGTTTTCATCGTCATTGAAATACCCGGCATCGATATATGCGCCGAAGGAGGAGAGATATCTCGGCCCCTTGATCGTTACATCGGCAGCCTGATGGTTGAGCAAGATGGAGTGGTCGGGTGGAAACTGGTCCGAGCCGAAAACGACATACGCCCCGCCAGAATGCTGGATTGAAGAGGAAGCATCCCAGGCTCCAACCAAAAGGTCGTCGATCGAATCCCCATTGACGTCTCCGAAGGCCAAACCGCGGCCGAAATTGTCACCGCCCCTCTCTCCGTAAACGGACAGATCTAGGGCTTCTTGAGACAGGTCAACCAGCATTGGAATAACGAAGGATTCAGATCCATAAAGGACGAATACAGCCCCGGTACCGCTTCCTTCCGGATTCAAACAGTAATCTGCCCCGATAGCCAGGTCATCGATGCCGTCGCCATTGACGTCTCCCGAAGCTAAGCAGGTACCCAAAACCACATCACCAAACTGTTCGTTTTGATGGATAGTGATATCAGCTGGCTGCTGCTCCAGATTAACGGTCATCCCCGATAGCCAGGATGAATGACCGAAAAGGATGTACACTTGACCGCGGTCTATCATGCCCGGGTCGTATGCCGATGGATCCCCAATCGCCAGATCGTCGATTCCGTCGTGGTTCCAATCCCCGGTAGCGAGCGAATGTGCGAAGGCCCCAGAATCGAGATTAGCTGGGCTGAGGATCTCGAAGTCGTATGGCTCCTCCAAGAGATCCAGAAACCTGTTGGGCATCCCTAAAAGGTCGACTTCCAAGAAACCATACACCGCATCGCTGATAGTGTCATTCAGGAACAAGTCACCACTGCCATCATCATTAAAGTCGAGCAACGCTATCCGGGAAGTACCACTATGGGAGCCCTTGCCAAGAATCTTCAGGTCGCCATTGATTTCGCTCATGTCGTAGATCGTCTGGGCCGTAACAGCCACGTTGGACAAACACGACGGGAGGAGGAATAGTGCCAGAATGGCAAGCACGGGAACAGCATCCCCTCTCCGGCTTGCCTGGCTCATTCCACGGCCTCCAGCTTCACAGAATCGGCAACCAGGACGGCCGATGCAACAGACCCACTCTCGTCAGGTTCGGCGCTGACCCGGATCACCACCGAGGCAATATCGTACCCGGCCAGGCCCGACATCTCGAAATCACCGATGGCGGCAAATCCCTCTTCATCAATGTCATCGTACACCTGCCTTGTCTGATCCAGGACCACAGAAAGGACCGGAGTCGGCAGGTCCTCCAGTGTCAATGTCTGGAAGGCGTCCTGCAGGTGATTTAGCACGTAAACATCATATCTGGCTTCACTTGTGGCATCCTGATATACTGGGTGTTTCACCCGCAACCGGTGCCGACCATCGAACCCGGTATCGATACGATAGAGGGCGCAGGCCCCGGGCACGGTAGTGGATATGGCGTCGATAGTGCCGTTCTCGGCGCAGGCATCATCGATCACGGACCAACCCCTGCCAAAGGTCCGATAGAACGGGTTAAGTTCAGCCCTTTCGCTTCCGCCACCCGGGGCAGCATTATCCCCCGAAGGATCAAGCCAGATCCGGAATACCATCAATGCCTTGTCATCGATCACGGCTTTTGTCTGAAACTGCGTGCTGGTTCGCCCTCCGCCCAGACGAAGTTTTGGCTGAGAACCCTGCAAGCGAAGGATCGAGTAATGATCCCCTGTCTCGCTGAATACCTCGGCAGGGATATCAGGGTCATTAACCGGAGCGTTGGCAGGTTTCTCATGGCCGATCATTTGATGACCCTTCAGGTTACCCACGCTGCCCAGAGCGAGTTTGGCAGGATCCATTATTTCAAGAAAGAAGTTTCGGTCTCTCTCGACAGAAAAAATGGGATCCAACATGTTCTTCCACTTGTCATCGAATGCCCCCCTCCTCCCGAAATTGTGTTCACAGATGCCAAGCATCTCGACTTCATCTTCGCTCTCTAGGCTGCCGATGGGGATGCAATCCTCACAATCATATTCAAGGATAAAGGATAGTGATTTCCTTAACCGGAGTCAATATTTCCCGGGCTGTTCCCGCACCC
>CAYOVN010000204.1:0-5701 GCA_964407425.1 uncultured Gemmatimonadaceae bacterium
CTTCTTCACCGGCAGCTCACACAAATGGTTCGTTGGGCCTAAAGAAGCCGGCCTCCTGTTCGTGCGAGAGGAGAGTCAGGCCCAATTGTGGCCTAGCGATGTCGGGGTCGGATGGGAGGGGGCCGAAGCCAACGGTGCCCAGAAGTTCGAAAACCTGGGGCAGCGGGACGACGCAGCCGTGGTGACGATGGCCACTGCTGCTGCTTTTCATGAGGCCATCGGTCCTTCGGCTGTGGAGGCGAGGGTCAAGGCCCTGGCCTCCGCCCTGAAAAGGGGACTGGCCGAGGCGATTCCCGGCGTTGGGTTTCATACGCCCTCATCCCCGGAGTCAAGCGCAGGAGTTGTGGTATTCTCGGTTCCGGGGGCCACACACAGAGACGTGTTCCAGAAAGTATATGACTCCCATAACCTTGGGTGTGCCGCCATGGGTGGGGCGTTCGACGGTATCCGGCTCTCGCCCCATCTTTACAATTCCCTGGCGGACGTGGAGATGGCCGTAGATGCGGTGGCCGCCTATGCCTAGTTGGAGAAGGGAACGCAGATGGGGTTGAACCTGGGGGTTCTTCCGGCGCTAACGGCCGCATTAGGAGCCGGGCTCTTCCTTACCCTCATTTGGGCAAGTTGGGTGTCGAGGAAAGAAGGGGAACCAACAGCCTCCGGCCGGCTGGGGGTCCTGGCGTTTCTTGTTCCACTTCCGTTCATAGTGCCCCTTTTTCTATCCGGATCCGCCGGGGGCACCGGGGCAACCGTCCTTCTGGCGGGCTTTCTTTTCCTGACGTGCTTGCTGCTGGCTCCAGTCCAGGGCCGCCGGCTGCTGGAGTGGAACGACCCCGCACCTGGGGTGGACGAGCGGGACATCATGTTCTCCCGGGCCACTCTGGTTCCTGGCACTGAACGTTTCCGGAAGTACTATGAACGCCGGCCGGAGAACCAGAAGCCCGATGACGGGTTCCGACAGGAACCGGGGCTTTTGTCACCCGGGTCCCTCCACTTTCACACCCAGGGCTTTGCAGCCGCCGATGCGGCTTTCTGGACCATTGAAATGCTTCGGCCCTATGTGGATGGGGAGGTGGCCGGAGAGGCGCCGGGGCAAGACACTCATGAAAGTTCCGGGACAAAGCTGGGGGGCGAATCCGCCGGGTCAGGCGAGGGGATTGGGCCCGTTTCCCCCGCGGACCCTGAGGGTACCACCCGATTCCTCAAGGCATGGCTTCTGAAGATGGGAGCCCACTCCGTGGGAGTGGCGGAGGTGAAGGATTACCATCTCTACACCCATGTTGGCCGGGGCCCGGACTACGGCGCGCCCGTGGAGTTGGACCACAAGTATGCCTTAGCCCTCACGGTGGAGATGGACAAGGACATGGTGGACAGGGCGCCACGGAGTCCCACTGCGATGGAGTCGGCTCTCCAGTACGTCCGGTCTGGGGTTATGGCGGTTCAGATTGCCGACCTGATCCGGCGTCTGGGGTATAGGGCCCGGGCCCACATCGATGGGAACTATCGGGTCATCTGCCCGTTGGTGGCTCGGGACGCGGGCCTGGGGGAGTTGGGACGGATGGGTTTGCTCATGACGCCGACCTTGGGCCCCCGGGTCCGGCTTGCTGTGGTGACCACCGACCTCCCTCTGGTTGTCGACGGACCGATCCCTGACCCGACGACCATCGACTTCTGTATGAATTGCCGAAAGTGCGCCGAGTGTTGCCCCAGCCGTGCCATCTCCTTCGGGGGCCCGGAGAAGGATGAGCACGGGGTACCTCGCTGGAAGATCGATTCTGAGGCCTGCTTCACGCTCTGGGGTCGCATGGGTACGGATTGTGCGCGCTGCATGGCGGTTTGTCCCTACTCCCACCCGGACAATGCTCTCCACTCTTTTGTCCGCTGGGGGATCCAGAACAATGGGATGTTTAGAAGAGGCGCCGTCTGGATGGACGACATGGTGTACGGCCGCCGCCCGCCGCCGAAGCCGGATTTGCCCTGGATGGAACTCCCTGAATCCTGAGGCCGGGTCGGACGTATAACCTCCTGACGACGTACCCTGAGCCGGAAGGTCCGAGACCGTTGAGCAACGACGAACAGAAGAAGCGACGTTATTCGGAAAATGAATTCGCCCTGATTCTCCGAAAGGCTTCGGAGATCCAGCTCTCTGATGGGGGATCACAGGGAGGAGGGACAACCGGTGGGCTCACCCTGGATGAGATCCGGTCCATTGCCACCGAGGCGGGTATCGATCCGGAGGCGGTGACCCGGGCGGCCTCCATCATGGGGGCCATGGACTGGGACGAAAAAACGAGTTTGGTTTCGGCGATTTTTGGTGGACCGAGCAAGTTTCACCTGGACTGTGAAATTCCGGGTCGCCTTCCTCCGGAGGAGATGGGGCGAATCCTGGAGCACATCCGAAGGGCTGCCGAGCATCAGGGGGAAGCCTCGGAGGTCCTCGGCGGGGTGGAGTGGAAGACCGTGGGGGATGTGAGCGCAATCAATGTGAACATCTCTCCAAGGGGGGACAGCACCTCGGTACAGATCGTCGGTGACCGGAATGCGGCTGGGGCTCTGAGCTTTACCCTCCCCATGATGGGGGCGGCCGTCCTGGTCGGGATCCTGGGAGCAAGCTTCGAACCTACTTCTGCGGCTGGGATCATCTCCCTGGTGACCGGGACCCTCGGCGCCGGGTTCCTGACTGCCCGAACCATTTTCGTCTCCGGTTCCAGGAAGTTTCGGAAGAAGCTGACTCACCTGATGGATGCGGTTTCCATGTCGGTGGAGAAAACCGCTGCGGAGGCTTCGGTTCCGCCCTTACTCTCTCAGGAAGACCCTTCGAGTTGACGGGCCAGGTTCGGGGCGTCTGACCAGGACTCCGGGATAGGCGAACCGAGCCCCCTGGCCCCCTCTCCCTCCCCACCGCACTTTGTCCTCCTGTCGACAAAAACCACAGGAGGTTCCTATGCTGTCCTCTCCTCGCTCCTTTCTAGCGGTGGGCTTGCTCATGCCCCTTCTCTTCTCGGCCTGTCAGGACGCCGGCCCGTCCCTTCCGCTGGACTATCCGGAAGCCCAACGAAGCGGCCATACCGATGACTATTTCGGAACGGTTGTCGCGGATCCGTACCGATGGATGGAGGAGTTGGAAGACCCCGAGTTGGCGACCTGGGTGGAGGCTCAGAACGATATAGCCGTCCCCTTCCTGGAAGGGATGCCGGGTCATGGGGAGATCCAAACCAGGCTCACGGAGCTATGGAACTACGAACGCTTCGGAATCCCCTCCAAAGAGGGTGACCTCTATTTCTTCACCAGGAATGACGGTCTCCAGGATCAGGACCTTCTCTATGTGGCCGAGAGCCTCGACGCCGAACCGCGGGTTCTCATCGACCCGAACAACTTCAGTGGGGATGCGACCATTGCCCTGGCCGGAACCAGCGTTAGCCCGGACGGACGCTACATCGCTTACGCCACCTCCGATGGCGGGACCGATTGGAATACTTGGCATGTCAGGGATGTTGAGACCGGGGAAGATCTGCCCGACACTGTGGCCTATACGAAGTTCACTGGAGCGTCCTGGCTCCCGAATGGGACGGGGTTCTTCTACTCCAGGTACCCCATCGGCCCGGACGGTGAGGGAGATGGCCAGGCGCAGGTAGAGATCTACTTCCATCCGGTGGGGGTGGGCCAGGAGGCAGACGAACTGGTTTATGCGGTAGAGGACTCGGAGAGCCGGAACCCTTATGGCACAGTGACGGATGATGGCCGGTATCTGATCATCAGGGTCAGCGAAGGGTTCAACGAGAACGCCATCTACTACCGGGACCTTGGCGCCCCGGGTGGACAGGTCGTCCGTTTGCTGGACGAATGGGACGCTCTCTACACCTTCGTAGGGAACGAAGGCCCCCTCTTCTTCTTCCACACCAACAAGGACGCTTCCCGGAACCGGCTGATCGCCATCGACATCCGGAACCCGGACCCGTCCGGGTGGGAGGACATCATTCCGGAGGCCGAGGAGACGCTGGAATCGGTCTCTTTTGTGGGTGGCATCTTCATCGCCGAATTCTTCCGGGATGCGAACTCCCTTGTTCGTCTGTTCGGGAAGGAAGGTGCGGTCATTCGGGATGTTGAGCTTCCTGGGATAGGGACCGTCGGGGGGTTCGGCGGCCATACGGAGGATCCGGAAACCTTCTACAGCTTCCAGAGCTACACCGTGCCCCCCACCATATTCCGGTACGACGTCTCAACCGGTGAATCGGCGATCTATCGAGAAACCACCATCGACGTGGATCCGGGGGAGTACGAAACGATCCAGGTCTTCTATGAAAGCGCCGATGGGACCCGCGTTCCCATGTTCCTGACCTTCAAGTCGGGGCTGGAAAAGAACGGGAAGAACCCCACGCTTCTGTACGGATATGGAGGCTTCAACATTTCCGGCACCCCGTCTTTCAGGGTCGACAGACTGGTATGGCTGGAGATGGGAGGGATCTTCGCCCATGCCAACCTCCGGGGGGGTGGCGAATACGGGCAGGAATGGCATCAGGCCGGGACAAAGGCCAACAAGCAAAACGTCTTCGACGACTTCATCGCCGCCGGCGAGTATTTGATCTCGGAGGGATATACTTCGACGCCCCGGTTGGCCATCCAGGGCGGCAGCAACGGAGGCCTTCTGGTCGGGGCCGTGCTCACCCAGAGACCGGAGCTTTTTGGTGCGGCTCTCCCTGCGGTGGGCGTCCTGGATATGCTCCGCTATCACACGGCCAGCCTGAACGCTCGCCAGTGGTCCAGCGACTATGGACTGAGTGAAAACCAAGAGGAGTTCCGGGCGCTCTACGCCTATTCCCCCTACCACACGGTGAAAGAAGGAAGCTGTTACCCTCCCACCCTGGTGACTACGGCCCATCGGGATGATCGGGTTGTTCCATGGAACAGCTTCAAATTCGCCGCCGAGCTGCAGCATGGGCAGGGGTGTGAAAACCCGATCCTCATGAGGGTGGAAACTCGGGCCGGCCACGGTGCGGGCAAACCCACATGGATGCGAATCGAGGAGGTGGCGGATGCCTGGGCCTTCCTGAAATGGGCCTTGGACTTCTAGGGGCTGGGTCATGAGATTCGCCTCTTTAGCACTCTTGTTGGGTTGTCTCACACTGGGGGTGGGCTGTGTGGATGAGTCCCAGACACCCGCCTTCGAGACCCGGGACAGCACCGGGGTCACCATCGTCGAGAACCACCGGCCGGAGTGGCGGGGCGGGGAGGAATGGACCGTAGGGCCTGATCCGATCCTCAGGTTGGGTGTCGTGGAGGGGGATCCAGCCCTTCAGTTCGATGGGATTACGGGTCTGGCCAGGGGCGTGGAGGGGGGGATCGTAGTGGCGGATGGCGGCTCCCAGGAAGTCCGGTTTTTCGATTCTTCCGGGGCCTTCACGACTGTGGCTGGGGGTGCCGGGGAAGGGCCCGGCGAGTTCACAGGGCTCTCGGGTCTGGGCGCTGCCTCCGACGGGAAGCTCTGGGCATACGACTTCTCTCTTCGACGGGTAACCTGGCTGAGCGAGGCCGGCGAGGTGGAAGCCATCACCTCCCTCGGGTCCGAACCACCGGTCCTGAACGCTGTGGGCGTCCTCCCGGACGGGACCTTCGTCCTGAAGCAACTTTGGGGAGCGACCGTGGTCGCCGAAGCCACGGATACGGGGCTCCGCCGGGACCCGGTGGCCTATGTCCGGTTCGGGAG
>CAYOVN010000205.1:0-5694 GCA_964407425.1 uncultured Gemmatimonadaceae bacterium
CTTCCAACATCGATCCCTCTTCCGAAAGCCTCGAGCCGGTCCTCTCGCTGGCGGAGGTCTGCCTCGACGTGGGGTACCTGTGTGCCGACGCCGAAGCGTCCGGGACCATGAAACTCCTTCGCTGGCCGGAAGGCCAACCGGTAATCCGAGTTTTGGTCCCGGAACCCGGGGGGCTGCCCTCGAGCCTCGCCCGGGAGCTCCAACGAGCCGCGGTCCGGGGAATTCAATCCTGGGACCGCCACCCCATCCCTCTCTTGATCCGCACCCGTCCCTCCGGAGAGGATTTTGATGTAACCATCGAGTGGCTGAAGATGGTGGAGGATGGGCGTCTCGGTCGAGCCCAGGTCGAGTGGAGGAGGAGAGGCTCGGAGGTGGACTTCCGAGTGGTGGGATTCACGATCGCCACTCACCACCCTGGGAGTTCCGAGGTCGAGATGAGGCCGGAGCAGATCGAGTTGGTGGCAGCCCATGAGATGGGGCACGCCCTGGGTCTTCCCCACAGTGACGATCCCCGGGATGTCATGTTCCCCAGCAACACCGCTCACCGCCTCACCACTCGGGACTTCCGGACCATGGAGGCCCTCTACCGATTTCCCAACGGAGCTGAGATCCGTCGCTGAACCCGGCGCCCAGGATCTAGAGCGGGACCTGGAGCAGGACCGGCCCCCGGTTCGTCAATCCTCCCGGATCAACCCATATCGTTCAATTTTCTTATAGAGGTTCGACCGGGGCATATCCACGCTTCTCGCGGTCTCGGAGACGTTCCAGTCGTTTTCCCGGAGCTTTTGCAGGAGGAAAGCCCTTTCAGCCTGTTCCTTGAAATCTGAGAAGCTATCAGCCTGGAGAAGCTCGGCACCGAATGCTCCTCCGGTCTCTCCCCCTGACACCAGTATGTCCACATCACCGATCTCGATGACATTCCCTGAGGAGAGGATGAGGAGCCGCTCCACCGTGTTTCTCAGCTCCCGGACATTCCCGGGCCAATCCAGGGCCTGTAATCGATCCAGGGCGGGCTTGGAGATCTCCCTCGGGGTAACCCGGTCCTTCTCTTCCAGAAGATCGAGGAAGTGGCGGACCAGCATGGGTATGTCCTCCCGCCGATCCCGGAGGGGAGGTACTTCGATGGGAACCACGTTCAAACGGTAGAAAAGGTCCTCACGAAAACGCCCCTCCCTGATCTCAGCCTCCAGTTCCTTGTTGGTGGCTGCAACCACTCGAACGTCGACCTGGATGGCCTTCGAGCTCCCGACCCGGGTAACGACCCCCTGCTCCAAAGCTCGGAGGACTTTCGCCTGAGCAGCCAGGGACATGTCCCCGATCTCGTCCAGGAACAACGTTCCCCCGTGGGCCTGCTCGAACTTACCGACCCGATCCGCCACCGCCCCGGTGAAAGACCCTTTGATATGTCCGAACAACTCCGATTCGATCAACTCGGAGGGAATCGCCGCACAGTTCACCTCCACAAACGGAGCATCGTTCCGGGAAGAGAGGCGATGGATGGCCCTGGCCACCAGCTCCTTCCCGGTCCCGTTTTCCCCGGTGATCAAGACCCGGGCTTCCGTGTTCCCGACACGCTCTGTCCGTTCCAGCACCTGCCGTATCTGAAAAGAGGATCCTACGATTTCGTGCCGACTCTCCACCTGGCTTCGCAAAAGTTCCACACTTGCGGAGAGGCCCTTCACTTCGAGGGCATTTCGGAGAGTGACGAGAAGTCGATCGGTATCCAGAGGCTTCTCGAGGAAGTCGTAGGCTCCCTTTCGGGTGGCATCCACAGCGGTATCGATGGTCCCGTGCCCCGAGATCATGATGACAAGAGCCTGAGGGTCCTGGGCCCTGAGCCGGTCCAGGACTTCCAGTCCGTCCAAGCCGGGCATCTTCACGTCCAGGAAGACGACATCCGGGGGACTGTCCTCCACGAGGGCCAGGGCATCCGGCCCGTTTCGGGCCACCCTTACCTGATGACCTTCATACTCGAAGACCTGTGCAAGGGCGTCTCCGATGGATTCTTCGTCATCTACGATGAGAATTTCAGCCATGAGAACCGGGCCGTCAGGGGTTGTGGGAGAGGATAAGACTATCCGTGAGAATGTAGGCCGAGCCGAGGCCCGATGGTAGCGAAACCAGGAGAGCCTCAGGGGGAAGCCCGGGCTGGTCGGTTCGCCCCATGGCCTTCAAGATTTCCGGGATCAATCTTCCCGGGAGGGGGATCCGGGAAGCATCGAGGGAGTGGACCAGAAGAGCCGCCTTCTTTTCCCCGAAGGGCATAAGTGACGCCTCGAATCCAACATCCAGGGTGTCCGGAAGCATACCGATGATCGGCCCCAGGTCAGGGAGGTCGGGGAAGGACTCGAGGGCAACCCTCGCCCGGACATGAATCCGTCCCTCGGACAGCCTGACCTCCGGTCCGCTCACGCCACCAGGCATCACGCCCGGAACCGAGTACCGAAGAATGGACGTCAACTCGTTCCCCCCCAGGACCACCTGGTCAGGGCCGTCACCATCCAGGAACTCCTGGACCAGGAACATCACCGAATCGGCCAATTCCGGGGTAGCGACAACCTCCTCTGAAGCATCGTCCCTCGTGAGGCCAATCCAGTCGTGAACCTTGGGAAAGACCTCGGGGCCCCACTGCCAGCCGGCGTAGGCCGCAGCCACAAGGAGGATGAGACCCACCACCTTCCCGACGAGACTCTTGAGGCATCCGATCATTTGGCGGTCCGTTCTACCGACGGGGGCTTTTTAGAGGAAAACTGGAAAGGACCTCGTACCGGGGACCTGACGATGAAAGGTGGCTCTCCATGAGATCGACCCTTTTAACATCCGCCCCGCTCTGATAGGACAGCTCGGAAGCCAGGTTGTCCAGGCCCCGGTAGGCCCCGGCCCCGTCATCTGATGTGGCTCGTCCCAGGGTAAAGTGCGGATGGAACGCCCGTGTCTCCCTTTCGAAGCCCTTTTCTGTGAGGGCCCATTCCAAATCCTGCTTCAAACATCGAAGAGCCGGGGAGGGTTCCACCCCGACCCACAGAACCCGGGGTCTACGAATGGTGGGAAAGGCCCCAAAACCCCCGATCGCAAGAGAGAAAGGTTCCGTGGATTGGGCCACCCCCCCCAGCGTCCCCTCGATATCCGGGACATTTTCGGGCCGCACCGTTCCCAAAAACTTCAGCGTCAGGTGAAAAAGGTCTTCGGGCACCCACCTCACCGGGTAATCCTGCTCCCGGAGTTTCCTTGCCGACCGGTGGATTTTCTGCCGGTCCTTCTTCGGGATATTGATAGCTATAAAGAGTCGCATGAATTCGTCAGTCCGGCGGGGAGTCCCCCCGGAGCTGTTCTTTCCCCTCCAAAAAGTTGCGGTACGTGCGGATGGTCGGGTACGCGAGATCGATATCGGGCCTTTCGGAGAAAGCCGTGAGAACCGACTCCCAGATTTCCTCCGCTGTCCCCCTCCGTTGCCTGGCTTTACAGATGAACCTCAGGGTCAGTAGAACCCCAGAGTCTTTCACCGACGTGTAGACCTTGGGAGTGAGTGTCCTGAAGTGGATGAGGAACTTCCTGGAGGCGTTCTTCATGGCCCTTTCCGCCTCCTTTACCGTTTCCCCTACCCGTTCGTCCAGGATTTCCTGGAGAATCTCCTTCGCTCCCTTCCAGTCGCTCTCGAACGTGAGAAGGACCGGAACCTCATTCCAGATGAAATCGAACTGGGCCGTGTAGTTGAACAACGACTCGGTGAAAACCAGGAGATTCGGGACGTGAATGATCCGACCGGTGCTCTGGTCGGCGTCAACCCAATTTCCGATTTCAAGCAGGGTGAACTGGAACGGACGGATATCCACCACATCTCCCGCCTGGGACCCAATCTGGATCCGGTCTCCGAGCTGAAAAGGGCGGCGCCAGAGGATAAATACCCAACCCGCCAAGCTCCCCACCACGTCCTTCAGGGCGATGGCCAGGCCCGCGGACAGGAGGCCCAGGAAGGTCCCCAGGGAGCGCAGACCCTCCAACCAAATGGTCCCCACCAGAAGAACGGAGAGGGAGAGAGCCACATAGGAAGAGGTTTTCGACCACTGATAGACCTGCCTGGGGTCATCAAACTTCTTCACGACCAGCCGCATGGCGAGCCGCCGGATTCCATACACCAGGACGATCGCCAAAACGGATACAAGTACGTTGTTCTGTGCCTCGGGTCCCATGCCCGTGAGATCGGTCACCCACCCCCGGACTCCGTCCCCCAACCCTTGGATGACCCCCTGGGCGGGCATTCGGAAAGCCGGATCCGGCTCTTGGACGGGAATTGTCATGGTCCGGGAATCGCCTCTTTCGTGAAGGGGGGCTCCAACGATCTACCTTCTACACTCTCGAAGCACGGTCCGATCCGCTACCCCCTTAAAGGTACAAATATCCGCAAGGTACGAATATCCGCCGGTCACGCCGGCCTGGCCCCTTTCAGGGGAGGGTTACCTCGTGTGCGTTGCGTGGTGATGATCACAACCGAGGAGAGAATCACAAAAGCGGCCAGCCCGGTCCGGGGGGAAAAGGGCTCCGCTGCCAGGGCCCACCCTAACACGAGAGCCACGATGGGATTCACGTAGGCGTAAGTCGAAGCCACGGCCGGAGTCGTGTTCCGCAGGAGCCAGATGTAGGCCGAGAAGCCCACGATGGACCCAAACACAACCAAGTAGAAGAAGGCCAAGACCGAAGCCGTGGATATGTTCCCGGGATCGACCAAAGAAAGTTCACCCCTGGCCAGGGCCAACAGGAGGAGCCCCAACCCCCCGCCGACATTCTGGATTCCGATGCCCAGGGCTGCCGAGGGAGGCATGGGCCCGTATCGGGCCACTAGAGACCCCATGGACCAACAGGCGGCACCGCACAAGACCACCACCCCTCCGAAAAAAGGTCCCGCACCGGGAATCGCGATCTCCGATCCCGACACAAGAAGCGCCACCCCCCCGAAGCCAAAGAGAATCCCGACTGAAAGGCCGATCCCCGGAACCGGCCCCCTCCCGGACGCCCAATCCTGAAGCACGATCCAGAGGGGAACGGTTGCAACCAGGAGGGCCACCAGCCCGGATGGGACAAACTGCTCGGCCCAGACCACAGCCCCATTCCCCCCGACCAACATGAGCAGCCCGGAAATGCCGCTGGCGATCCACACACCCCGGGATGCCCGTTTCGTCCCCCTCATCCAGGCCCAGGCGAAAAGAATCGCCCCGACCAACAGAAAACGAACCCCCGCCATGAGAAAGGGAGGCAGGGTCTCGATCGCGATCCGAATTGCAAGGTACGTGGACCCCCAGATCAGGTAGATCGCCGCGAGGGCCAGGACGATCAGAACCCTGGAGGAGGCTGCCGATTGGCGGTGCGTCAAAAGTCTCCTCTGCCTTCCCCGCTTCTCGGGAGAGGTATCAAAGGGGTGAGGATCTATCCAGACTGCGGTATTGGATCGCCTCGGATATGTGGGCCGTGCCAATCTCGTGGGATCCATCGAGATCCGCCACGGTCCGGGCGACCTTCAGGATCCGATGGTACGCCCGAGCCGATAACCCCAGGCGATCGAGGGCCCTCTGAAGAAGCCGGGCTACCTCAAGGGAGGCGGAGCAGAACTCCAGGATTTCCCGGGCTTCGGTTTCGATCTCGCGCTCCAGGCGCCGGCAACGCGGGGTGCGCAGCAGGGCATCGAAGAAGGAATACCGG
>CAYOVN010000206.1:0-5686 GCA_964407425.1 uncultured Gemmatimonadaceae bacterium
GAGCCGATCATCAAATCCGCCGCCGGCAGAAGGGAAGGGCCATCCGGTCCTCGCAGTACCAGAGTCACGTCGGCTTCCGGTACGGGAAACAGGCGAGCCGAGACCGACGTGATGATGCCCAGCGTCCCCCAGCTCCCGATGGTCAGTCGGGTGAGGTCGAAACCGGCCACATTCTTCACCACTCGGCCACCCCAGTTGAGTATCCGGCCGTCCCCCGACACCATGGACAGGCCCAGAATATGGTCTCGGGGAGTCCCATAGAGCTGGCCCAATGGCCCACTTACACCAAGAGAGACGGCAGCTCCCAGGGACCCAGTTCCTCCCCCGGGCGGGTCGATGGGTAACCATTGGCCGTTGGCCGCCGTGGCCTCTCCGAGTGAGGAGAGAGTGATCCCCGCTTCCGCCGTAAAGGTCAGGTCGGCGGGTTCGTACTCCCTTATCGCAGCCATCCTCCCCGTGCTCACCACCAGGTCGGCCTCGACGCTCCCGCCACCACCAAGCCAGGTGCCCTGTCCCGCAGGAAGAACCTTCCAGCCCTCGCGGCTGGCCATGGCCATGATCTTCCCCAATTCCTCAGCTGAGGAGGGGACCACTACGGCCCCGGGAGCCGAACCGCCTGATCTCCACTCGGTACACTGGGCTTCCGGTAGCAGAGTATTCGGCGAGACCAGCTTTCCGAGAGCCGACCGAAGGGAAGTGGTCATGCCATGTCTCCCCGGTCGGGGAGGACTTTGCCGGGGTTACATAAACCTTGGGGATCGAAGACGGCCTTCACACCGCGGAGGACGTCCAACTCCCCGGGTGAAAACACCAGCGGCATATACTTCCTCTTGTCGATGCCCACGCCATGTTCGCCGGTGATGGTTCCGCCCGCATCCACGCAGACCGCCATGATCTCTCGCGAGGCCTCCTCGACCCGCTGGGTCTCCTCGGCGTCCCTACGATCGAAAACGATGTTGGGGTGTAGGTTTCCATCCCCGGCATGGAAGACGTTGGCCACCTGAACCCCATAACGATCCGCGATTTCCGATATTTTGCTCAGCACCTCTGGAAGCCTCGTCCGCGGTACGGTCGCATCTTGCACCAGGAGGTCGGGCGCCAGACGTCCCATGGCGCCAAACGCCTTCTTTCGGCCCTTCCAAAGTGCCATCCGTTCGTCTTCGCTCCTGGCCTGACGAACCTCTCGGGCACCGGCCGCTTCGCAGCACCGAGCCGCCTGTTCTGCTTCCAGATCCAGTCCGGCATCAACACCGTCGAACTCCACCACCAACGCTGCCGCTACATCGGTAGGATAACCAGCGGCGAAAATGCTGGCCTCGACGGCCTTGATGGTGTTCTTGTCCACGATCTCCAGGGCAGCCGGTAGCAGCCCTTCAGCAATGATGGCCGTCACCGCTCTTCCAGCATCCTCAAGGGTCTCGAACATAGCCAGGAGGGTTCTGGTCGATTCGGGAATGGGGAGGAGGGCTACTTCCACTTCGGCCGCCAAGCCAAAACAACCCTCTGATCCCACGAAGAGGCCTACCAGGTCGAAGGAGGGCGCCTCTCTTCCCAGCCCCCCCAGCCACACGACCTTTCCGTCGGGAAGAACCACCCGCAGTCCAGTGATGTACCGACAGGTGACCCCGTACTTCAGGCAGTGAGGGCCGCCGGAATTCTCGGCTACGTTCCCCCCGATGGTGCATGCTGTTTGGGAGGATGGGTCGGGAGCATAGTGGAGCCCGTGGGGGGCAGCGGCTTCCGTGAGGTGCGTGTTCAGAACCCCGCACTGAACCAACGCCCTGCGGTTGAGGGGGTCGACCTCGAGGATCTGGTTCATGCGTGAAGTACCCACTACCACGCCGCCGGCGATGGCCAACGCCCCACCGGAGAGGCCTGTACCGGAACCTCGAGGAACCACGGGAATCCCGGCCCCGTGCAGAGCCCTGAATACGGAGGAGGCCTCCTCTGTGGTAGCGGGAAGCACGACGGCCTGGGGTGCACGGCTGTGGGCCGTTTGGGCGTCTGCCTCATAAACCAGGAGGCGATCCGGATCGGTGAGGACCCAATCCTTCCCCACAACTGCCTCCAACTCCCGAAGGATGTTCGCAGGCAGGGACATGTCCAAGGGCATTCCAAGGTTGGAGCAAGAAGCCTGTGCGCTGATCCGCCCCATCTCCGGGGAAGGCTCCAAAGGTCGATTCTGTTTGGGGGAGGATACCATGGAGGCCGCGACGCTAGCAACCAGACGATCAGGAACCTCGGCTTGTCGCTCCGTTCGATGGACTGTCCAGATGGAAGAGCATGACCTCGACGCTCCTTCTCGCCGCCTTCACCAAACGGTCGGGAAGTTCACCTCCATAGATGGCCCTGGCCAGGTCCTCGGGGGGAGCGCCGGGGTTGAGCCGCCGGGCTTCAGCCACTTCTCGAATTCGGTCTTCCCGATGGTTTCGAAATCTGTCCAGTGCTAAAGTGGGGTTGGTGAGGGGAGGACCGTGGGCCGGGTAGATGGCCAGCGGGGACAGGACTCGCACCTTCTCCAGGGACTCCAGGTAGTCGGCGACGCACCCGCGATACTCGCCGATCCATGTGGTATTGCCCCTTCCCAACATGAGATCACCCACAAAGAGCCCCCCGGCATCGACCCAGTGAAAAGCCAAGTGTTCCTGTGTGTGCCCCGGAACCTCTACCACGGCCAACTCCCCCTGATCAGTGCCGATCCTGTCCCCCTCCTCGAGAACTTCGACCACTGCTGGATCAGGGGAGGCCTGCCGGTACGAAGGAGAAGCGAAGACCCGGACGCCTAGTTTTTCGGCAAGGGAAGAGGCTCCTCCAGCGTGGTCGCTATGCCCATGGGTGAGGAGAATGCGAACCTCCTCGGCAGTTTCCAGGAAAGAAACGAGGGCCCGGAGGTGAGTTTCCACCTCCGGGCCCGGATCGATGACGGCAACCGTCTTTTTCCCGATGAGAAAGGTGCGAGTCCCGTCCAGGGTAAACGGCCCCCGGTTCCCAGCCTTCACCACTCGGGGCTCCACCCCTAGCGCCCTTTCTCCCCCACTTCCGCCGGAACTTCCTCGCTTCGGAGCTCCGTCAGCTGGGGCGCCGCTCGGCGGCAAGCTGCTCGGCCAATTTATCAGCGACCGAGGTCACCGCGATCTCGTCCTCGGGCGTGAAGGCGTCTGGCTCCATGGAGTCGATGTCGAGAAGGCCGAAGATCTCGTCGCCAGCCCGGATCAGAACAACCATTTCCGAGGCCACGCCAGGATTGTCCTCGATGTATTTCTCGACCTGACTCACATCAGCGACCATCTGATTGGCCTGTTCGGCCACGGCCGTTCCGGTGACACCCTCCCCCACCGGGATCTTGGCGTGCTCGGTTCTGGGACCGACGTAGTTGTGAAGCCAGACCTCATTGGCCTCTCCGTCCAGAAGGAACGCTCCTACCCAGTCGAACCGGTCGTCGCCTTCCATGATGCTCCGCACCGCATAGCGGATAAGGGCATCCGACAGATACCCGTCGTCCCTCATCTCCTGGATTTCCTTCACCATCTCGGCTGAATCAAACATTCAAGTAAGTCCTGTTATGGCCCGTCTTCCTCATACACCCCTCGGGGCAGAGCATTCCAACTAATACAAGACAGTGCCCTGAATCAAGTGCTAGGTGGCCGGAGAGCGTCCCGGGATCCTGTCCCCGGCCTCCCGTCCGTCATGTGCTAATTCACGCTCCACCCTACCTGGGGGTGAAGTCTGTCCCAACATCCAGCCGTCGAATAAAGGCTGCCAGAAGCCGGGCAGTCAGCTGGAGGTCCGCAAGGCTCACGATCTCATTGGGAGAATGCATGTACCTATTGGGAACCGAAACCAGGCCTGTGGGCACACCGACCCGGACCAAATGGATGGCATCCGCATCGGTCCGGGTGGATCGCGGTGCTGCTTGGAAGGTGTGTTTGATCCCCTCTTCCTCGGCAGCTTCCACCAATCGCTGAAAGACCACTGGATGATTAGCCGATCCGCGACTCAAAACGGGTCCGCCGCCGATCTTGTGATCACCCAGCTCCTTCTTTTCGATGTCTGGGACGTCGGTGCTGAAGGTCACGTCTACCACCAACGCCGCATCGGGCTCCAAGGCGAAGGCGCTCGAGCGAGCCCCGCCGCCGGAGAAGGCTATCTCTTCCTGCACCGTGGCCACGGCCATAGCCGCCGCCTCAGGCGGGTCCTCGGACAAAAGCCTAAGAGCCTCCAGAACCACATAGGCCCCGATTCGGTTGTCGATAGCCCTGCTCGCAATTCGGTCCCCGGCTAGCCGAACCACCCCTGCATCCAGGACCATGGGATCTCCCACCCGGACTCCCAGTGCAGCGACTTCCTCATCGCTCGAGGCACCCAGGTCGACCCAGAGATCAGTGGTTTTCGTCGCCTTGTCCCTCTCCTCTTTCTTGATGAGGTGAATCGGCTTCTTCCCGATCACACCGGGCACTTCTCCTTCACCTCCCAAAACCCTGACTCTCTGACCAACCAGGACCTGTGGGTCCCACCCACCGATCTCGTCGAAAAAGAGAAAGCCCTGTTCATCGACATGGGTTATCTGAAGACCGATCTCGTCGATGTGCCCGGCCATCATCACCCTGGGAGCCCCATCGGAATTCAGGGATGCGATGGAATTGCCCGTCACATCCGTCCAGACATCCGCTGCGAAGCCTTCCGCCTCCTGACGCCAGATCCGGGCGGGGCCCGTTTCGAAACCCGATGGGCCAGGGGCATTCAACAAACGCTCGAGGAACTCGACTCGGTCAGGCATGTCCGAAACCCGTCCATGAGGTGGTTTTGGTCTTGGAATTCGGGAAAGATATGAGAGAGGAGCGCCCAGAACCAGGCGGTCACTTCTCCTTGGAACCCTCGTCTTCCACCACGATCTCCCCAGAGGCATCCGGAGAGTCGGGCGCCCGTTGATGAAAGCCGCCCAGATCGAACGCTGTGCCTGATGGAAATCCCGCCATGTGGGTAACCTTGATCGACCCGGATTTCAGACCTTGCCCCAATCTCTTTCGGATGCGGCTCAGCAAAATCCGTCGGGTCGGTGGAAGCAGGAAGGAGAACCCGACGATGTCGGTGAGAATCCCGGGGGTTAGGAGGAGCGCTCCCCCCAGGAGGACGGCCAATCCGTCCAGAAGAGCAGTCCCTGGAAGCCGCCCGTGCGCCATCTCTCCCTTTATCCGCAAGAGAGTCCGAAGCCCCTCCAAGCGGGCCAGTGAAGCACCGGCAACCCCCGTCAGGACCACCAGCCCAATGGTGGGCCACAAACCCACCACTTGACCGAGCTGGATAAGGATGAATAACTCCAGGAGGGGCACCCCCACAAAAAGCAGGGCCAGGCGAGCAAGAACGGACATGAGACAAGGTACCCAAGCCGGAACAAGAAGGGTCCGGGGGGGTCTCGGTTAACCGACGACGGAACGCCCGATCAGGCCCCTGATCGGCATCTGTCATTGACCGAAGCCTGAAAGATGAAGTCCCATGGAGAAGACCTATTTCCGCAGCGGCCTAGGCCTCAAGTCCGAGGTGAGGCCCCTTATCGACTCGGAATACCAGTCGGGAATCGTGGAGCGGATCCGCTCTCGGGGCTATACCGAGACTTTCGGCGACGTCACCATCCGCCTGGCCCAGGAATTCGGGTTTTGTTACGGGGTGGACCGAGCAGTGGACTACG
>CAYOVN010000207.1:0-5664 GCA_964407425.1 uncultured Gemmatimonadaceae bacterium
CCGTTCGATCCCCCCTTTGACAGCCCCTCTGGGCCGCTTCTACTTTCCGCCCGCCGAAGGCGTTCCTCCCGCTCCAGGAAGGCCCCGCCAGAAGCACCTCTAACAATCAAGGAAGGTCCATGAACGAGTCCCAGCGCGTTTGCCTCCTGGACCAGGAGGCGGTGAAGCGAGCCTTGTCCCGAATGGCTCGGGAATTGGTTGAAAAGAATGGCGGATCGGACAACCTGGTCCTTATGGGAATACACAGGAGGGGCGTGCAGCTGGCGGCACTCCTGAAAACCGAAATGGAAAAGGCCGTGGGCACCGAGATTCCCGCCGGGAGCCTGGACATCACGTTCTACCGGGACGACCTCATGACCGTCGGCCCCCGCCCCATTATCGGGGAGTCCGAGCTTCCTCCCGACGGCATCGATGGGAGTTCGGTGGTGATCGTGGACGACGTCCTGTACACGGGCCGGACAGCCCGGGCGGCGATGAACGAGCTTATGGATTGGGGCCGGCCCTCCAAAATCCTCCTCTGCGTCCTGGTGGACCGGGGGGGAAGGGAAGTACCCATCCAACCGGATGTGGTGGGGAAGGTCCAGGTCGACCTCCCCAACGCCCACGTGGAGGTCCTTGTGCCGGAGTTGGACGGCGAACTGGGGGCCTACCTTTTGACGAACCCTGAAATCGTCCAGAGCGGGCAGGAAGCCCAGAGCGGGCAGGAAGCCCAGAGCGGGGAGGAGGCCCAGTGAGCGAGGTCACATCGGCCCTGGGGAAGGACCTGGTCGGTCTTGAAGGGGTCACGAAAGAACAGATCCAAACCGTTCTCGACACCGCGGAGTGGTTCAAGGATGTGTCGGAACGGCGGATCAAGAAGGTCCCGGTACTCCGGGGCAAAACCATCGTCAATCTCTTCTTCGAAGCGTCGACCCGGACCCGGGTTTCCTTCGAATTTGCCCAGAAGCGCCTTTCGGCGGACACCGTGAATGTTGCCGCATCGGCTTCATCGGTGGTGAAGGGGGAGACGCTGGTTGATACGGCCCGGAACCTGGAGGCCATGCGCATCGACATGGTGGTCATGCGCCACCCGGCCTCCGGCGCTGCCAAGTTCCTGGGTGAACGCATCCCCTCGAACGTCATCAACGCTGGCGACGGCCGCCATGAGCATCCGACCCAGGGGCTCCTGGACATGCTCACGATCCGGGATCACCGAGGCTCGCTTGAGGGGCTGAAGGTCTGTGTTGTGGGGGATATCCTCCACTCCCGTGTGGCCCGGTCGAACTTCTACGGTCTTCTGAAAATGGGAGCCGTGGTGGGAGCCTGCGCCCCCAAGACCCTCCTGCCCATTGGCATCGAGGAGCTGGGTGTGAAGGTCTTCCCCAGGGTGGAGGAAGCCCTGGAGTGGGCCGATGTGGTGAACGTTCTTCGCCTTCAGCTGGAGCGGATGAAGGGGGGGTACATTCCGAGCTTGAGGGAATACAACAAGTTCTACGGAATCACCCAGGCACGCCTCGACGCCGTAGACCGTGACATCCTGATCCTTCATCCCGGGCCCATGAACCGGGGCGTGGAGATCGACAGTGCCGTCGCCGACGGCCCGAACCAGGTGATCCTGAAGCAGGTGACCAACGGGGTCGCTGTTAGGATGGCGGTCCTCTACCTCCTCGCCGGAGGAACACCGGAGAAGGCCCACACTGTGAATGAGGCGGCTGAAGCATGAATACGAGACCACTGCTGATTCGAGGAGGGCGGGTCGTGGATCCGTCCCAGGGCCTGGACGGAATACTGGATCTCCTCCTGGTCAACGGAGCCGTTTTCTCCGCAGTGGAGAATGCAGGTCCCGCCGTCGACGCCAGGGAGATCGACGCCACCGGGCTGGTGGTGACGCCTGGGCTCATCGATCCCCACGTGCATCTCCGGGAACCCGGTCAGGAACACAAAGAGACCATCGCCACGGGAGCCAAAGCTGCCGCCGCCGGTGGGTTCACCTCCGTCTGCGCCATGCCCAACACCGACCCGCCAATCGACAATCCGGCGGCGGTGGGGTTTGTGGTTGCCGAAAGTCAAAAAGCCGACGCGGCCCGGGTCTATCCCATGGGATCGATCTCTGCGGGCATGAAAGGGGAATCCCTTTCGGAGATCGGCGAGTTGGTGGAAGCCGGAGCGGTTGGAGTGACGGATGACGGGCTGCCCATCATGGATTCGGGCCTCATGCGCCTGGCCCTGGAGTACAGCCAGGCCTTCGACGTCCCCGTGGTCGATCACCCGGAGGACCTGACCCTGTCCAAGGACGGGACCATGAACGAGGGGTTGGTATCCACTCGGCTGGGTCTCAAAGGCAAACCCAACGCTTCGGAAGACATCCACGTCATCCGAGACATTCTCCTGGCCGAGTTCACCGGCGGCCGGCTGCATCTCCAGCACATTTCGACCCGGTACGGCGTCGAAGCCATCCGGGCCGCCAAAGCCCGGGGGGTCAGGGTGACGGGGGAAGCCAGCCCGCATCATCTCCTCCTCACCGATGAGGCGGTTGATGGATACCGGACCGAAGCCAAGATGAACCCACCCCTCCGGTCAGAGGCTGATCGGGAGGCGGTGCAGCAGGGGCTGAAGGACGGAACGTTGGATATGGTGGCTACGGACCATGCCCCTCACCATTACGACGAGAAGGAAGCCGCCTTCGCCGACGCCCCGAATGGCATCGTGGGGCTGGAGACCTCCCTGGGACTGATCTATGGGCACCTGGTGGAGGGCGGCCTCATCGACCTGCCCACCATGGTGGACCGAATGAGCGTGGCTCCTGCCCGGGTATTCAAACTGCCCGGCGGAACCCTGAAAATCGGGAGCCCCGCCGACGTCACCATTTTTGATCCGAATGGCGAGTGGGAGGTGGATCCCGCAACTTTCCTGTCGAAGAGCCGGAATACACCCTTCACCGGATGGAAACTCCGGGGGAAACCGTGCTATACGATCGTGGGTGGACGTCTGGTCTGGGAGGCGTGATCGGGTGAATAAGAAGGCCCGGGCGCTTTAAAGCGTCCGGGCCTTTCCTTCGTCTTTTCGGGGCGTCAGGAAGCGGCCGGCATCCCGTTTACCTTCCGAGCGATCTGGCCCTTGAGCCGAGCCACCCGGTTGGGATGTATCAAACGCTTGGTTGCAGCCCGATCCAGCAGGGCCACGGCTTCCTTCAAATGATTCTGCGCCGCATGGACGTCTTCGGCTTCATTGACACGGCGGATGGCCGTCTTGATCCGGGACCGGCTGATTCGGTTCCGGTCATTGGCGGCTCTGCTGAGTTCCATCCGCTTCTTGGCGCTTTTGATGTTCGGCATCGTACCCTCTACGTAAGACAATGGACTGTCGAGCCTGAAATAATAGCCGAATAACAAAGGCAGTTCAACGGGTGAAGCCCTCCCCCTTCCTAAAGACCGACACCGAGACGTAACTTCCAAGGCTTATGGACTTTTCCCTGTTCCTGATTGTCCTTCCCGTCTTGTTGATGTCGGTGGTGGTCCACGAGGTGGCTCATGCCCTGGTCGCCAAGTGGGAAGGAGACGATACGGCTGATCGCCTCGGGCGGATTACCCTCAATCCCATTCCACATCTGGACCTGATGGGATCCCTCGTCGTGCCCCTGATTCTCTTCTTTGCACCGGGGAACTTCATCTTCGGTTGGGCGAAGCCCGTTCCGGTGAACCCACGGAATTTCCGGAACTACGTGAGCGGGGACATCAAGGTGTCCCTGGCCGGGATTGTCTCGAACCTGATTCTCGCGGCTCTCTGCACCCTTCTCCTCGGCGTTCTCCAATTCATCGGCGCCCGGGTGGGTTACGCAGGCATCATCTCCATTCTCTCCACGGCGGCCTACTCCGGGCTTTGGATCAACCTGATCCTGGCGATTTTTAACCTGATCCCTATCCCGCCCCTGGATGGCAGTCATGTGGTCTACCATCTCCTGCCACAAAGTCTGAGGGCTCGGTACAGGGAGTTCGGGCGGTATGGGATCGGGCTAATCATGATGTTGGTGTTCTTCCTCCCTCAGGGATTGAGTGTTCTACTGGCCCCCGTGGACTTCTTTGTGAATCTCGCCATGGCCTTCGTGGGCCTTTGGACGTGAAGAAAGCTCCCCAGGTTCCCCTCCTGGGGTCGTCCGTCAAAGAGAGTTTTCTCCTGGTGGAATTGGACCGTTTTCAAGGTCCTATGGATCTGCTTCTCCATCTCATCCGGCACCAGGACATCGACATCTTCGATATCCCCATCGCTACCATCACAGTCCAGTTTCTGGTGGCGGTGAAGGAGATCCGAGTCGAAGATCTGGACGGGGCCGGCGAGTTCCTGGAAATGGCCGCCACCCTGATCCGCATCAAGGCACAGATGCTTCTGCCCCGGCCCGAGTCCGATGAAGATGAGGATCCCCGGGCAGAGCTGGTGCGGCGCCTGTTGGAATACGAGCAAGTCCGGGAGATCTCAAACAGGTTATCCCGCTCGGAAGCAGAGCGGGGCCGGCGTTTCGGGAAAGGGTATGTGGAGCCTCGGCGGCTGCGGTACGAGGAGGAGACGCCTCTGGAGACCACCTGGGAGGAAGTCATGGAAGCCGCCATGCGGGTGAAAATCCCTCATCCCTTGAATCGGGCGCACCGGGTCACGACGGGATTGGTGGCGATGGAGGTCAAGATCGAGCTCATCCTGGAGAAGCTCAAGAATTCGGCTCGTGTGGAGTTCAAGGACTTGCTGTCGCCGTGGCAGGACAAGATGCACGGGGTCATGACTCTCCTGGCCGGCCTCGAACTCTCGAAGCAGCGAGCCGTAACCCTGCGCCAGGCCCAACACTTTTCCGACCTGTGGTTTCTCCGAAGGGATCTTGCAGCCTGGTCCGGGGATTTGCCCGATGAACCGGTCCGGCCGGCGGATGTGGACAACGGTATGGCGAACCCAGAGAGAATGAACGAATACGAGGAGGAAGAGGCGTGAAGGCGTCCCAGATTGTTGAAGGGGTCCTGTTCGCGAGTGACGCGCCCTTAAAAGCCGAAGAAATCGCCCGGGCCGACGAGTCCCTCGATGAGGACCGTGTTCAGGAAGCCATCGAAGAACTCCGGACCCTGTATGACGAATCGGAGCGGTCTTTCCAGGTCATGGAGCTGGGAGAGGGATTTCAGCTTCTCACACGGTCTGAGCTTGCCCCGTATCTGGAGCGTTTCGACACCGTACCCCGACCCACCCGCCTCTCCGGACCGGCTCTGGAAACCCTGGCCATCATCGCATACCGGCAGCCCATAGGCCGCATCGAGATCGAATTTATTCGGGGTGTTCAGGCCGCCGGCGTCATCCGAACCCTCCACGACCGGGACCTCATCGATGTGGTGGGTCGGGCCGAAGGCCTGGGCCGCCCCCTCCTCTATGGCACGACCCGACGGTTTCTCGAGCACTTCGGTTTCGCCACCCTCGACGACCTCCCCAGACCCGAGGAGCTGCCCATTATTCTCCGGGACCGGGCGCCTCTGGACGATCTGATGGAGGAGGACAAGGCCAAAGAAGAAGCCGTTCAGGAGGAGCTGGAGATCGAGGAAGGCGCGGAGGCATCGTCGGACGCCGATTCCCCTCTCGAGGCGGTAGTCAGCGACCCCGAGACCGAAGCCGACGATCCCGTGGCGGGCGATGCCATGGCCGAACCCGACGATCCCG
>CAYOVN010000208.1:0-5573 GCA_964407425.1 uncultured Gemmatimonadaceae bacterium
TCGGAAGAATATCGAGACCTTGGGGGCCGAAGCGGATTCTCAGGACGTCGTCGGGGATGCCATGGCCTATTTGAACCGCCTGGGCCCCGAAGACTTCGATCTGGCCTTCGCGGATCCGCCGTACGAGAAGGGGTTGGCCGGGAAACTTCTGGAGGCTTTCGAGAAAAAAGGGTTTGCCCGGGAGCTTTGGGTTGAGCATCGTTCATCCGAGACCATGCCCGCCTTTCCCGGCCTTCGGCAAAGAAGGTATGGGGACACTACGCTATCCACCCTATCGAGAATAGAATGAACTCTTCGCCTAGAGACGGGTTGGCCATATACCCAGGATCTTTCGACCCCGTGACACTGGGGCATGAGGATATTGCCAGGAGAACTCTCCACCTTGCGGGTCGGTTGATTCTGGCGGTTGCCGAAACGGCCACCCAATCCAAAGCTCCCCTCTTCACGGTGGAGGAACGGCTGGAAGTTCTCAATGAGGTCTACGACGGGGATGACCGGGTTGAGTGCGTCAGCTTCTCCGGCCTGCTGATGGATTTCGCCAGGGAAAGGGAGGCCCATTTCATCATCAGAGGGCTTCGGGCGGTCTCGGACTTCGAATATGAGATGCAGATGGCTCAGATGAACCGGGAACTCTGGCCCGAAGTGGAGACGGTATTCCTGACCCCTGATGCCCCCCTCTCTTTCCTCTCCGCCTCCCTCGTTCGGGAGGTCGCCAGCCTTGGGGGGGACGTTTCGTCCTTCGTGTCCCCTTCAGTTTTGACGGCTCTTGAGAGGAAGTTATCGGCCTGATTGGTTATATTTCAGAGGCTCCCGATTGGGTCGATGAGTTCGAGTTACTTGATCCCTGACCCCTGGGGCATATATCATTTTCCAATGTTCGGCTTTCACCGGCCGATTTCTGCAATTTCTTAGAAGTTTCAATCCACGGAGGGTGAATGGGTTTCCAGGTCGAGAAGGTCAGCGACGTACTCGTGGTGGACGTGGAAGGCCAGCTCATCGTAGGGAACCGCCAGGAGCTGAAACAGAAGGTCCTGGCGGAGCTGGAGAACGGCGAACGGAAGTTCGTTGTCGACTTTGAAAAAACCGGCTACATCGACTCTTCAGGCCTCGGGGTCCTCGTGAGCCTCTCAAAGAAGGTTCGTGAGCAGGGTGGTGAGCTCAGGCTGGCGAATCTGAATGAGGACCTGAAAACTCTGTTCGAGCTTACGAAGCTCGATACACTCTTCCATATAGCTGATTCCCGTGAGGCGGCACTGAAGGGTCTTTAAACCCCTCTCGCCTGTTCTTCCTCGTAGCAAAGGGATCTGTGGTAGATGGCTTCGGATTTCGTTTTTGATATTCCCAATGATCTGACCTCCATCGAGGAGGCCGTGGACCTCGTAGTCCGGCGGTGCCCTCAGTGTGGGGATGATCCCAGAAAGCTCCGGCTGAATCTGAGGGTTGGACTCTCCGAGGCCCTGGCGAATGCCATGCTCTATGGGAATGCCAGTGACCCCTCCAAACGGGTGAGGGTGGAGGTCGCGTTCAAGGGCTCGACCATAACCGCCCGAGTCACGGACCAAGGGAGCGGCTTCGACCCCGCCTGCGTCCCAGACCCCACCACACGATCGAACTTGCTGAAGGCCGAAGGTCGGGGCCTGTTTCTGATGCGAAAGCTCCTCGACGATGTCTATTTCAACGATTTGGGGAACAGCGTGACACTTGTCCTCCGTCTTCCCCCTGGGCTGGAAAATGGGGGAGTGGAGGGCGGGGCCGTGGCATGAACCCGGACATCCCGCCACTTCGAGCCCTCCCTGATCCAGTTCAGCAAACTCTCCGAGATTTCGAAAAAGCTCTCTCCATCGTCTTCCGCCTCCGTCAGGGGGAGGACTCCAAGTTGGTCTACGAATCCTCCCTTAAGCACCACCCGGAGGTTTCGTCCATCGAGGAGTTGGGGGAAGGGGTCGTCCGAACACTGAGTCCCAGGGAAGGTCCGGTTCTGGAGTTGGAGCTCCTGGGCTGCCCCTTTGGCAGAGAAGACAGCCTCGCCGACCTGGTGATCCGTTTGGTAGCCAGATCCTTCGAGTTCTCCCAGGAAGTCCGGTTCTTCACATACGAACTGAGCGAGCGTTACGAGGAGATCAATCTTCTCTATTCCATCAGTGAGACCCTGGGATCTCTCCTCAGCCTCAACCAGGCCGCCAAGGTGATTCTTGGGGAGGTCCGGGACGTTTTGGGGGCAAAACGGGGCTCACTGTGGGTCTATGAGGCCGAAACGGATCTTCTGAATTTGGTTGCGGCGGTAGGGGGGGAGGGTCTGAAGGGTCCTCTCCTGGTATCCGATCCGGATGCGGTCACAGCCAAGGTGTTTCGGGAAGGTCGATCCATGATCGTCGGCCCTCATGGGGCCACGGTAAAAAGTCGCCTTCCTGCCGACGACGCCCAGGAATCCTTCCTCTGCGTACCGATCCGGTATACTCCCCCTGCCGGGGCTCCCCGGACGGTGGGTGTGATCAACCTCATCGGGCGTCGGCCTAGCGGGCGTTTCACTGCCAGTGATCAGAAGCTACTGGCTGCCATCGCCAGTCAGGTGGGATCGGCCCTGGAGAACCATCGCCTGATACAGGAGAGCTTGGCCCAGGAGAGGGTCTCCCAGGAAATGGAGTTGGCTCATCATCTGCAGATGAAGCTTCTCCCGGTGGCTGAGAATTTCGAGGGGGCCGAGGTGGCAGCCAAGGTCCAACCGGCGGAACAGGTAGGGGGCGACTTCTTTCATCTCCTGCACCTCTCGAAGGGCCGAATCGGGGTAATGATCGGGGACGTGTCGACCCACGGTTTTCCGGCGGCTCTGATCATGGCCCTATCCATGAGTGCGGCCTCCATTTATGCCATGGAGAAGGGAAGACCCTCCGGGGTGCTTCGGCAGTTGGACGATGCCCTCCGGGACGAGTTGGAGACCACCGAGATGTTTTTGTCCCTCTTTTACGGGATTCTGGATCCCCGGCAAGGGACTATGACCTATGCGAATGCGGGTCACCCCCATGCTTTCGCCATCCACGACGACGGATCGACGGAGCGCTTGGATGCCACCGATCCGCCGGTGGGAATCGCCGGGCCTGAGTCCTACGGCGAAAAGACACTCCCTTGGAAGCCCGGGGAGGATCTCCTTCTCCTCTTTACCGACGGCCTTTCCGATACCCTGGCCACCCCGGAACGGGGCAGCGGGGAAGCGGTCGTGCTGGAAGCCGGAATCGCTGGCAGGCGGGGAGACCCGGCGGCTCTGGTCGACGATCTCTTTCGTCTGGCCGGCGAGGCCAATCCCACGGTTCCCGCGGACGACATGACCGCCGTGGTTCTGAGGGTCTGATTTCAACTGAACCTCCACCAATCGGCTCCTGTGGCGCACCGACCCAAGAAATCCCTCGGACAGAACTTCCTGGTTGACGGAAATCTCCAGCGAAAGATCGTTGAAGCCCTCCAAGTCGGGCCCGACGATGAGGTCCTGGAGATCGGTCCCGGAAGAGGGGCTCTTACCCAGCACCTCGTGGGCCGTTGCCGACGCCTATTCCTGGTGGAGTTGGACCGGGATCTGGCCGCTGATCTGGAGGAAACCCATGGGGGTGTCCCCGGGGTACGAGTGATCAGCGAAGACATCCTCAACGTCCGAGCTGCCGAGCTCTCTGAGAGGGTGTCGGAGCTGAAGGTCGTTGGGAACATTCCCTACAACATCACCACACCCATTCTATTCCACCTCCTCGTTCCACCCAGGCCCCAGCAGATTCTCCTAATGGTTCAGAAGGAGGTGGGAGAGAGAATCCTCGCGTCCCCGGGCACTTCGGCTTTCGGGGCCCTGACTGTGGGCGTGCAATCGGTGGCTTCGGTAGAGCGGGTCCTGAAAGTGCCCTCCACCGCCTTCCGGCCGGTCCCGGCGGTGGAATCCGTGGTCATCCGTGTCACTCCTACCCGGCCCGAGCCCCTGTCACCCGGAGAGGAGAAGGCCCTCCGTTCTCTCACCAAATCGGCTTTCCAGCAGCGGCGGAAACAGTTCCAGTCGATCCTCAGGAAGCACCCGGAATGGGGCCTTTCCCACGATCAGATCGGGGCTCTGGAGAACCTGACCGGTTTCGACCTCTCCAAGAGGCCGGAGACTTTCTCTCCGAAGGATTTCATCAAGCTGTCCGAAGCCCTGAAAACCCATTCCTGAGCCCTCTTCCGGGTTCGGGAATCGCTCCGTTGCCCACCTCCTGACGGGCCGATAGGTTGGTGCACGCCGAACTCCGCCGGAAGGCTCTCAAGCCTCCGGCGAGTCCCCTGGTCATTCCAAACTTCGTGTTACGGACTATTCTGAATTGAGAGACGAACCCTCCCTTGTGAGACGGGCAGTTACGCTCCTGCAGCATGGTGAGGTCCACACCCTGGATCTTGCCCGGGAGGTCCTTGGCCTTTCCGGAAATGCGGGGGCAGCCTCAGCCGCAGTCTTCTCCCTCCTCGGTGCGGATCCCCGTTTCCAGGTGGATGGAAGAGGATGCTGGTCTCTGGCGGGGGAAACACCGGAGGAGGAAGAAGAGCTGGGACGGTTGAACTATTCCGTGGTGGACGTGGAAACCACCGGAGGCTCACCCGACAAGGGGGATCGGATCACCGAGATCGCCGTGGTGGAGATCCGGAATGGTCTCATCGCGGAGGACTTCCAAACCCTGGTGAATCCGGGTCGGGCGATACCTTCCCGGATCGCGGAACTGACGGGGATCAACGATGAGATGGTGAAACACGCACCATTCTTCGAGGATGTCGCGGAAGACATCTTCGATTGGCTCGAAGGCCGGGTTTTCGTAGCCCACAACGTATCCTTCGACTGGAGATTCATCAGCGCCCAGTTGGGGGACGCCATCGGTTTTGTTCCCCAGACACCCAGGCTGTGCACGGTCCAACTTGCCCGTCGGCTGGCACCGGGGCTGACCCGCAGAAACCTGGATTCCGTCGCGACCCACTTTGGGATTCCCATCCATGCCAGGCACCGGGCTTTCGGGGACGCCCTGGCGACGGCCCGCATCCTCCTGCGACTCCTGGATGAAGCCAGGGCCCTGGGAATTCATGACCTGACCTCTCTTCAACTCCTTCTTCATAGAAAGGGCCGTTCTTGAGCGACGAACCATATCTGCAGGTAGGAGAGCTGCCCCTCGCCCGGACCCTCCCGCTGGGAGGAACCAGGATTCACCTGATCGAGGCTGGGCTTCAGTGGCTGGATGGTGGCGCCATGTTCGGTGTGGTTCCCAGGCCTCTCTGGGAAAAGAAGATCCCTGCCGACCATAGGCACAGAATCCCCCTGGCCCTCCGGTGCCTTCTGGTGGAAACGCCCAACAATCTGGTCCTGGTGGACACAGGGATCGGGAACAAGGAGTCGGAGAAGTTCAAGGACATCTACGGGGTTGAGAACGAGGGGAGCCCGACCCGACTGGAGGATGCTCTTGGGTCCGTGGGTTTTGGGCCGGAAGACATCGACCTGGTGGTTAGTACGCACCTCCATTTTGATCATGCGGGGGGGAACACGCTCCTGGACGAGGAAGGGAGCACCAGGCCGGCTTTCCCGAATG
>CAYOVN010000209.1:0-5545 GCA_964407425.1 uncultured Gemmatimonadaceae bacterium
CCTGACAGCCCAGCCACGGCCTACCAGGATCTCACCTGGCAAAGGGGTAACGCCGACCTGGTGGTGGTTAGTGCCTTCGTCCCGCCACGGGCCGGAGCTGGGAATGTGGCCGTCCCTGAGCCCTTTTCCCGGTTCATCCAGGAAAGTGGGGAGGGGAAGCCTACGGTCGTCCTATCCATGGGCAATCCTTATCTCCTGAGCTCCTTTCCCGATGTGGGGACCTATCTCTTGGCCTGGGGGCCTCACGAGGTGTCCCAGCGGGCCGCCGTCAGGGCCCTGGTCGGGGAGTCGGCCATCACGGGTCGGCTGCCCATAACCCTCCCTCCCTTCCACAGTGTGGGCGAGGGTCTTCAGAGGGACGCTTTGCCCTCGGTAGCCAGGCTGGGCGGAGCCACCAGCCAGGAGTTGGAGATCGGGCTTTTCCGGGATGCGGATGAAGAAGGCCTCCCCGGGACGGAAGGGTTCCAGGACCCGATCATCTCACAGCTGGAAGTGGACCCGATGAGCGTGGGGATGGACCCGGGAGCTCTTGCCGCCGTGGACTCCCTCATTCTTGAAGCCCTTGCGGAGGGGGCGTCCCCGGGGGCGGCCCTGGCCATCGGCCGCCATGGGAAGCTGGTGCGCCTCAGGGGGTACGGTAGCCTGGATTGGGCCGACGGAGCCCCCCCGGCCACCCCGTCCTCCATCTGGGATATGGCTTCCGTAACGAAGGTCTCCACCACGACAACAGCCGCAATGATCCTGGCTGAATCCGGGAGGCTGGATCTGGATGCCCCGGTGGTGAGCTATCTCCCCTGGTGGAGTGCAGGCGATGTGCGGAAAGAGGAGGTCACGGTTCGGCACCTTCTGATCCATCGGGCGGGGCTGCCGCCCTTCATTCGGTTCTATACCGAGTCTGAAGGGAAGGAGGAGTACAAAAAGGCTATCGGAGACCTTCCGTTGGACTATGCGCCAGGGGACTCCACCGTCTATTCCGACATCGGGCTCATGACGCTGGCATTTATCGTGGAAAAGATTACCGGTTCACCCCTCGACGAGTTCGCCAGGGAACGCATCTGGACCCCCCTGGGAATGCAGGACACGGGATTCAACCCTGACCCGTCTCTCCTCCCCCGGATCGCCCCTACCGAGGTGGACACCACTTTCCGGTTCACCCACGTCCATGGGGTCGTCCACGATGAGAACGCATATGCCATCGGGGGTGTGGCAGGACACGCGGGACTGTTTTCTTCCGCCCGGGATCTGGCTGTCCTGGCCCAGACCCTCCTGAACGGAGGGGCGATAGCAGGCTGTGCCGGGGAACCGAGGAGTGGCGTTCCCTGTTCAGAACCCCGCCCAGGCCCGGTCCGTATCGCTGCCCCGACCAGCGTGGAGCTGTTTACCCGGCGTTTCGACACCACCTCCTCCAGAGCTTTGGGGTGGGACACTCCCAGCGACAGGTCCTCCAGCGGCGACTATCTCACAGAAAGAGCTTTCGGCCATACAGGCTTCACCGGCACCTCCATATGGATCGATCCGGAATTGGATCTCTTCGTCGTGCTTCTGACCTCCCGGACCAACCCTACAAGGGCCAATTCCAGGTACGTCCCTCTCCGCCGGGCCGTGCACGATACCGCAGCCCAGGGGATTACCGACGCTTCGGTGGCCCGCAGGAAGTGGTGAGAGGCTTCACATGACACTCAAGAGCCGGGAACGCATGAAGGTGGTCCTCATGGAGGACCACGAATCCATGGCCGGTAAGCTGGCCGCTCGAATCGCAGGCATCATTCGTCGGAAAAACGCTGAAGGGGAAAAAGCGGTCCTGGGGTTGGCTACCGGCTCGACACCGATTGGCGTGTACCGGGAATTGATCCGAATGCACAGGGAGGAGGGGTTGGACTTTTCCAAGGTCCTCACCTTCAACCTGGACGAGTACTACCCCATGTCACCGGAGAGCCACAACAGCTATGTCCGGTTCATGTGGGAGAACCTCTTCAGCGCCCTGGAGATTCCTCCGGAAAACGTTCACATCCCCGACGGAACCATCCCTCGCGAACATCTGGACGCCTACTGCGAAAGCTATGAGGCTGCTATCCGGGAGGCGGGCGGCATGGACTTCCTGCTCCTGGGAATCGGGCGCAGTGGGCACATCGGCTTCAACGAGCCCGGGTCCCCCCGGGAGTCCGGGACCCACCTGGTCTTCCTCGACTCCATAACCAGGGCCGATGCCGCCTCGGATTTCTTCGGGGAGGAGAACGTGCCGTTGGAGGCCATCACCATGGGTGTGGCCACCATAATGGGCGCCCGGGAGGTAGCTCTCCTGGCAACCGGGGAACACAAGGCGGGCATCGTGCGGCGGGCCGTAGAGGGGGATGTCCATCCGGACGTGGCTGCCACCTATCTTCAGACTCATCCTGACGCCACGGTCTATCTCGATTGGTCGGCCGGGGCTGATCTCACCCGGGTGGCGACCCCCTGGCTTCTCGGCGAAGTGGATTGGGATCCCCGGAGGGAAACGGAAGCGGTGATCTGGCTCAGCCTGAGGGTGGGCCGGTCCATCCTTCGACTCTCCACGAAGGACTACCGGGACAACCACCTTTCCTCCCTCATGGCCAGATTCGGTTCTGCCGAGGCGTTGAATGGGAAGGTTTTCAACCGCCTGATCGCCAAGATCCGGGGGAAGAGCAAGCTCCCGAGTGGGCGGCGAATCCTGGTTTTTTCTCCCCATCCGGATGACGATGTCATCTCCATGGGGGGGATGCTCCGGAAACTGGTGGAAAACGGGAACGAGGTGACCGTTGCCTACCAAACCTCCGGGAACATCGCCGTGTTCGATCACGACGTTCGTCGATACCTGGACTTCTACGAACGGGGGGGTGGGGTCCTGGGTGGCGGATCCGCCACGTCCAGGGGCAGGGTGGCGGAGGTCCGGGAAGCCTTGGCCCGGAAGGCGCCGGGGGAAGTGGACGTCCCGGGGGTCCAGGCTTTGAAACGTGTTATCCGGGAGACGGAGGCCGTTTCCGCTCTGGAAAGCGTCGGGCTGGGCCCCGACCGGGCCCGTTTCCTCAACCTACCCTTCTACCAGACGGGGAAGGTCAAAAAAGACCCCGTGACAGAGGCCGACGTGGCCATCGTCGCCAAAACCCTGCAGGAGTTGAGTCCTGAAATGGTCTTCGTGGCGGGGGATCTATCCGACCCCCACGGGACTCACCGGATGTGCCTCGAATCCGTTCGAGGAGGGCTGGAGGCCATTGAGGGTCCCTCTCCCGAGATGTGGCTCTATCGGGGGGCCTGGCAGGAATGGCCGGTGGCCGAAGCATCGGTGCTGGTCCCCATGTCGGAACGGGAGCTTCGCCAGAAGATCCAGGCCATCTTCAAGCACCAGTCCCAAAAGGACAAAGCACCCTTCCCGGGACCGGACGAGAGGGAATTTTGGCAGAGAACGAAAGCTCGCAATCGGGGCACGGCTGATCTCCTGGCGAGTCTCGGTCTTCCTTCCTATTTCGCCATCGAGGCGTTCGTGGTGGAGCGGGATGGACAAAGGATCGAGAACCCTCCGGTGGCCACTTCGTCCCTCGGAGGCTGACTCTTACGGCTTTGGGTGATTCTTCATGAATTCGATCTCCTCTCTGGACCTTGTTGTCATCGTCGCCTACCTCCTTGGCGTCACCCTCTGGGGAGCCTGGCTGGGTAGAGGTCAGAAGGGAGGGACGGATTACTTCCTGGGGAACCGGGAGTTGCCCTGGGGCGCCGTGATGCTCTCTGTGGTGGCCACGGAGACCAGCACGCTGACCTTCCTCAGCATTCCCGGGGTCGCGTACCTGGGTACGATGGCGTTCCTCCAGCTTACGGTGGGGTATCTGGCGGGGAGGATCGTCGTTTCACTACTTCTCCTTCCCGCATATTTCCGAGGTGAGCTCACCACCGCCTACGCCCTTCTCGAAGCCCGCTTCGGCGTTGGAACCCGCCGGTTCACCTCGGCTATCTTCATGGTGACTCGCCTCCTGGCCGACTCGGTGCGCCTCTTCGCCACGGCCATTCCCCTGGCCCTCATCACCGGATGGCCCTACCCGGTCTCTATTGCCGTCATCGGGGTGCTGACGCTGGTCTACACCTACTTTGGAGGCATCAAGGCTGTGGTGTGGGTGGATGCCCTTCAGATGGTTCTGTACCTGGTGGGCGCAGTGGTAGCGGCCGTAGCTCTTCAGAACCTCATTCCCGGGGGTTGGGGAGAAGTGCTTGCTGCGTCCCGGGACGCTGGGAAGCTTGCGGTGTTCGACTTCCAGTTCAGCCTTGCGGTGCCCTATACCTTCTGGGCCGGGTTGATAGGGGGCGGATTCCTCACCATGGGATCCCATGGCGCGGATCAACTCATCGTGCAGCGTCTCCTCACCTGCAAAGACCTGAAGGCATCCCAAAAGGCCCTGGTCTGGAGCGCCTTTGTGGTGATGATCCAGTTTCTGGTCTTCCTCCTCGTCGGCATGGGGCTCTGGGTATTTTACGGTGGCGTAAGCTTCGAACGCTCCGACGAGATTTTTGCCCGCTTCATCGTCGAACAGCTTCCTCCAGGGATAACCGGTTTGCTGATCGCCGGGATCTTCGCCGCCGCCATGTCGTCCCTTTCCTCCTCCATCAACTCTCTGGCCTCGGTTTCGGCCTATGACTTCTGGGCCCCCCTCATGGGTCTGACGGGCGACGAGAAGAAGATTCTGCGGATCGGGAAGGCCTTCACCCTCCTCTGGGCTGCCCTGCTTATCGGGGGAGCGATTCTTTTCATCCCCCTAAGCACCCGGACCAGCGCGGTGGAGGTGGCCCTGGGTATCGCCTCGGTGGTATACGGCGGGCTCCTGGGGGCCTTCGGGCTGGGGGTCCTGGCTCCCCGGGCGGACGAGCGGGGCACCATGATCTCCATGGCGGTGGGCATCGGTGTTGTCATGGTCATCTGGCTCACTATCCCTGAACTCGTCGCCTGGCCCTGGTTTGTCCCGATCGGGACCTCCGTGACCTTCGGTCTCGGATGGGTTCTTGGCCGGAGAGAGGCCACATGACGGCCGAGTTCCCCGAAACCCTGGTCCCCCTGACCAGGGAAAGCCCCTTCGTGGTTGGGGCCGACGGTGGAGGTACCGGGTCCATTGTCGATGCCGGTTTAAGGGCCCTGGGGCGTTATCTGGCGGCTGCCGGAACCCAGTGGAAGCCCTCCGGCACCCCCTTTCCTCTTGCCCTTTCTGGCGGGCTCCTGGAGAAGGACGGACTCCTCAGGGACCCCCTTCTCGCCCTTGCCTCCGGGATGGGTGCCGAGATCCGCTGGGACCTGGTCCTCCCGGTCCGGGGGGCAGCCCGGCTGGCCTTGGGCCTTGTCCTCATGGACCTGAAATGAGGCTACCCAGTTTTTCGAGAAGATCCGGGGAGTTTGCGGCCAGAATCGAGCCGTCCTCCAACGTGATGCCTGAGCCATCAAGGCGGGTGGCCGAACCTCCCGACTCGAACAAGATGACCAGACCGGCGGCCACATCCCAAGGGCTCAGGTAGTCCTCCTCCCAGAATCCGTCCAGGATTCCCTCGGCCA
>CAYOVN010000210.1:0-5535 GCA_964407425.1 uncultured Gemmatimonadaceae bacterium
TAGACTGGACCGAGGCCCTTTGGCATCTGCCTCTGGAAGACCTGATGCGTTCGGTAGGGGGACCGGAAGGCGTCTACGCCGACTACGCCCCAGTAGCCTCCGGCGGTCGCATGATTCAGCGGACCCCCGACGACGGTGCCTGGTATCGGGGCGGACTCTACCACGACCATGAGCCGTTCGGCGTTCCCAGCTTCTGGTTCATGTCCTGGTACGACGTCTCAATCGGGCCGAACCTCGCGCTCTTCAACCATGTGAGGGAAAACGGCGTCGACGAAGAAACCCGGAACAACCAGTTCGCCATGGTGGCTCCTGTGGCCCACTGTTCGTATACCCGCGCCCAGGAGAATACGGTGGTGGGTGAGCGGAGCATGGGAGATGCCCGGTGGGACTACGGTGAGCTGATCTATTCGTGGTTCGACTACTGGCTCAAGGGTGAGGACAACGGAATCACGGAAGAACTGCCCAAGGTGAGGTATTACACGATGGGGTCCAACGAGTGGAACACCTCCACTAGTTGGCCTCCGGCGGGCTCAGAGTTGGTGACCTATTACCTGGAGTCCGGTGGCAACGCCAACACGTTGGCGGGTGACGGGCGCCTGGTCATGGAGACCCCTTCTGCCGACGCTGTGGACCGCTTCACCTACGACCCGATGGATCCGGTAGTCTCCTACGGCGGGAACGTCTGCTGTATTGGTGGAGCCATCGACGCCGGCTCTTTTGACCAACAGGAAGTGGAGGCCGGAAGGCAGGACATCCTGGTCTACACCACCGAGCCTTTCGAGGAAGGTGTGGAGGTGAGCGGCACCATCGGGATCACCCTGTACGTTTCTTCCGATGTCCGGGACACGGACTTTACGGTGAAGCTCATCGACGTCTACCCCGATGGGAGCGCATACAACCTGGACGAGACCATCCAGCGGGTTCGCTATCGGGAGGGCTACGACCGCCAGGTGTTCATGGAGGCTGGTGAGGTCTACGAAGTCGAGGTGAGCCCCATGTCTACTTCCAATTTCTTCGAGGCCGGCCACAGCCTCCGAATCGAGGTGAGTAGCTCCAACTTCCCCCGTTTCACCAGGAACCTGAACACGGGTGGAAACAACTATGACGAGGCGGAAGGTGTGGTGGCCCACAACCAGGTGCACCACTCGGCTCAGTACCAATCACAGATTCGGATTCCGTTTGTAAGGAGATGAGGTGGTAGTGGCCGGTCCCAGCGATGGAGGGAATCGGAGGGAAGGGACCCCCCTTACCTTAGGCCTCCGTCTGCCGCTCCTTGTCGCCATTGGCGCATTCAGCCTTTTCGGTTGCGGCGATTCTTCCACCGCCCCGGCCTTGGAGGTGTTCATCGAAGGCCCCATCCAGGGCGACCTCCTGGTGGGGGATCAGGTCCAACTTCAGGTGACTCTCTCCGATCCTTCGGCGACAGGGACGGTTTCCTGGACCAGCAGTGACACATCAGTGGCTCTGGTGAGTTCAAGCGGGTACCTCAGGGCCCAGCGGCCAGGATCTACCACGGTGTCCGTCAAGTTCAACAAGGCGAAGGCCGATGCCGTGGTCAGGGTGGTGCCGCGACCGGGTGGTTACACCGCTCCGGAGATCGACTACTTCCAACAGATCGCCTTCGGGTTCGAGTACGGGTCCGCGTCAGAGATCATCCGGAAATGGGGGGCGAATCCCCGGATTCAAATTCTCGGAGTCCCGACGGCCGAGGACCTGGGGGTGCTCGAGAGCGTGGTCTCGGAGCTCAACCTTCTGATGGAAGGGGCCCAGGTAGAGTTGGTGGATTCTGATCCCACGGTGGAGGTCCACTTCGGACCCATATCGACTTTTCCCACCATTCTCCCTTCCTATGTATCCGGGAACTGGGGGTACTTTTCCGTGTGGTTCGACGGAGGAGGGAGAATCTCCCGGGCCGTTGTGCTTCTGGCTTCCGACGTAGCGAACCAGGAACAACGGAATCACCTGATTCGAGAGGAGGTGACCCAGATGCTGGGACTGGCCAAAGACTCGAATCGATACTCCGGGAGTATTTTCTATGCTCCCTGGACCACCACCCAGTCGTACGATCCCATAGACGAGGCCCTCATCGAGATGCTGTATCGGCCGCAGCTCCTGACGGGGCTGGAGTACCGAGGGGCCGTTGACCGCCTCCGGACGATGACGCGGAGGGGGTGGGAGGGGCCCTCGACGAGCTCCAGCTTGACTCCCGATTTCCTCTCCGATCCTGACCCCTGGACGGCCAGGCGGAAAGGGAAGGGTGGGGTTGGATCGGGAGGGGGGATGACCACCACTCGGCTCAGGGACCCTTCTTTGTAGTTCCAAGGCGCGCAGACCATTCGATTCGGTACTGGCGGCTGGGGAGTTTCCAATCCCTCCGAACCGTAGATCCAGGCTTCCAGAATCCGGAAGAGGTCCTGGCTCTTCAGCTGTATATACCCGGAACTGAAGCCCCTCGGGGCGCTGATGTCGCCACTACCTATGAGATGATCGTGAGGCGCCTCCAGGACGTTCCTGGCGTCTCCTCGGCGGGTCTGGCGACTGCTATTCCCATGGATGGGGGCGGCAACGTCAATCCCTTCGTGGTTCGGGACCGGGGTTTGGATGCCGAGGGGGGAAGAATCTCCCGACGCCACAAGTGGATCGGCCCCAACTACCTGAAAACCCCCCAGGCCCTCTCCTGATACCCTTGAGCCTTATCTAAACAGGTACAGCACAAACGACAACGTCGCGATGGAGAGGATGTTCGTAACCAGGACCGTCCGAGCGGCCACCCCCGGCGCTGCCTGATATCGGGCACCGAACAGGTAGACGTTGATCCCGCTGGGCATGGCTGCCATGGTCACCGCCACCGGCACCCAGATTCCCTCCAGCCCCATCACAGGCACGGCCAGGATCCAAACCAGGAGCGGGTGAACCACGAGCTTGAGGGCCGATAGGGTGAAGGCCGGCGCCGCGTCACCGGCGAGGCGGTAACAGGCCAGGGATGCCCCCAGAGCGAAGAGAGACGAGGGGACGGCCGCCGCCCCGAGCATCTCGGCGATCCCGTCCACGGCGGCCGGAATGGACATTCCGGTCACATTAGCCAGCAGGCCCAGAACGATGCCCATGATGATGGGGTTTCGAACCAACTCGATGGCGATGGTTCTTACCTGATCTACCAGCTTCAGCTTTCCAGCCTTCTCCCACTGGATCAGTCCCGTGGTAAGGGACATGAGGATGGGCCCATGGAAGGCGATGATCAGGAGGGTCGGCAGGGTGGCTTCCGGACCGTAGGCCGTGAAGAGAATGGGGATACCGATGAGGACCGTGTTGGAAAATCCAGCCGACATTCCGAAGATGGCCTGGTCCGCCAGCGTCCGCCGAAAGACGAACTTTCCAAGACCCATCCCCACAGCGAAGACAATAATGGCTCCGCCGAAATAGGAGATCAGGAATCCCCACCGGATGTCAGGAGGAAGCTCGGCCGTCGCCAGGCTCCGGAAGAGGAGAATGGGGATGGCGAAGTTGAATACAAAAAGGACGAGCCCCTTCACTGAGCGGTCGTCCAGCACCCGGATGATGACCGAAAGGGCCCCCAACGCCATGACGCCAAAGACCGGTGCGACCACTTCCAGAAGGAGACTCATTTCAGGGACCGGCTGAATAGAAAAGAACGGGCCCGAGGGGTTTCCCCCCCGGGCCCGTAATCTGGTGCAAGGTTCTCGCCTTTAGAGCGTGATCACCTTGATCTCGACCCGGCGGTTTTTCGCCCGTCCGTCCCGAGTGTCGTTGGTGTCGATGGGCTGCTCTTCACCAAACTGGCGAACCGTGAACTGGTTGGAATTCAGCTGGGAGAAGTTCTCCAGCAGCCAATCCCGAACCGCCTCGGCCCGGCGCTGACTCAGCCCCATGTTGTACGGCTCGGGACCCGTCGCATCGGTGTGGCCGTGAACCTCGATGTCGGGGTTCATGATGGTGATGAGCGTGGATCCGATCTGCCGGAGCTCGGCTTCACCCGCGTCGGTGATTACAGCCGAATCGAACTCGAAGAACACGTCCTGGAACGTGTAGGAAATGACCTCGGGCTCCTCAGGAATCGGGCAGCCCTGCCGGTCCACTTCAGTACCCCTCGGGGTGTTGGGGCAGCGGTCCATGTAGTCGAACACGCCGTCGCCATCTGAATCCAGGGGGCAACCCTGGGCGTCGACCGGAGCACCGGCTGGGGTGTCGGGGCAGTTGTCCATGTAGTCCGCAACGCCGTCACCGTCGGAATCCAGGGGGCAGCCGCGGCTGTCCACCGGAGCGCCGGCCGGAGTGTCGGGGCATTCGTCCATGTGGTCGACAACGCCATCACCGTCGGAATCAAACGGGCAACCCTTTTCGTCAACCGCAATACCGAGAGGTGTGTTCGGGCACTCGTCGACCTTGTCCTTCACGCCGTCCTTGTCCGTGTCCTTGGACCCGAAGAAGTAGGAGATTCCGCCGGAGAACGAGTAACCCCAGAAGGTCTCATTGGCGGTGAAGCCGGAGACGTCTTGGGTGACCTTTTCCATGGCGGTGGGGATGTCCCACTGGCGCCAGTCACCGAAGAGAGCGAGTTGCTCCGTGACGTGGAGGGTGACACCGGCTCCCCAGGTAAACCCGAAGTCGTTCTCCGAGTCGCGTTCTTCTGGGCTCCACCGGGTGATCCCGGCACCGCCGACGCCGTAGATGTCGAGCTTCTCATGGAGAGGGAGGGAAAGCCCCAAAACGGGGTGGCCCCACCAGGTGTCCATGTCGGTGACGTATCCCTTCGAGTCGGGTGCTATATCCAGAGGGACGTAGCGTCCGTCAAGCCCGACAAAAGTACCGAATGGCCCGAGGGTGTAGGGAAGGTGATAGTTCAGCTGAAACCCGAACATCACGTTTTGATCCGGATCAATGTAGAAGTCGCTGCCGTCCGGATCGAATTCGAAATTATCGTCAAATCCCCCGGCGAACAGTTTGATTTCCCATGGTCCGCGCTCGCTGGGCTGAACCTTCTGCCCTTCGACCGTCGCTGCTGGGAGGAGGAACAGGAGGGCAAAGACAAGAGCCCATAGCGATCGGGTGTGCATGGTGGTCCTTTCTTTCGAATCTTTCGAAGTATGACTTCCCAAGTCGTCACCTATATTCGATTCTGCTCGAAACCTAGTCGAGAAGAATTTCATACATTCTGAGCCTAACTACAACATCTGTTTTCGAATTAGACACATTGGCGCAAGCCCGGGTCACATAAGGTGTGACCCGCGCCCTCGGACAATTTGTAGAACCCTATGCCTTAAGATCAATGGGTTCCTTCAATTTTCTTAGTTTCCTCCTGTTAGCCCCCTGGCCTCCAAGAGGGCCTGAATCGACGGCTCACGGCCTCGGAAATTCACATATAGTTCCATTCCAGGACGGGTGCCACCCCTTGAGAGAATCTCTCGACGGAGCCTATCCGCGGTGTCGGAGTCGAATAGATCCCCAGTTTCCACAAAGGCCTGGAAGGCGTCCTTGTCCAGGACTTCGGCCCAGAGGTAGCTGTAGTACCCAGCC
>CAYOVN010000211.1:0-5500 GCA_964407425.1 uncultured Gemmatimonadaceae bacterium
AAATACCCCTTCCGTGAGGGCCCCCGGAGGTTATTCTTCAGTACCACATTCTAGGAGCCGTTATGAAGAAGCCTGCCTTGCGTGCCACGACCGTTTTGGCCGTAAAAAAGGATGGAAGAATCGCCCTCGGTGGAGATGGACAGGTGACCATGGGGGACACGATCATGAAGGCCACAGCCCAGAAGGTTCGGACCCTCAAGGACGGGAAGATCTTGGCGGGCTTCGCCGGAGCTGTAGCCGATGCCTTCGGCCTCTTCGAAAAGCTTGAGGAGAAGTTGGAGCGCTACCCGGGGAACCTCACCCGGGCTTGCGTGGAGTTGGCCAAGGACTGGCGAACGGACCGGTATCTCCGCCGCCTGAACGCTCTCCTTATCGTAGCCGACAGAGAGCGGATGTTCCTGGTGAGCGGGGAAGGGGATGTCATCGAACCGGACGACGAGGTCGTGGCTATCGGCTCGGGAGGCTCCTTTGCCCTGGCCGCTGCCCGGGCTCTGAAATCCCACTCCGAGCTCTCGGCACCGGAGATCGTACAGAGAGCCCTGGAGATCGCAGGCGATATCTGCATCTATACCAATCAGACAATCAGTGTCTTGGAGCTGGAGCGGGACAAAGAAGAATGACTGAATTCGAGCAGGAAGAGGGACCCACCGGAGAGGCACTGGACTTGGTGAGCCGGGATCGGGAGGGCCAGGACGAAGAAGGCCAGGATGGAAACCCTCCCGAGCTGACTCCCCGGGACATCGTTCGGGAGTTGGACAAGTACATTGTTGGCCAGGACAACGCAAAGAAGGCCGTGGCCATCTCTCTGAGGAACCGGTGGCGTCGCCAACAAGTGGAGGGAGAGCTCCGAGAGGAGATCCTTCCCAACAACCTGATCCTCATTGGACCGACCGGTGTGGGCAAGACCGAGATTTCTCGCCGTCTGGCCCGCCTGGCCGGGGCTCCTTTCGTGAAGGTCGAGGCCTCGAAATTCACTGAGGTGGGATATGTGGGCCGGGATGTCGAGTCCATGATCCGGGATCTGGTGGATACTTCGGTGAACATGGTCAGGGCCGAAAGGGAAGCGGAGGTGGAGGAAGAGGCGGATAGGAGGGTGGAAGAACGCCTTCTGGACCTTCTCCTCCCGATCACGGCAGGTCCCCAGGAGGCGGAAGGGGAGGCTTCCCAGGAGCCAGGCGGAGTATTGGAGAAGAGCATCTTCGTGGCTGGTCCCTCTGGTGTCCTCCAGACTTCCCCGGATGGCGACGGGCCCGAGAGCCCAAGTCTCGACCGGAGGTCCCGGACCCGGGAAAAACTCCGCAAGCTTCTTCATGACGGTTTGCTGGAGGATCGGGAGGTTGAGGTGGAGGTGTCCCAGAGCCCGTCCATCGAGGGTATGATGATCCCCATGGGTGGCATGGAAGGGATGGATCACAACTTCTCGGAAATGCTCCAGGACATGCTGCCGAAACGAACCAAACAGAGGACAGTTTCGGTTGCGGAGGCTCGGCGGATTTTTCTTCAGGAAGAATTGGATCGTCTCGTCGACATGGACGAGGTCGTAAACGATGCCTTGGATCGGGCCGAAGACTCCGGGATGATCTTTCTCGATGAGATCGACAAGATCGCCGGGGCCCGAGGCGGAGCTGGACCCGATGTGAGCAGGGAAGGAGTCCAGCGGGATCTTCTTCCTGTAGTGGAGGGATCGAACGTTCAGACGAAGTATGGCCTGGTTCGGACCGACCACATGCTGTTCATCGCTGCCGGGGCCTTTCATGTCGCCAAACCCAGCGATCTGATTCCTGAGCTTCAGGGCCGATTCCCGATCAGGGTCGAGCTCCATAGCCTGGGAGAGGCCGAGTTCATCCGAATCCTCAAGGAACCGAAGAACGCCCTAATACATCAGTACAGAGCAATGGTGGAAACCGAAGGGGCCGCCCTGAAGTTTACCGATGACGGGGTGAAGGAGATCGCCCGAATCGCCACCAAACTGAACGACCGGATGGAAAACATCGGAGCGAGGCGACTTCAGACGGTCCTGACCACGGTCCTGGAGGATGTTCTCTTCGATCTCCCGGATGTGGGGGTGGGTGAGGAGATCGTGGTGGATCCCGCCTTCGTACGGGATCGACTCAGCGAGATTCTGGAGGACGAGGATCTGCAGAAGTATATCCTCTAAGGTGACCCCTTTTCTAAAGGGCCGCCGCTTTCCTCCCACGATAGGGGAATGATACTTTGATCAGGCTGGTCCCGGCCCAGGGTCGAGGCCATGAAATCTGTTCACCTATAGAATGAAGCCGATATGTCCAAACGTCATTTCGTAGCTATTTCAGATTATGCCAGGGAGGACCTCCTGAGCTTCCTCTCACTGGCTCAACAACTCAAGTCGGGGCAGGTAAGCGGCGCACCTCTGTCCGGTCAGAGCCTGGCCATGATTTTCCGGAAAAGTTCGACCCGGACCCGTGTTTCGTTCGAGGTGGGAATGACTCAACTCGGGGGTCACGCCCTTTTTCTCGCCTCATCCGCTTCCCAAATGGGTCGGGGTGAAACTGTCTCCGATACGGCCCAGGTCCTGAGTCGTTATGTGGACGGCATCATGATCCGGACCTTCGACCATGCCGAGGTGGAAGAGATGGCAGCGGCTGCCTCGGTCCCGGTCATCAACGGCCTCACCGACCTCCTTCACCCCTGCCAGCTCATGGCCGATCTCCAGACTGTCCAGGAAGAGTTCGGGTCGGAGCTGGAAGGAATGTCCGTGGCATGGTTCGGGGACGGAAACAACATGGCCAACTCCTGGCTAAACGCCGCCAGTGCCTTTGGCCTCGATCTCCGTCTCGCGATTCCGGAAGGCTTCGATCCGGATCCGGGAATTCTGGCCCGGGCCCGTGAGGCGACTTCGATCACGCTGACCCGAGATCCCTCCGAAGCCGCCGAGGGCGCCAGGGTCCTCACCACCGACACCTGGGTTTCCATGGGTGAAGAAGATGAAGCTGATTCGAAGATAAGGGCCTTCCGACCCTACCAGGTCACCCAGGAGCTGATGGGTAAGGCCCACCCCGAGGCCATCTTCCTCCACTGTCTCCCGGCCTACCGGGGGAAAGAGGTGGCGGCCGAGGTCATCGATGGACCCCAGTCGAGAGTTCTGGACGAAGCCGAAAACCGCCTCCACGCCCAAAAGGCCATCATGATGGAACTCATGGGCTGAAGGTTCTAAGAAAGGAAAGGGTAAACTGATGGGTGACACACTAAGAAAGACACCGCTCCATGAAGCTCATGTGAACCTCAAGGGGAAGATCGTACCCTTCGCAGGGTTCGAGATGCCTGTCCAGTACCCCTCGGGCATCATGGCAGAGCACCACGCGGTCCGGAACGATGCTGGGCTGTTCGACGTTTGCCACATGGGGGAGTTCGTCCTTACCGGGCCGGAGTCCCTCGATCTGATTCAGAAGATCGCTGTCAACGATGCATCCCAGCTCGAGGTTTGGCAGGCCCAGTATTCGGCCATGTGTCTGGAGCATGGCGGGATCATCGACGACCTCCTGGTTTATCGGGCCCCCGATCACTACATGCTGGTTGTGAACGCCTCGAATAAGGAAAAGGACCTTGCCTGGGTCATGAAGCACGCCGAGGCCTTCGATGTGAACGTGAATGACCGGTCCGACGCTACGGCCCTACTCGCCATCCAGGGCCCCAAGGCTGCCGGGATCGTGCAGGGCCTCACCGAGACCGACTTGGAGGAGATCGGATATTACAGGTTTTCCCTGGGCTCCGTGGCCGGTGTTGAGGGTGTGATCAGCAGGACAGGATATACCGGTGAAGATGGTTTCGAGCTTTACATCCCGGTAGATGGGGCCATGAAGCTCTGGAACGCCCTTATGGAAGCTGGTGAGGGGGAAGGTCTCATTGCCACAGGCCTGGGATGCAGAGACTCCCTCCGACTGGAAATGGGCTACGCCCTCTACGGAAACGACCTGGACGAAGAGCATACACCGTTAGAGTCGGGTTTGGGGTGGATCACCAAGATGGACAAGGGCGATTTCATCGGGAAAGACGTCCTGGTGAAGCAGAAAGCGGAGGGGGTTACCCGGCGCCTCGTGGGCCTCAAGCTCCAGGAACGCGGATTCCCGAGGCATGGATATCCCATCGCTTTCGAGGGTGAGGACGTAGGTGAGGTTACGAGTGGGGTCGTGAGTCCCTCCCTGGGGTTTGGCGTGGCCATGGGGTATGTCCCCACAGCATTGGCCAAAGCCGGATCAGAGGTGGGGATTCGGATCAGGGATAAAGTGATCCCGGCCGTGGTTCAGCGGCCCCCGTTCTACGGCGAGGGTTCTGTCCGGAAGTGACGGAGGCGACGCCCCCGGGACTCAGGATCGGAGTCCTAACGATTTCCGATGCTTGCAGTCGCGGTGAGCGGCTGGACACAAGTGGGCTGGCCCTCGAGGAATGGTGTTCCTCCGAGGGCCATTCGCCCGCTCTTCGAGGTGTTGTACCGGATCAGACCGACGCCATCGTTCCCATCCTGGTGAGTTGGGCCGATAGCGGGAAGGTGGATGTGATCCTCACGACAGGTGGAACCGGTTTCGGGCCGAGGGACGTGACCCCCGAGGCCACTCGAGCTGTTCTGGACCGAGAGGCCCCCGGGCTTCAAGAGGCCATCCGGAGGGCTGGGGAGGCGAAGACCGCCTTTTCAGCCCTTTCGAGGGGCCAGGCAGGCTCCCGGGGGTCTGTGTTCATTGCGAACCTCCCAGGGAGCCCTGGAGGGGTTCGTGACGGCCTGGCGGTCATGGGACCCCTGATTAGGCATATCGTCGGCCTTATGAGGGGAACCGATACTCCCCATCAACAATCCTGACATGCAAGAACAAAGTGGCAACGTACTGATTTCGACCCACGATCTTCGGGTGGCGGGCCCTCTCCGGGACGCATTCCGGGAGGCCGGTTATCGTGTCGAGCTCGTGACCCCGGATGAGGATCTGTCCGGGGTAGATGATCCTCGCCTTTTCATCCTCACAGGCGGGCTCAAGAATGAATCGGCTGCTTCCCAGGCCAGGCAGGCACGCCTCACCCGGAATATTCCGGTTTTCGGTATCGCGAAAAAGGGGGAGGAAGGGACCCGGCAGGCCGCCAGAGCCCTGGACCTTCAAGAGGTGTTTCCCCATCCACCGGATCCCCGAGAGGTTCTCCTACTGGGAAGGACACTCATCGAGCGAAACCGACTTCAGGAGATCACCGGGATCGTAGGTGAATCCGACTCCATACGGGAGACTCTGGAGCGGGTCGTTCAGTTTGCTCCTGTGAACGCGACGGTCCTGGTCACGGGGGAGTCCGGCACCGGAAAAGAGCTGATCGCCCGGGGGATTCACGCCCTCTCCCCCCGGCGTCACAAATCCTTCATCGCGGTGAACGTGGCGGCCCTCTCAGAGACCCTCCTGGAGAGCGAACTTTTCGGCCATGAGAAGGGTGCTTTCACCGGTGCCATCGATTCTCGGAAGGGGCTTTTTGAGTTGGCTCAGGGGGGGAC
>CAYOVN010000212.1:0-5464 GCA_964407425.1 uncultured Gemmatimonadaceae bacterium
GGTTGAAGCTCCGGTGGTTGAAGCTCCGGTGGTTGAAACCCCGGCGGTTGAACAGGACTCAGATGAGGGTGAAGAACCCGGAGAGATTGGGGAAGAGGCTCTGATCGGCAACTTCGGGCTAGCTGATGAACTCCCCATGGGAGACGATATCGCCGGTGGGGTACCCGATCTGGGTGGCCCCCAGGGTCTGCGTTTGGCGGAAGGGTTTACCGAGGCTGCTGGGGACGATGAGACGACCCTGGCCTCCGAGGATTCGGCCCCGGACGGGGATTATCACACGGACGAGGATGCCCCCGGTGATGGTGGGCAGCCCGATTTTGTCCTCTCGGACGATTTTGTTCTGGAGACCTCCGATGGGGAGGGGGCTCTCGAGACCTCAGGATCCGATTTCGGAGATCAGGGCATCCTGGCCCAGGAGATCCCCGACTTCGGGGCAGAATTCGCACAAATGCCCGGACTCGAACAGGACAGCGGCCTTTCCGATGCCCCGGAATCTGTTGACCCGGGCCCGCTGCCCGATCAGGACCTGCTTGAGGACCCTGGGTACGGGTTCACGCCTCCTTCGGAAGAGGAGGAGGAGGAGGTGAAAGGCCAGGGTACGCAGGAGAGCGAGGGAGCTGCGAGGGGAGGCGGCGCAGAAAACCGGAGGTACGCCTCGAATCGGCTGCGGCCCATGTCCTCCCGCCGGCCTCCCCCGAAAAGGAAGTTCTCCCTTGGGATCATTGCGGGCGTCGTGGCGGGCCTGGTGATTCTCGCATCGGCCGTCGGGACGGCTATGGGGGCTTTTTCCGTTCCGGGATTCGGCTGGCTCGAAGATATGTTCGGAGAGGCCCCATTGGTGTCTCCCGAACGAGCTGGACCTGAACCAACAGACCCTGTTCTTCGTTTTTCCCTGGAACTACTCAGTTATCCGGAGGAGCAGCGGGGCATCGCTGTGGAAATGCGAAACACGCTCCGTATCCGACGCCCTGACCTGATCTTCAACCTGGCACCGCAGGAAGCTGGGGGAGCAGTCTCGTACGTTCTCTATGCTGGACCAGCCACCGACGTGGTGGAGGTCGAGAACCTCCGGATTCCCATGTCCGAGCATTTCCGGGAAGATCCGGATAGCTGGCCAGTCATGAATACCCCTATGGCCTTCCTTCTTGGATCGGCGGGGACCCTGGCTGAGGCTCGGAGAATACTCATCGGATTTGAAACCAGTGGAGCTCTCGGGTATATCCTCCAAGTCACCTATCCCGATGGCTCAGGAGGCTACGACGTTCTCTCCGGGGCATTCCAGGGGATCGATGACGGGCTGTGGTGGCAACTGAACCTCCGGGAGGCCGGTTTCAGGGATCTACCTCTTGTCGAGCGACGGGGTAAGCCTCCGGAATGAAGCTAAAAGCCCTTCGAGTACACGGCTTCAAGTCGTTCGCAGACTCCACAGAAATCGATTTTCATGAGGGGATAACCGCTGTCGTTGGTCCCAACGGCTGTGGGAAATCCAATATCAGTGACGCCATCCGTTGGGCCCTGGGCGAGCAACGCCCCACGGCAATCCGGGGCGCCAAGATGGAAGAGGCCATCTTCCAGGGCACGGTCAACCGCCGCCCGGTCAATCGGGGTTCCGTGTCCTTGGTCGTGTCAAATGAAGACGGCTCTCTTCCCGTTCCCTTTGAAGAAGTAGAGTTGGGTCGCACGGTTTATCGCGATGGGGGAAGTGACTACTCCATCAACAGAACCTCCTGTCGCCTTCGGGACGTCCTGGATCTCTGCCGGGATACGGGTCTCGGGGCCAATGCCTACGCGATCATCGAAAACAGGATGATCGATGCAATCCTTTCGGACCGAGCCGAGGAACGGCGGGATCTATTCGAAGAGGCGGCAGGGATCGGGAAGTACAAGGATCGCCGGAAAGCGGCTCTTCGCCGATTGGAGAGGGCGGAGCTCGATCTCCAGCGTTTGGATGATGTCATTGGAGAGGTGGAGTCGAAGGTTCGATCCCTTGCCCGCCAGAAGGGGAAAGCCCAGCGATTTCAGACCCTCAGGGATCGGCGGTTAGCCGTTGAGATGGCGGTGGTTCGGCACCAACTGGATGGGTTGAGGAATCGCCTGGACCAGGTGGAAAAAGAGCTTGCCGGGGACAGGGAGCTGGGTGAGGGCTATCTGGCGGAGCTCCGTTCCGCCGAGACCCAGTATGAAACTCTCCGCCTGCGACAGGTCGAGGTCGAGCAGGCCCGTAGAGAGGCTGCGGTCAATGTGGATGAGATCCGAAAGGATCTGATTCGATGGGAAAGGGATCTGGCCGTAGCCGAGGAACGGGCCATCTATGCTGGGAAGAGACTGAGTCAGATTGCCCGGGAGAAGGAGGAAACGGAGGGGCGGATCGATCGTCAGGGCCAGGAGGTCGAAAACCTCCGGGCCACTGAGGTGGGGATGACTCAGGAGCTTCAGGGCCTGGAGGAAGAGCGAGGACGCCGGGCGGAGGTCGCCCAAGACGCTCGGGGCGCCCTGGAAGCCGTGCGGAAGACCCTGGGGGTTTCCGAGGCCAACCTCCGTGACTTGACCAGAAGGCAGGCCCAACTGGAGGGAGAAGCTTCCGCGGCGGAGGCTCAGGCCGCTGAGTTGGCTCGGAATCTGGACCGGGTCCAGGGGGAGATGGAGGAAGGGATCCATGCCCTTTCCGAAGTGGAGAGCCAGGGTGACCTCTTCTCGGATGAGTTGGCTCGGTTCGTTGGCGAAGTGGAGACCCTGAAGGCGGCTCTGGAGGAGGCTAAGGCCAGGAGCCGTGAAGCTCGTGAGGAGTTCGAGTCGGCCAGGAAGGCTGAGGCCGCCGCAGTGGACCGGTCCACCAATCTCCAAACCCGAATTTCGGTACTGGAGGGGATGGACCGAAGCCAGGAAGGCCTGGAACCGGCCGTTAAGGCAGCCCTCGAACTGGGCGACAACGAGATCCTGGGCACCCTCGGCGAGTCTCTGGAAGGTGACCCTGATGTGATCCGGGCCGTCGAGTCTTATCTGGGGCCTCTGGCACAGGGTTTGGTCGTGAAAGACGCGGAAACGCTGAATCGACTTCAGGCCTGGCACAGGGATTCCTGGGGTGGGGGAGGAGGCCTGATCCTTCTTCCCCTGGATCGGATCGACGGCACCGAAGGTGGAGATGGGAGTCTTCTTGGGAAGTTGACCCTGAAGGGGCCTGGGGCTCCCTGGGCCAAAAGAATTCTCTCTGGAGTAGGGCTGGAGTCCGAAGATCTGTCCCTGAAGAGCCCGGCTTCAAAAGGGGTACTCTCCCTTTCCGGGATGGCGGTTGATGCTCTCGGAGTGGTGAGGATCGGGAATCCCCTGGGAAGTTCTGGGATCCTGGAACGCAGAGAGCGTGTGAGGCGCCTGAAAGGCGAGCTCGAGGTGGCCCAGAAAGCCACCGACGCCGCAATCTCCACGAGGGAGGCTGTCGAAGCGGAAGCTGGCGCGGCCGAAGAGGCCAAAGACGAAGCCTGGAGGGTGCTCCGAGAAGCGGAGGACTCCCACCGGTCCGCATCGGCCCAACTTCAAGCCCAAACCGACCGTAGGGGTCGACTGGACCGCCATCAGGAAGAGTTGGCTCGGCAAATCGAGGGGACTCGAGCGGCCAGGGTGAGGGCATTGGACCGAGCGAAGATCTCCCTGGAAGACCGGGACCTTCTAGTTGAGGAGGTCGAGAGACTCCGGGCCGCCGAGGAGATTGCGAGACAGGGAGTAGCCGAGGCCCAGGAGGCGTGGGAGGTGGCCCGTGGTCGAGAATCCGAACTGGCCCTGGAAGTGGCCAGGAAGGAAGGGGACCGGGGTCGGCTCCTGGAGCGCCTATCCGATGTGGAAACCTCCCTCGATGAAGCTCGGGAACGCTTGCTGGGCTTGGGTACTGAAGAGACCGAGCTCGTCGAGGAGGTGGGCACGGCCACCCGGCTCCGGGAAGAAGGTGCGGCCGCGACCGAAGCTCTTTTCCACCGGCGGGATAAAGCCGAAGAGGCTCTGAACCAGCGGGAGCAGACTGCCCAGAGACTGGGGGACTCCCTCCAGGAAGCAGAGCGACACGTCCGTGCCTCCCGGTCGGCCGAGCGAGAGTCCCTTGATCGGCGACACGCCCAGGAGCTGGAACAGCAGGAGTTGATTGGGCGCATCGGCCGAATCCAGGATCGACTGGAGGGAGAGTGGGGCAAACCTCTGGAGGTACTTCTCGCCGAAGCCGAACCTTTGGAAGGGGATCCCGACGAACTCACGGACGAACTGGGGGAAATTGTCCAGAACCTCGAACGGATCGGCCTGGTGAACATGCTGGCGGTCGAGGAGCATCAGGAGGAGAGCGCTCGCCTGGAGTTCCTTCTGGAGCAGAGGGAAGACTTGAACAGCGCCCGGGACGACCTCCGAACGGCCATCCGTCAAATCAACGAAACTGCCACGCAGCTTTTCCAGGACACCTTCGGCAAGATCAGGGAGAACTTCCAGAATACATTCCAGAGGCTTTTCGAAGGCGGGGAGGCGAACCTCTGGCTGGAGAACGAGGACGATCCCCTGGAGGCGGCAATCGAAATCCACGCCTCCCCCCGGGGTAAGAAGACCCAGAGAATCGATCTGCTCTCCGGTGGGGAACGGGCCCTGACTGCCCTGAGCCTCCTCTTCGGAATCTACCTGGTCAAACCCAGTCCATTTTGCGTGCTGGACGAGGTGGATGCTCCCCTGGATGAGTCCAACATCTACCGGTTTATCCGTCTCCTACAGGAATTCAAGGAGCAATCTCAGTTTATCGTTATCACCCATAATGCCCGTACTATCGAGGCGGCGGACTGGATCTATGGGGTCACGATGGAGGAGCCTGGTGTGAGTCGAATCGTCGGAGTCCAATTGGAGGATGCTCTGCAGGTCAGCGGTGCGCCGTCCTAGCCGCCGCGTTCTCTCGTCTTTTTCTTTCCTCGCCTTTCTCCCGCTCCTTCTCGGGGGATGGGCTCTCCAAACTTCCCACAGCGCTCCTGGCCAGGAGCGGAATTCTCCCGACTCTACGGCTTACTGGCTCTTCCTGAACGATTTGGCTTGGGAGGGCCTAGGGGCTGCGGAAGCCCGGCCCGAGCTCCCAGGGCGGCTCAGGACAAAGAGTGAGTGGCTCCACGCCGTAAGCCTGGACGTGCCCACAGGACGAATCCCCGACCTGATGGAGTTCCCCGGGGTGACGAAGGTCGTAAAGGTCCGGAGCCTCCGGAGGGAAGATTCGGGGGCCGCTACCGGGAACACAGCCTCTCCCCTCGGTGACCCTCTGAAGGCACTTTTCCCAGGAGTGGCCCCCGCCGACTCCAGCTACGGGGGCCTGGGTCCCTTCCTTGACCGCCTGGAGATCCCCGATGCTCATGGCATGGGATTCTCCGGGGCCGGAACCCGGGTTGGAATCCTGGACGGCCTCTTCCTGACGGACCATGTCGCTCTGCAGGGAACCCCCCCCGTGGCCGTTAGGGAT
>CAYOVN010000213.1:0-5464 GCA_964407425.1 uncultured Gemmatimonadaceae bacterium
ACTCCTTGGCGGCGCCCTCCGGCTCCCCTGCCGTGTACATGAACAGGGGACGAGAAATAGGATAGCTCCTATCCACCGCAGTCTCCATACTTGGGGCCACACAAGGGGCACCGTCTTCCGTCGAAACGCACGGCATTTTTATGTGTTCAGTGGCGTAGGCAAGGCCGCTGTACCCGATGGCGCAGGGAGTGCTTTCCACCAGGTCCACCACGTCCTTGGAACCGTGCATGTCCCGGGAACCAAACTTGTACTCATTCTCTCCCAGGACGGTCTCCTGAAAATAGGCGTAGGTTCCCGAGTTGTTCTGCCGGCTGATCCTGACGATTTCGTCAGAGGAACACCCGGGCACCGAAACCCCCAGGTCAGACCAGGAATCGAACGGCCCACCCTCACCGTAAATCGAAGTGAGTTGGCCGAAGGTGAATTCGTCAATGGGGTTGTCGGCGTGGAGGTAGACGGCCAAGGCGTCGTAGCCCACGATAAACTCCACCGGCTCGATCCCCTGGGCTTGAGCAGCTTCGATCTCGCTCTCCCGAATGGACCGGGAGGCGTTGGCTATATCCGAGGTCCCGTTGATGAGGGCGCTGAAGCCGGTTCCGGAGCCACCGCCGGAGACGGCCACCGCCACCTCAGGACGAACCTGGCCGTACGCCTCGGCCCATGCCTGGGCCACGTTCACCAAGGTGTCCGAGCCTTTGTTCTGAAGGACGGCCCGGTCACCCGCCCGATCTCCGCCGCCGCAGGAAACTGAAAGGGCTACAACTGTCGCCAATACGATTCTGAGCTTCACAATCGTTCCTCGGATCTGGGGGTCCCGCACATTCGTCTGTTTCTTGAACCCGAATGGTGTAGGAGTGGGAAAGGGTTAGCAAGCCTGTCCTGGCCGGTTCGCCGCTCCGTTTCAATTCCGTCTTCATTCTGTTACAAGAGAGTATGCCCGACCACCCCAGCTCCTCTTTGGATCCAAACGAGATTAGTGCGGTACCCATCCCCGAAAGCCTGTGTCGAGGTGCCAAAAGGAATACGGTTCACATATGTCACTTCAAGAAAACAACGCCGACCACCGAGGTTTCCTTGCCCGCTACCCCCAGTATTCAGATACAGCGATTCTGGACCGGATAAGGAAAGAAGAATTCTCCCGCCTGGATCGGCTGGGCCACACCTACGTGGACTATACCGGGGGGGGCCTCTACGGAGATTCTCAGGTCAGGGAGCATCTGGATTTCCTCATGGGTTCGGTTCTTGGAAACCCCCACTCCACGAACCCGACCTCGGCCCTGGCAACAGAAAGAGTGGCGAATTGCCGACGAAGGGTACTGGAGTTCTTCAACGCCGACCCGGACGAGTATGTCCTGATTTTCACTTCCAACGCCAGCGGGGCTCTTAAGCTGGTTGGCGAGTCCTATCCCTTCACAGAGGGAGATCAGTTTCTCCTCACCTACGACAACCACAATTCGGTTCTTGGAATCAGGGCCTTCGACCGGGTGGGACTGGCGTCGACCCGCTACCTCCCCTTGGAGCCACCGGACTTGCGGGTGTCGGAGGCCACACTGGAGAGCTTCCTGAGAAGGGGTGCCGAAGGAAAGAACAAGCTTTTTGCTTTCCCGGCCCAATCCAACTTCTCCGGTGTTCAGCACCCGTTGGAATGGATCGAAAAAGCCCAGGATCTCGGATGGGACGTCCTTTTGGACGCCGCCGCCTTCGTGCCCACGAGTCGCCTCGATCTTCGGCGGTGGCACCCGGACTATGTGACCCTATCCTTCTACAAACTCTTCGGTTATCCCACGGGGGTCGGTGCCCTGTTGGCCCGCCGTACCGCCCTCAAGAAGCTTCACCGCCCCTGGTTCGCGGGGGGAACGATCTCCTGGTCCTCGGTTCTTGCGGAAAGCCACACCATGTCCCCCGGGTCGGATGGCTTCGAGGACGGAACGTTGAATTACACCAGCCTTCCGGCCGTCGAGATCGGGCTGGATTTCATCGATTCCGTGGGAATCGATACGATTAACACCCGGGTGAAAGCCCTCACCGGGTGGTTCATGGATCAGGTCGTGTCCATGCGGCACAAGAACGGGGAGCGGGTAGCGAGGATCTACGGTCCTATCGACATGGAGTCCCGGGGGGGAACAATCGCGCTGAACCTCTACGATCCTGAGGGAGGACACATCGATCACCGGCTTGTTGAGGAAAAGGCCAACAAGCAAAAAATCTCCCTTCGGACTGGTTGCTTTTGTAACCCCGGGGCCGGGGAACTCGCCATGGGCCTGGCCCGGGACGAAGTCGTAGGATGCCTGGTCAAATCGGGGAACCGCCTCACCCTGGACCAGTTTCGTCAGTGTATCGACGACAAAAGCACCGGGGCGGTCCGAATCTCCTTCGGAATCGCATCCAATTTCGAGGACGCTCGAACTGTGCTCAAGTTCTTTGAGGAGTTCAGGGAGGGTTAGGTCCCCGAAGGATCAGGCTGGAACCGGGGGGATCTCCGGATCATCATCAACTCGGACCCTTAGTCCAGATCGCACTCCATAGCATAGACGTTCCCTACCGTGACATCGCCGTCCGAAGAGAGAAAGGGAGCCCAGATCCGATTGTACTCCAAACCTTCGAACTCATCCAGGCGTGTCCAGATGGAATCCAACGCGGGGGATACCAGGAGGTATGCTTCGATCTCCCCTCCTTCCGGACACCATCGGAGGGCCGGGTAGCTCATGGCGGCGCTCCAGCCACGCTCCAGAAGTTCACCGGTCACAGATCCTTTGAACCACTCCCCGGGAAGGTCGGACAGAAGGCCATGGTTGGGCCCACCGGGAGCGAGGCTCCCGTAGACGATCAGATGCCGGGACACGGAGAAGAGGGCCTCGACCGCACCCTCCAACAGGTCCAGAGCGATGACATCGGCCGGCTCCCTGGTGCGAAGAATATTTATGCGAATCAGCGCGTCGTTCAGCTGTTCCCTGGAAAGGGACTGCATGGTGGGCGCTTGTTCCATCCCCGCAATTCCTCCGTTCGGAATTTCTATTTGCTGAATTTCACCTTCAGGTCTTTCGTGACGGGCACGGGACGATTATCCAGATCCACCACGCTCACAACGGTCGCTCTGGGAACGTTTTTGCTCCGATCCTTGACCGTTACCGTAAAGGGCAGATCCCCTCCACCCTCACCAACCAGGATCACCCTGAAGACGGTGGGATCGGGCTGTGCAGCCCAGAACACCTGGGTCCCCCCGGTACCATTGAACTTCTCGATTCCGGCTCCAACAACCTCAAGAACCACCCCACCCATTGGTGGCCCGGAGGTCCGGAAGGAACCGGTGAGATCACCGGGGCCCGTCGGACCTGAGTCGCAAGCCCCCACCAGAAGGGCCAGAGTCAGGAATGCGGCCAGGCGCTTCATGGCCGGTCCTCCCTTCTCTGATCCCCACCCGGGGGTGGGTTCTTCATATCTCCCATGGGAACCGTGATTCTCACGTGAGCTTCAGGCTCCAGGAATGAATGAACCCCTGGGTTCCGAAGGACATATGCCCGGAAATCACCCAGGTCGTATGCGTTGTTGTCATTTCCTTCGTTGTCCAGGTACAAGCGGGTGTTCGCATTAAGCACCGGCCCGGTGAGGAGAAAGGCCGAGGAGAGCTGGTCAACCGGAATCTCCGGGTCGTTCACATATAGCGTCAGGGGCAGGTAGGCCTGGAGGCCGATCCCATCCACGGCCCTGAGTGTCAGAGGGAATTCACCCCCCTTCAGGGGTGTCCCCTGTACAGCTCCCGTTCCATTCAGGATCATGGCCTGAGGTAGAACTCCCGAGAAAAGCTCCCAGTACACGACGGGATTGGCATTGTCAACGGTCAGGGTCACCGTGTGCTGGAACCCTCCCTGAAGGGTCACCGAGGACGGGTTCTTTTCGGCCGAAAAGATGACTCCGAAGGCCGCATCCGTCTCCACGGGCCCCGTGGCGGTGTAGGAAGCTGGATTAGGGGAACCGTAGAAGGCACCCGCCCATTCCAGGAATTCAAAGCCGGTTCGGGGCGTGGCCGTGACGGTGACGGTCCCCCCCTCCGGCACCCAACCGGATCCGTCCCCCCCATCGAATCCTATGTACCCTGGAACTATCCCAGATGCGGAACTCGTGGGAGTGACATCGACCAGGTACTCCCGTCCCTCATAGCTTGCGACCAGGGAGAAGTCCTCAAGCTGTGTCGTGAATTCCCTGACCCGAGGGGCCCCGTCGAGCCAACTGTGGAACGGGACCCGGATTCCCTCTTCCAGGGCCTCCCCCGATTGGGCCTCGATGGAATGTTGCTGGAAGGGCGCTGAAGCCATGGGCCACACGGGTCCAGGTGAGGGCTTCCCGTCCACCAGGATCACCCCTTCTCCGGTGGAAACCCCCTCGGCCCGCAAGGTCAGGGTTTGATACCTCGTGAGGGCCCGAAAAGTCATGTCCTGGCCGGCTTGTTGAATATCCAGAAGGGTCACGCCCATCGAATTCCCGTCATGGGTCCAGGAACCTGGAGTGGACCCAGCATGGAAGACGGAATTTCCCGAGGTTCCGGGAAACGGATCTCCAGCGTTGCCCCTTCCTCCATTCTGCATACCCAACTCGTTCAGCCCGTCGGCCTGTCGGAGCCAAACCCCCATTCGCTCCGGATCATTGTTGATCCCTCCTGGAGGGTCGTCTACGGTGACCGGATCGATATGCCAGATCAAAAGCCCCGGCTCGTAGAGGTGCTCGTCAAATCCCTGCCGCTGTCGATTTTCCAGGAGGAGGTAATCCTGGGACCCATCGCCGGAGTTGATCCGAAGAACATCCCCTGAGGTCTCCACCGGCGGGAGGGAAATCGTCCCCAGGTCCACCCCAGGGTCCAGGGTTTGAATATCGGCCCACCCCAGGACCTCTTTGCTCCAGGGACTCATATGACAGGGGCTCCAGGCTGTCCGACCGTCACAACCCCAGGAGCCCGTGCCCATCAGGCCCCAGTTCCCAACGCCCTCATGGTCCTGGGAGCTGGAGGTGACGTATAAGTCCGGGAGGCCGAACCCATGCCCCAGCTCGTGGGCGAAAACCCCGATGTTGTTGATCCGGTCGCCTCCGCAGTTTTGAACGGGTTGGACCGTGTAGTCCAGAATCCGGATGAAGTCCACATCCGGGGCGGCCGACGGGGTCTGGGTGAGGTATCCGTTGTTGGCGAGAATCGACTGGGTCACTTCAGGGGACCAGTTGGATCCGTAATACCTGGCGTTCCAGTAGAGATTCCAACGGTGGGACCATATCCGATTGGGCCGTTCCCCCCCTGAGCATTCCCCGCCGGGGGTCGGATGCATGACCGCCAGGACGTCCACGTATCCGTCGTCGTCCCCTGAGTTCGGAATTCCGTCGGGCCCATCATTGTCGAAATGTCCCCAGTCCACTGACCCATCGTCCAGTGACTCCAAGACCCTCACGATGTACTCACCCACCTTTGATCCGTCACCAA
>CAYOVN010000214.1:0-5455 GCA_964407425.1 uncultured Gemmatimonadaceae bacterium
CTACGGGGTCCTCCGGGCACCGCCTACGGGGTCCTCCGGGCACCGCCTACGGGGACTTTCACGACCCTGCCGGCCGGGAGTGCAGCATTTCCCTCGAGGCGATTCAGGAGCCGGACCGCGTCAGCATGCTCCTCAGCTCCCTGCCCGGCGAGGAACGTGGCGAGATCCGTTGCCCTGGGCACCGTAACCACCCGGATCCGAGCAGGCTGGACGTCCAGTTTTGCCCGATCCCGGAGGACTCGAAAGCTCCCGACGGATGTGCTGACCGCAAATCTACGGTTGGGCCATGCTTCGGCAGGACCGAAGCCAAGAAGCCTCAAAACCCCACCACCATACTGGAGGAATGAAACTTGGCCCTGGAGCACACCCTCTTCAGTCGTGACCCTGAAGTCCGCCGAGGCTGCGGGGATCCCGTTGATGGCTGAACTGGTTGACGGACCCGTTTCCATGCCCTCCTGGGAAAGGAACGTCGCCAGGGCCTCGGCAGACGTGGTTCCCTCTGCCAGAGTCAGAGCCATGATGGCGTCACCTTCCTGGGAGGCGGCCTGAACAGCTTGTTTGGAATTGGCCGTTTGCCATCCGTCCGGAAAGCTGAGCTCGAAGGCCATGTCCGGATGGTAGAACCGGGAGCCTTCAAAAAACCCTTCCCTTGGATTCTCACCGAAAGTCATCCCGTCCAGCCGGGGGATGTAACCCTCTCTTCTCACCATGGCCGGATCCAGAGCCACCTCTGTCTCGGCGGCCATTTCCAGGATGGCCTGCTCCCGATTGGCCGGATTGGGGTGGGTGGACAACCATTCCGGAGGGCCGCCGCCGGCCTCGGAGGTGACCTGCCCCAGCATGGCCATGACTCCGCTCAATTGGGCAGGATCGTACCCGACTCTGCCCATGTAGCGCACGCCGAGCTCATCGGCCTGACGCTCGTCATCCCGACCGAACTTCAGGAAGAGAAGCTGCATGGAAGCGTTGGCTAGGCCTGCATACTGCTGAAGCTCTGGAGCCAGGATCATCCCCACTCCGAGCCCGATCTGGGCGATCTGGGCATTCGTCATCTGGGTCACCGAATGCCTGGCCGTGACGTGACCGATCTCATGCCCCAGAACCCCGGCCAGTTCAGCCTCGGACTCGAAATGGGCGAGAATTCCCCTGGTCACATAAATAAATCCGCCAGGAAGGGCGAAAGCATTGATGAGGGGGTCATCCAGGACTCTGAAGGTCCAGGGGAGATCGGGCCGCTCAGAGCTGGCCGCCAAGGATTCCCCAAGCTCCTGGACATAGGCCTGAAGGGATTCGTCCGGATAGAGGCCCATGGAACCCACGATTTCGGGGTCCGCGCTCTGGCCCATCTGGATTTCCTGGCCCTCGCTCATGAAGGAGAGCTGGCGTTTGCCCGTGGCCGGGTTGATGGCACAAGCCGCCAACCACAGGAGTAGAACTACAGGTAGACCGACTTTCGCGGACTTGCGCATGGTTTTACCGCTCGTAGTTGGGGGCTGATGCCGTTTGGGCTTTAAAAAGGTAGAAAAACCGATGGAGGCCAGGCAACCCTCCACTTCCCTTTTTCCTTTTCTTGACACCCTCCGCCGGGCATCCGAAGCTTCGGTCACCGGTCAGGCACCTTCATCCTGGGAGTTTCCTCCGTTGACTCGACACCCCTTAAGGACAAGATCACCGTGCGCATAGTCACCTTCTTTTCCCTGATCGCCCTTTTTCTTGGAGTCGCAGGCTGCGGCGGCGAGGACTCGCCCCCTCTGGCGGAGGGGGCCATCTCCAAAGAGCTGTTCATCGAGGCCTATGTACAACTGCGCCGGGAAGGCCTCCGAGCCCCCATGATGGAGATCAACATCGAGACCCGTGATCGGGTTCTCGAGGAGGTGGGGGTAACCGAAGAAGAACTCTTCACCTTCGTAGAGGTCTGGGGAAACGACGGCGAGTTGATGGTGGAAGTGTGGGGAACCATAGACAGCCTCATGACCCAAGACCGGATGATGGGCCGGGGAGGCCGGGCCGACGACGATGAGGGGGATCCGGAGGAAGGCTCAAACAACTTCAGCGGAGGGGGCCGGCCATGACCGTTCAACGAGTTTTTTCTGGGGCGCCCTGGGAAGAGGAAGTGGGCTATTGCCGGGTTCTGAAGACGGGCAACCTGGTCTTCGTGACGGGGACAGCCCCGGTGGACCCCGATGGGGACGTCCACGCCCCAGGCGACGCCCTGGCTCAGGCCCGACGTTGCCTGGCCATCATCAAAGAGTCTCTGGCTAAACTCGGAATCGGCATGGAGTCGGTGGTACGGACCCGGATGTTCACCACGGACATCGACCGCTGGCGAGACTACGGGAAGGCCCATCGAGAGGTCTTTGCGGACCATCCGCCGGCCACGACGCTGGTGGAGGTGTCCCGCCTGATTCACTCCGAGATGCTCATCGAGATCGAGGCCGACGCAGTGGTGTCGGAGCCCTAGGGAATCAGTTCTCCCCTGACCAGATCCTCAAAGGTCTCCCTCTTCCGAATCAGGTGGACCTGACCGTCCTCCACCATGACCTCAGCGGGCCGGCACCGGGCGTTGTAGTTGGACGCCATGGAGAAGCCATAGGCGCCTACGTTCCGCACCGCGAGGAACTCCCCTGCCCTGGGCAAAGGCATGGAACGGTCTCGAGCCAGGAAGTCTCCCGACTCGCAGATGGGCCCCACCACATCAACCACCGTCTCTTCCCGGTCCTTCTGGATCTTCACCGCCTCGATGGGGTGAAAGGCGCCGTAGTGACTGGGGCGAATCAACTCGGTCATCCCGGCATCGGTGACCACAAACACCCTTTTCCCGGATCGTTTGACGCCGTGAACCCGGGTCAACAGAAGGCCCGACTCCCCCACGATGAAGCGCCCCGGCTCCAGAACCAGGCGAAGACCGGTGCCCTTGAGAAGAGGGAGCGTGGCGTCGGCAAGGGCTGCCATGTCCATGCCCGCCTCCTCGTCGGAAATCCCGAAACCTCCCCCCAGGTCCAGATACTGGAAGTTGATCCCGTCTTTCTTCAATAGATGGACCACCTCGAGGATCTTCCGGAGAACCATGCGGTAGGGGTTGGGATCTTTGATCTGGGACCCGATGTGAACGTCGATTCCCCTGGGCCGGAGATTGGGACGGCTAGCGGCCCACCTGTACAGGCCCACGGCCACCGGTACGGGAAGGCCGAATTTTGCCCCGGCGTGCCCTGTCTTTGTGTATTCGTGAGGAGTCGGTGCATCCAGGTTCGGATTGATCCGAACGCCGAAGGACGCCCGGGCCCCCATCTCCGACGCCATGGCCTCCAGGCGGTGGAGTTCCCCCGTCGTCTCCACATTGAAGGAATAGATCCCGGCCTCCAAACCGGCCCTGAGCTCTTCGTCGGTTTTTCCCACGCCGGCAAACAAGATCTTGCCTGGGGTGATTCCGGCTTTCCGGGCTCGGAACAGCTCCCCTCCACTCACGATGTCGGCCCCAGACCCCTGGGCACCCAACCGATTCAGGATCGCCAGGTTTCCATTGGCCTTCACCGAATATGCGACAAGAGGATCCGCCGGAGCGAAAGCTTCCTGGATCGCCAGAAGGCGGGCCCGGATGTCATCCATGGAATAAAGGTAGAGGGGCGTACCGAACTCTTCCGCCAGCTTCTGGACGGAGAATGGACCACAGCGGAGGCGTCCCTTTACCCTGGGGAAAGCATCGCCTGGGTATCTGTCGCCGTGATGCGTGTCGCCAGGATTCCCTTCAGCGGAAGTGGACATTGACCCGCCTCAGTAGGCTTTGGACCAGACCACTTCCATTTTGGCGTCCCCACCCCCGATACATTTTTTTGGAGGCGTATCAGACCTGAACTCGGCGTCGGGGATCACACGGATAGTGGCTTTGGTTTCCGCTTTCACCATCTCCTCTACAGCCGGATCTCCGCTCCACCCGGTGTACACGAAGCCCCCTGGCCCATCGATGATCTCTTTCAGGGTCGCCATGTCCTCGACCCCCCGATGAGAGTTGGTCTCCCGGCGTTCCTTCGCCGCAGAAAGGAGATTCCCCTGGAAGGCGTCCAGTCTTGAAACCATCTCCCCCACGGCCTCCCCCTCGGGGAGGAACTCTTTCCTCTGCTCGTCGCCGAAGGTGGTTCTCCTGACCAGAACAGCCTGCTCCTTGGCGAGATCTTTGGGCCCGATCTCCAGACGGAAGGGGACACCCTTTCGCTCCCACTCCCAGAACTTGGCTCCCGGGGAGAGGTGGTCCCTGCCGTCGACCTTCACCCTGACCCCCGAGTCCCGAAGGATGCCGGCCAGCTGATCGGCTTTTTCCTTCACCGCCACCCGCTCCTCTTCTTTCCGGGAGATGGGGACGATGACGACCTGAGTCGGAGCCAGGCGTGGCGGAACGATGATCCCCACGTCATCCCCGTGGGTCATGACCATTCCGCCCACCATCCGAGTGCTCACGCCCCAGGAGGTGTTCCAGGCATATTCCTCCTGGCCCGCCTCGGACTGGAACTTCAAATCGAACTGCCGGGCGAAGTTTTGACCCAGGAAGTGGGATGTCCCGGCCTGAAGCGCCTTGTTGTCCTGCATCAGGGCTTCACATCCGTGGGTTCGAACGGCGCCGGCGAACTTCTCGGATTCCGATTTGACGCCGGTGATGGGAGGCATGGCCACCCACTCCTCCATGAATTTCCGATAGACATCAAGCATCTGAAGCGTCTCGGCCTCCGCCTCTTCAGCCGTGGCGTGGGCTGTGTGGCCCTCTTGCCAGAGGAACTCGGAGGTCCGGAGGAAAAGGCGGGTTCTGAGTTCCCACCGCATGACGTTGGACCACTGGTTCATGAGGATGGGGAGGTCCCGGTAGCTCTGAACCCACTTGGCGTACATGTGGTAGATGATGGTCTCGGAAGTAGGCCGGATGGCAATGGGTTCCTCCAGTTCCTTCCCCCCCGCCTGGGTGACCACGGCCAACTCGGGGGCGAACCCCTGGACATGCTCCTTCTCCCGCTCGATGAAGCTCATGGGGATCAGGAGGGGGAAATAGGCGTTCTCGTGTCCCGTTGCCTTGAAAAGACCATCCAAACCCTGCTGCATGTTCTCCCAGACGCCGTAGCCCCAGGGCCTGATGACCATACAGCCCCGGACCGGCGAATAGTCCGCAAGTTCGGATTCCAGGACCACTTCGTTGTACCATGCGCTGAAGTCTTCAGCTCGAGGGGTCAGACCTTTGTTGGCAGCCATGCTATTCTTTCGGTTTTGATGTCGAATCCACTTCGAGATCCCTTCACTTTTTCCGGGACTCACGAAGATAAACGAATCCACCGGGAAGGATGAAGAGAAGGAGGGAAACGACTGCCCATGACCAGCGGACGGAAAGGGGGAGAACCGGCCGGAGGAGCCAAACAACCAGGGCCCCTCCCCCAAGGGCCACGACCATGGCAAAAAAGAGGATCAGGTACTCCAG
>CAYOVN010000215.1:0-5437 GCA_964407425.1 uncultured Gemmatimonadaceae bacterium
TCAGAACCCCCATGAACGGGGTGCTGGGCATGGCCGAGATTCTCCTGGATACTGACCTCACACAGGAGCAGTCCCAGTATCTCGGGATTATCCGATCTTCGGGCGAGTCCCTACTGGGGGTTCTGAACGATATTCTGGATATCTCAAAGATCGAAGCCGGGCATCTTGAGCTCGAGGAAGTCTCTTTCGATCTGAGTGAGCAAGTCCTGGGGGCGGTGTCCCTGTTCTCCCATACCGCGGTGGAGCAGGGGAGTGAGCTGATGGTGGACCTCCGCTCGGAGGTCCCAAGGGCTGTACGTGGGGACCCGACCCGTTTGCGGCAGGTGCTCTCGAACCTGGTCGGGAACGCCGTGAAATTCACGTCCGACGGTGAGATTGTGGTTTCTGTCTCACTGGTCGGGGGTGATGATCACAATGCTAGGATCCGGTTCTCGGTGAGGGACACCGGGGTCGGGATCCCCCCGGAGAAACAGCAGGCCATTTTCCAGGAGTTCACTCAGGCGGACTCCTCCACCACGAGGGAATACGGTGGAACCGGTCTGGGCCTTACCATCTCTCGGCACCTGGTATCCGTCATGGGAGGAGACCTAGAACTCGAGAGCGTCGAAGGGGAGGGAAGCGAGTTTTATTACACTCTTTACCTTCCCATCGACCATGATTTCGCCCCTACCCCTGAGCTTGGTGACCGAATCGACTTTTCGGGGTTGAAGGCCCTCATCGTGGATGACTTGGAAACCAACCGCCGAATCTTCAGGGACTTCCTTGAGAACGCCGGGGCCCGGGTCCAGGTTACTGAGAGCGCGGTGAAAGCTCTAAACCTCCTGAAGACCGTGCAGGGACAGGAGCCCTTCGACCTTGTTATCCTGGACCTCCTTATGCCCGGGCGAGATGGCTTCCAGTTGGCGGAGGACATTCGTCTGGATCCCGAACTCCGGGATTTACCGCTCATGATCCTCACGTCCTCCAATCGGCCCGGGGATAGGAAACTGGCCACCCGGCTCCGAATCAACGGCTTCCTTCAGAAACCCGTATCCCGGGCCGAACTCCTCAGGGGTATTCATACCGTTCTCCAAGGCGCGGAGTCCCAGGAGGGACCGGGGGGTTCGGCATCCCGTCGAGGCGGAAGCGGTCGGCCGGACGAAGGGCCCCAGGTGGAAGTGACGGATGGACTCGATGTGCTTGTGGCTGAGGATAATATCGTCAACCAACAGGTAGCCATCGGGCTCCTGGAACGTTGGGGTTGTATCGTTCGGGTGGCCGAAAACGGGGTTGAGGCCTTGGAGGCGCTGGAGGATCGCCTTCCCGACCTGATCCTCATGGATGTTCAGATGCCCGAAATGGACGGGCTGGAAGCAACAAAGCGGATTCGGGCGGACTCCAGGTTTTCGTCGATTCCTATCCTGGCCCTTACTGCTCATGTCCTTCCAGAGGAACGGAAGAGGTGTGAGGACGCTGGGATGGATGACTATGTTCCCAAACCCTTCAAGCCTGGGGAACTGAGGGAGCGCGTCGAACTCTGGGCCCGGGCTGGAGGGGGAGGACAGGAGAGTCCCGTGAAAGGACCGGAGACTCCTGTGAAAGGACCGGAGACTCCTGTGGGGGACCCTGAAGAGGATCGGTCGGGTGAGGGACCAGAGCCGGGGGGTGATGGCCCCCCCGTTCTCCTGGATGAATTTCGAGCTACAATGAGGGAAGCGGGCATTGAATCCGTAGTGGATGTCGCAGTTGAGGCATACCTTTCCGAAACTCCGTTGCGGATGGCCGCCCTAGAAGCCGCTGTTGAGGCCGGGGATATGAAAGCTGTCGAGAGAGAGGCCCATGGCATTAAATCCGGGTCCGGGAATCTCAGGGCGGACTACTTTGCCGAACTCCTGGAAGAAATGGAGGTGGCAGGAAGAGAGGGTCGGGAGACGGATGCTGAAGCGGCCCTTCCCAAAATGAAGGAGGTGTTCGGTCAGGTGTTGGACTACCTAGAAAGACAAGGATTTACTTCCGAATGAACGATTCAGCCCACTGGCTTGAGGGTGTACTTCAGAAAGCGGGGAAAACCGTCGGGGCCGTGGGCCTGCCCAGCACACTTCCGTTGGATGAAGCCTGGGAGAGGGCCTCAGAGGCTTCGGGGGTTCTTCAGAGTGACCTGGCTGACCTGGTTGCAGCATTTTTCCAGCTTCCCAGGGCGTCCCTGGACGAGGTGGAAGGAAAGGCCCTGAGGCTAGTTCCCGAGGCCCTTGCCCACGAGTACCAGATCCTTCCCCTGAAAGAGGAGTACCGGCGGATGGTGGTGGCCACTGCCGATCCCACGAACCTCGAGGCAGAGCAGGCCATCGGGTTCGCTTCGGGCAGAGGAATCTCGTTGGTCGTAGCCTCTCACCAGGAGCTCCAGGAAGCCATCCATTCTCAGTATTCTCCGGACAAGGATGTAGCTCGAATCCTCTTCCAGGTTCAACCGGACCTGGATGATAGTCTTGACGATATCCGCCTCATCGAGGATGAGGACGAAGCCGCCCCGTCCCTTGAGGAAGCCGGATCAGGACCCCTGGTGAACCTCACAAATGTGATTCTTAAAGAGGCCGTGGAGGCCGGGGCCAGCGACATCCATCTTCAACCCATGGCTCATGGGGGTGTGATCCGGTATCGGATCGATGGGGTCCTGCGAAACTCCGGAAACATGCCTCTCTCGGTCCTGACCCGTGTGGTTTCCCGGATCAAGATCATGGCGAAGCTGGACATCGCGGACCGGCTGAGGCCTCAAGACGGAAGGGCAAAGGTCGGTTTTGGAGACCGGCACGTGGATTTGCGTATCTCGACGGTTCCGACGAGGAACGCCGAGAAGATGGTTATCCGGATTCTCGACTCCGAGGAGGCGAAAGGACTTGAGGAGGTCGGGTTTCTGGAGCCCGAGCTTTCACACTTCAGGCACCTCCTCTCCCACAGGGAGGGGATCGTCGTCGTCACCGGCCCGACCGGATCCGGGAAGACTACAACTCTTTATGCGGCTCTTCAGGCTATTCACGACGAGAACATCAACATTATGACGGTGGAGGACCCGGTGGAGTACGAGCTACCGGGACTCACCCAGATTCAGGTTGAAACCAAGCAGGGAGTCACCTTCGCTGCGGCTCTTCGGGCGATTCTCCGGCAAGATCCGGATGTCGTTTTTGTGGGGGAGATCCGGGATCTGGAGACAGCCCAGATCGCCGCTCAGGCATCCCTAACCGGCCATCTCGTCCTATCCACCCTTCACACGAATGACGCGGTGGGGACCGTGGGCCGTTTCGCCGATATGGGTCTGGACCGCCCCACGCTGGCCGAAACCCTACGAGGCGCCCTCGCTCAGCGTCTGGTGAGGCGGATCTGCCCCCTCTGTTGTGAGCCCGTCAAGGGAGACCTGACGGAGAGTGAGGCCGAGCTGGCAAAGGAATACGGGGTTTCCCCCACGGTAAGACCGGTAGGGTGCAGGGGTTGCGGTCAATCCGGGTTCCGAGGGCGGATTCCCCTCGTAGAGGTCCTTCCCGTCACACCAAAAATCAAAGAGCTGATCTTCTCCGGGGGATCCTCGGCCGAGCTGGAAAGAACCGCCCGGGCCGAGGGAGTCAGGTCTCTAAGGGATGTAGGCGTTGCCAGGGTCAAGGCCGGTGAGACCACTCTTCAGGAGTTGGAGAGGGTGTTGGGCGATGTAGGGGGAAGATCGGAGGCAGCTGGGGCCGCCACGGGTAAGGCCTCCGCCGGGTCCCAAGCTGGACCAAGCGCTCCCCCTGCTGTGGGGGTCGAGGAGGAAGATCACCTTCCGCCGCCCATCCTCATCGTGGACGACGACGGGGCCAATCGGACCATTGCCAAAGCTCTCCTGGAAAGTGAGGGTCACAGGGTGGAAGAGGCCAAGGACGGGGCCGAGGCCATCGAGCTCGTTCAGTCCGGGCGGGCCTTCAGCCTGATGGTACTGGATCTGGAAATGCCCAAGATGGACGGTCGCCAGGTCCTGAAAGAGGTCCGGGGAAGTATGGCCACCGTCGGACTTCCGGTGATCGTCCTCACTGGAACCACTGAGCCCGACGCCGAACTCACGCTCTTGGAGGAAGGGGCCGACGACTACATCCGGAAACCCTTCGATCCCCGAAGGTTCATGATCCGGGTCAAAGCGGCTCTCAGAAGGGCTGGAGTCTGAAATGGAGGTTAGCTAGCTACCTCAAGCTGGCAACACCCATTCGTCTCCTCCTTGCCCCTTCCAACCGCCCCGCCATGGTGGCGTATCGCGAAGAGCACTCAGGTAATTCCGTAAAGAGATCAGAGGGGAAAGCGTCATGAGCCTACAAGACGTCTTCACCATCACGGTTGTCATTTTCACGGTGTCAAACATCGGGGCCATGGGCCTCGAAATGAATCTGCGCGAGGCGCTGAAAACCCTGCGGAGCGCCCGTGCCATTGGGTTGATCCTCCTCTGGGGCTGGGTGGTAGGGCCGGCGTTGGCGTGGCTCATAATCAGCATCCTGCCACTGTCGGAAGGGCACGCGGCCGGATTGCTTCTGATCACCCTGGCGCCGACGGCGCCGTTCTTCCCGCTGATGGTCCGCATGGCGCGCGGCGACATGTCATTTGCCGTCGCATTTATGATGCTGACCACCGTCGGCACCGTGCTTCTTCTGCCGTTGATGGCGCCGGTGTTGATCAAGGGCCTGACGGTGGATTCCTGGTCGCTGGCAAAACCGCTGATCATGATGGTGCTTTTGCCGCTGCTGATCGGCGGCGCGATCCGGGTGTTCGCCCCGAAAGTAGCGGAAAAAATCTTACCAGCGGTTCAAAAAATCGGCGGGATCTTCTTGGTACTCACCGTGGTGTTCACCTTTGTCCTCTACGGGCGTGACTTGCTCGATACGGTGGGCAGCTTCGCCCCCGGAGCGCAGGTCCTGTTCTTCGTCGCGATCACGGCGATGTCTTATAAGATCGGCTTCGGCCTGGAACAGCAGCAGCGCTCCGCCATGGCGCTTGGGATGTGCACGCGCAATATCGCCGCGGTGTTCGCTGCATACTTCGGCATCACGAACCCGCCGCCGGGCCTGTTCGTGATGGTCATACTCGTGGTCCCGCTGGCGGCGATCGTCGCTTTCGGAGCAGCACGCCTGTTCGGCCGGCAGGTCCCGACAACCTAGAGGAGGAAGGTCATTTTCCTTGGTGGAGTAGCCGGGGGGGCATCCTGTGCGGCACGCCTGCGCAGGTTGGATGAAAAAGCGGAAGCGGTCTTTGGTTGCTCAGGCAAATCCGACCAGACTCCCTTCCTCCAGGTGGGGAAGACTTTCGTCAGGTATCGGGAGGACCGCCAGGGAAGGGGCTTGAAACCGACGCCCATGGGCATGATCTTCCTCCCTGAGGAAGGTGATGAAAGGGGCGGGTACCCAATAGGATTTGCGTCCAAAACGCGTCCAAGTCGGGATCCTGCTCT
>CAYOVN010000216.1:0-5382 GCA_964407425.1 uncultured Gemmatimonadaceae bacterium
CCTCCGGGCGATCTCTAATCAGTGTGAACTCGTCCTCATGCCTGCGATAGGAGGCACCGACCTCCAACTGGGTCTGACTACGGGTAGGCCGGGTCCACCGAAGGGCTGACGTGTAGCTTCTGGTCTTTTCGAAGGACGGATAGGGGGCGTAAAAATCCTCGGCGCCGAAGTGCCGTTGGGCGAAGCCTAAATCGGCGGAGATTTGCCCCAAGCCCAATGGATGACCCCCGGAAAGGTTCAACAGGTAGGTTTCGAAGTCCGTACCCGACCGGTGCCCATCTCCCCGGCTGGCTTCTCCTCCGAGTTGAACGGTTCCTCCGCCATCCCCCCGAAAACTGCCACTACCTGAAGCCCGTGCCGAGCCCCAGGATCCGCCCTCTACCCTGCCCCGCCAGCCGTCACTTCCCTCGGTGGTGACGATGTTGACCACCCCCCCTACGGCATCAGCCCCATAAAGGGCCGAGGCCGGCCCCCGAAGGACCTCCACCCGATCCACATTGTCCAGTGGAACCGCCAGGTCCAGATCAAAATGGCCGGTCTGGGGGTCACTCATCCGCACCCCGTTCACCAAAACCAAGACCTGTTCGAATCCGGCTCCCCGGATTCCGAGATCACTCTGGGCAGGAGATCGGGCCTGCACTTCGACACTGGTGGCCCACTCAAGGAGACCTGAGATGGTGCGGACCGGGAGGGCCTCGATTTCCGATCGCCCCAGGAGTTGGACGCTCCGAGTCAGAACGGGGAGCCCGGGACTGGCTCTCGAGGTAACCTGAACTTGGAGAGTGTCCAGAACGACCGGCCTGACCTGACCATTGATAGGGTGTGAGAGTCCCCAAACCAAAACCAGAAGAAGAGTGAATCCAAAAGACCTCGCCCCCAGAGAAAGCCTCCCTAAAAACCTCCTTGTACCACCCTGTCCGACCATCCCCACTTACCCTTCCTAGCTGGTGCCGCCCCGGTTTGGACTCCGTCCCTGGCTCGTGAGCCGCTGTGGGAAACGTAAAAACATTGCCGCGGAACCCCAAAACCTCCCCATATTTCATTATGAGAGCCTGAAATTAAAAGGCTGAAAATCTTGACTGGAACAGGTCAGTCCCGGAGGTTGAGTAAACATCCGTGTATCGTCGCGGTCCCCGGCGAGAAGCAGGAACGGAAGCCGAGCCTTTCACGTTGGCAAGAACCCATGTCTGAAACGAAGTCATTCCGGGGGAAACCCTGGTTTGCCGCTGGACTCTTTTTCTCTCTTATTCTAGGTACTGCGTCTGGTCTTGGGGGCCAGGAACTTCCCCTGAAACGAGACCTGCCTGGGACGGATTCGATTTCGTGCGCAGAGATCGATCCCAATGTCCAGCCCAGCCCCGAAGAGGTGGAGCAGGCCTCCCGGCTCGGATCCGACTCCGAGCAAGCTCTGATGGTGGGTGACCAGGAACGAGCGCGGGATCTCCTGGCTCGGGCGACGGAACTCGACCCCACATCCGCCGAACTGGCGTACCGGTACGGCAGAATCCTCGAGTCCCTTGGCGAAGTGGAGCCGGCCATTGACCAGTTCTGCCGGGCCTTGGGGTTGGGCTCACGGGAGCAGGGAATTGGGGATGCCCGTCCTCGCCTGGAGGCATTGAGTAGAGCCAGGGAACCAGAACTCCCTGAAGCGGCTCGAAGCGAGTTCTTGAACGGCCTCCTTCAAGCAGATCTGGGGAACATGGAAGGGGCGGAAGAGGCCTTCGGCGCAGCCTTCGGCTTTGCACCCGACTGGGCGGATGCGGTGTATAACCGCGGGATTATCAGAATTCGCCTTGAAAACCCCGACATGGCGGTGGAGGACCTGCAGCAATACCTGATTCTCAATCCGGACGGGGCCGATGCCATTCTGGTATCGCAGCGGATCGGCCAGTTACAAATCCGTCAGACCTCCTCCGTGAGTCCTGGGACCGCTTTAGGGTTGGGGATTCCCCTCCCCGGAATGGGACAGTTCTACAGCGGAAGAGCCCTGGGGGGCATGACTGTACTCGCCCTTGCCGGCGGCGCTCTCGCTGCAGGGTTTCTCATTGAGGAGATCGATGTAAAGTGCGTGGGTAGCGCCCCATCAAGCGGTGAATGTCCTGCTGATCGGGTCATCTCGGAGGACACCAGCAATCCTTACATGATCCACGGCATCATCGCCGCCGGCGTGATCAGTATCGCTGGGGCGGTGGAGGCATACATCAAGGCGAAAAGGGGTGGAGACGGAGCACCTGGGGAAATCGTCGCTTTTCGAGCAGGTAAAGCTCGTATCGCTGGGCCCACTTTTTCGGCTACCGGGCCCCGACTCAACATCAACCTGGTGAAGGTGGCGTTTTGAGCCAGGATCGTTCCAATACAGGCGGGCCGGGTTTCCCCCGGCTGACTCGATGGATTCTTCGGGCCAGGAGACCTCAGGTGAGAGCGAGGATGAAAGCCCTCTTGGTAATGGCCGCCCTCGGGGCGGTGAGCCTGGCGTACGCTTGCACCCTGACCGATGTGACCGGGGTGCCCGTAGGACAGGTGACCATCACCACCGCATCCGGAGAAACTCTGGTCCAGGTAAGCCTCCTGGAAGGCGCCACGCTCCAGCTTAGCGCCAAGGCCGTCGATCGAATGGGGGATCCGCTCCCCACGGGGTCTCTTGTTTGGTCTGTCCAGAACCCGGCCATCGTCTCCATCAGCGGCGGGGGGTTGGTGCAAGCCCTTCAGGTTGGCCAAACCCAGGTAAAAGCGACCCTCGGGGGCGTGACCCAGCCGATATCCGTGACGGTAGAACCCGGGCCCACCATCGCGGTTGGGTCCTCTTCCATCGATTTCTTTGGCGCCGTCGGTCCGATTCCTCCGAATCCTGTTGCAGTTCAGATCACCAACAGTGGCGGGGGTAGCCTGGTCGGACTCAATGCATCCGTAGCTTACGATCAAGGTGGACCATCGAACTGGTTAAGCCTGTCCCTGGTGGGGACCAATGCGCCCACCTCCCTGACGGTTTCCGTTCAGAGCGGGACCCTTCAGCAAGGAACGTACACCGCAACAATCTCCATTTCCTCGCCCGCCGCCAAGAACTCGCCCGTCACGATCCCGGTGAAGCTTGAGCTCATACTGAATCAGCCCCTCATCGCTGTGGATCCCGCCGCTCTCGAGTTCGAGGTTGAAGAGGGAGCGGGCCGACCAGCTGCCGAGGTCGTTCAGGTCACCAACGTTGGTGGAGGGCTCCTCTCCGATCTCCAGGCCCTGGTAACCCCGGGCAGTTGGCTCTCGGCTGGGCTTACTTCAGGAACCGCCCCAACCCAACTGACCATCCAACCCAACCCGGCCGGTCTCGGGGTGGGTACATATCAGGAATCGGTGGTCGTCAGGTCCCCCACTGCCCTGAACGAAGAAGAAGTAGACGTGACCTTAAGGGTCATCCCGGCACCGAAGGCCGATGTGCGCCTTTCAAAGACCGGGCCTGCCGGAGGCACCGTCGGGGACACAGTGGTCTTCGTGATCACCACGACCAACGCCGGACCGGATGAAGCAAGAGATGTGACGGTGGTGGATTCCCTTCCGGCAGCGTTCGCATTCGTGAAGGCGACGGGTGACCCAACAGTTGTTGGAAGAGCCGTGAGTTGGGATCTGGGCACCCTGGCCAACGGAGTAGCTGTCGTGGACTCTGTGTGGACCATCGCCACAACCCAGGGCTCCTTCAACAACGTCGCCAAGGTTTCGGCGTCTACCGAGGACCCACAACCCGGGAACGAACGGTCTACCCATTCTCTCCAGATTGTACCCATTGCCGCAAACCTGTTGGTGGAGAAAACCGGACCGGCCACAGCCGAGTTCGGCCAGACGATCCAATACGCTGTCCGAATCGTAAATGGCGGTCCGAACCAGGCGGAAAACGTCGTCCTTACCGACTCTCTCCCGGCTCAGACGAGCTTCGTCTCAGCAACCGGGAATGGTGCGGAAAACAACTCGGTTGTCGTATGGAACCTTGGGACCATGGACCCTGGGGCAGAATTCAACTTTACTGTCGAGGTGGATATCACTTCCACCGGCAATCTCATCAACGTGGCGAAGGGAAGCTCCACCACGTTCGATCCCGTAACCGTAAACAACCGGGCGACAGCCACCACGGCCGTGGATGTGGAAGCGGACATCTCCATCCAGAAAACCGGCCCGGCCCAGGCCGAGGTGGGGGACACGGTTGCCTTCGCCCTCGAGATCACGAACTCGGGTCCATCTGATGCGGCGAACAATATCGTCATCGACTCCCTCCCGGCTGGGTTCACCTATGTCCGGCAGACGACCAATGGGGTCCATCTGGGCAACGGAGTGGTCACCTGGAGCAAGACCACAATTACGGCGGGCCAAACGATTGTCGACACGGTATGGGCAGAGGCGACACAACCCGGATCGTTCGTCAACGTAGCGAAGGTCATGCCCGGTACTCCGGATCCGGATCAGAATGACCTCCGGTCCATTTGGGCCCTTACGGTCATCGGCGCCGATCTATCCATCACCAAGTCCGCAACGGACGACGGTACACCGGCAGTGGGTGAGAATGTTACCTACACGGTGACAGTGGATAACATCGGGCCGAATGACGCGACGGGTGTGGTGGTTACGGATACGCTGCCGGTCGGGGTCACCTTCGTTTCAACCACTCAGGGCACGTACAACGCAGGAGAAGGCCCGAATGGGGTCGTAACCTGGAACGTGGGCACCCTGGCCGTGGCGGACGCACCGGTAGTCATGGACATCGTGGTGACGCTTTCTGCGTCAGGCATCCTGACGAATACGGCTGCGGTCACATCTGCCGTTGGAGACCAGGACCGGGGGAACAACGTGGCTTCGGCGGCGACCAACACAGGAGCCTCTGCCGACCTCTCCATCACCAAGATGGCCACTGACGACGGGTCGCCCGTGGTCGACGATCAGGTCACATACACGCTGGAGGTAACCAACAATGGCCCCAGCGTCGCCACTGACGTCGCCGTGACCGACATTCTGCCCGCCGGAGTAAGCTTCAACTCGGCCTCAATTGGGGGCTCCCATTCCGGAGGAGTCGTGAGTTGGGTCGCCATTCCAGCCCTGGGGATCGGTGCCGATACAACTCTGACGGTCGTCGTCACCCTCGCTGCGACGGGGACACAGATCGACACAGCGGTAGTTGGCTCGGCAACCTTCGACCCTGTTCAGGCCAACGACACGGCCACTGCCCAAACCTCGGCGGCTCCGCCTGCTACCCAGTACTTGGTGACATCCGACGAATCCGCGCCGCCGGCTGGGACCGCTGTCACAATCACCGCCCAGCTCGCTGATGCGGGTGGAACTCCTGTGACCACCGCTGGGAAGGTAGTGACTTGGAGCAGTGCCAACGGCGGGAGCTTTTCCCCCCCG
>CAYOVN010000217.1:0-5331 GCA_964407425.1 uncultured Gemmatimonadaceae bacterium
AGGCCGGGGGGGTGTGGGTTGCCAGTGGGGGGGGGTGGTTGCACCAAGATGGGAGGGGAGTGTGACAGTGGGCCCCTGAAGTCATGGGTTAGCCCAGGACCTTCGCCGACATTGGGATTCCCGAACCTGAACTCGCGCTGGCCCCCGACGGCAATCCAGAGCTGGCCACGGTGATGAAGGTGATGGAGGCCCTCGGCCTCAGTCTCCACGCCAAAGCGGGGTAGTGTTGGCGTGTGCCCGCGACCCGCCAGTCTCTTCCCTTCCTCCCAACTCACAAAGGGATATCGGATCGCTTGACATCCATCGCCGGGAATAGTGAGTCATCTGAAATGCCCCACGCGGGTGGCTTGTTGGTAGGTGCATACAGATATATCTTGTGGTGTATACAGATGCCCCACAGGGAGGGAGAAATGACGGAAACGAAGACGGGAGGTCGCAGATCGACACCGAATATTCGCAGGAAGAACCTGAATATTGATCAGGGGAAGTTGGATCGGGTGCGACAGCTGCTGGGGGCGAATACGGAGACTGAAGCGGTGGATCAAGCGCTTTCAGCTCTGCTTCTACAAGAGGAGTTGATTGCAGGGGTGCGTCGAGTAGCGGGGAGTGGTGGAGTGGAGAACGTTTTCGAGGGTGACGGCGAACCGTGAAGAAGTTCGTGCTGGACACGAACCTCTACGTGAGGGCGTTCCGGAGTCAGGACGGTGCGAAGGAACTGGAACGCTATTTCGCAGAGTTCACACCGAACACCTACGTCAGTTCGATCGTCATGTATGAGCTGCTCGTTGGCGCGAGCACTACCGCCAAAGCCCGACAAATCCGGGAGGATCTCCTCGGACCGCTGACGAGAGCTGGACGGGTGATCACGCCGAGCCACTCAGCGTGGGAGCAGGCCGGATCTGCCATCGCCGTGATGGCCCGGAGTGAGGCGCGAGAACTCCGGAGTGTGCCAAAATCCTTGGTAAACGACTTTCTCCTGGCCGCATCGTGCAGGGAATCCGGGACCACGCTAATCACTGACAACACCGCAGATTTCGAGCTGATTCGGATACACCTGAGACACGAACACATAGCGCCGTGGCCTCGGAGGTAGAACGGCCGAGAGAGGGCTTGGGAACAGGGCAAGAGGGAACCAGATAGACCCCACCCTGCGGCGGGCATCGGAGGCGATCCGTCGGCGAGAGGGGCTGATGGCCCCGCAGGAAATCCGGGATGTCCGGAAGCGGTTGGGACTCACTCAACATGCTTTTGAGAAACTGCTGGGTGTGGGCCCCAAGACGGTCGTGCGCTGGGAAAGGGGGACGGTCTTTCAGAATCGATCGACCGATTCCCTGCTCAGGGTGATTGACGTCGTCCCGGAATCCGCTCAGTTCCTGGCCCGGCTTAAGGGAGTGACCCTCCCGGATCATCCGAGGGTGGCAGCACGCTGACGCCACTCGCGAAGGGGATGTGTCAGTCCAATGCGGCCGAAGGAAGAAGAGGGTATCCGCGAAGGAGATAGAGGCCCGGAGGAGGTCCCGAGTTTGTGGCTCCGTCTGGGACGGTCGCTCAAGAGGCCTCTGCCTGGAAGGAAAACCTTGAATTGTGGGTGAGTAGGCAGAATACTCCTCCAAGCTGACTATACCTCGAACCCTCCTCAGGCTTCAAGACCTTCTTCTGGGGGTGGCAGGAAGACACCGCTCCCTGCTCCCGGTGGTTGGCTCACGGTTCGAAAGGAGTTCACGGCGATGCTCCCCCTCCTGGCGACCGCTTCCTGGTCACCCACGTGCGGGCGAAAGACCAGATCCCATGTAACGAGGCGGGTCGTGGGTGTGGTGGCCCTGAGCTTCTGCTTAAGCGGGTACTGCTGCAGCGGAGACGTTTGCGATTGGAACGACCCTCCGCAGCCAACTCGTTCACCGACCCAGGCCCCTACTCTTGAACTAAGCCCGGTTGAGTTCACTACCTCGCCAGGGGGGGTCTTTACGCTGGCCCTCACCGCGCTGGATGCCTTCGGAGATCGGGTGGCCCTCTCCCCGGACCTTGTCACCTGGAGTCACACGGCCGAGGTGGCGAATCCTGCGGATATTGGGTTGGCCCCTTCCAGCGAAGGGGTCATGGTCACACTTCCTGGTGGCGTGGCACTGGATCCATTCTGGGTGATGGCTGCGGCGCCTGACTTCGGTGATGCACAGGCCCGTATCAGGGTGCTTCTTGGTGCGTCGAACGATTGGGTGAGCCTCCCCCACACCCCCGGAAAACCCAACGAGGCAATCCTGCTGGATGCGGAGCGGGCGGTCCTGGGCGGCATGAGCACCCCCACATGCCTAAGTGATTTTCGGGTGATGGTCCAGGGAGACGCTGACCTAGGCCTGAATCTGGTTGGGGGCTGTGGAGATCCCACCGAGGTGGCGGTTTTTTCGGTCGACCATGGGATGCTCTTCGAGCCGGGAACAGGCTCAACTTCGGACCCTGTACCCCCATGGACCACAGGTCGAAACGTCTTGGAGCGAACCAGCTTGCCCCCGGTGTACAGTGTGCCCGTGCATATTCGCATCCGGGTGAAGCCAGGGGACGAGACGGATGCGGAGGCAGACGCCAGGAAGGAAGTCCTGGAGCTCGCTTCGGCGATCTTTCGCCAAGGTCGGGTCGGGGTCGAGTTCGCGCTGGATGAGGCGAACGGAGTTGGGAGCGTTGAGGTTGAGGCCCATACGGAAGCTTTCGATACCGTCTCCTGCAGGGATCCGGTGGAGTTGGGCAGTCTAGGAGTGGACCCGACGACCAAGGGTTTGTATGTGGTCTACGCCCCGGGGGTGAAGGACAGCTACGGGCACACCTGGAAGGGGTGGGCATGCATCCGGATGGAGGATGAGGATGCCGGCGTGGTGGTTGTCTCTTACCCTGAGAAGTCACTCACCACGGCAGCCCACGAGCTCGGTCATGCATTTGGACTTACCGCCCCTCTTCCGAAGTACGGCCACACTGGAAAGTTCCTGCCGATCCACGGATTCACTCCTTCCAACCTGATGTGGACCGGAGAGGACATTGACGTTTCGGATGCCCGGAAACACATCTCACTGGGCCAGGCCTTCCGCATGAACCTGGATCGCCATTCCTGGCTCATCCATGAGTTCAACCTCTCGGGTGAGAAGAATTGCCAATGCAAACCATACGAAGCAAAGGAGTGCCCGTTCCTTTTCCTGGATGTCGTAGACATAGGACTACCCTCGGGGGGGGGCACCCCCGAATGCAAAGACGACCCCTGGGGCTTGATTCCATAGGTGAGATAGGATGAACAAAAGCAGAGTGATTCACCGTGCGGTGGTGCCGATGGCTTATTCCTTTGTGTTGTTCTGGGCAGGGGGATGCTCGCGGGGAATCTCCTATGAGGAGTACGATGCCATCACGGCCTGGTTGACCTGCGATGATTGTCTCGACGGGGAACGGGAACGGGTAGCGGCCATCGGGGACCGTGCTATTCCCTTCCTCGAGGAGGCCCTGGACAGCCTCCCGGGGAATCGCCGCGACAATATGAGGGCCCAGTACTGGGAGCTCCATCAGTTTATGGGATCCACTGGGGACTCGACCACCTTTGTGGACGGATACCTTCAAAGTATGGAAACGGCAGTCAGGATGCGGTCGGCCACCTCCCTCGGAGACCTGGGAGCCGAGTCGGTTCTTGCGGATGCTTTGAGCGGCCAGCTTCCGGGGTGGCGTCCGGAGGCTCTGGAAGCCCTCCAGATGGCTCTCCTTCGTGCTGACCTTCCCCCGGTCGGTACCGGTGCCACCGACGCCTGGGCCGTGGTCGGGCCTGCTGCCGCCGTCAACCTCTGCAACGGAATGGGCTCCACGGCCTGTACTCTCCCGGACGTTCCCCGAGTCGATGTGGTGGCGCAGGTCACAGGACCTACCAGTTGGACCCAGCCCCCTTGGACCGTGGGAACCGTGCATTTCCTCTACCGGACCGCCGGGTCCAGTGACCCTCCTCGGGAAGCCGGCCGGGTCGACCTGGGGTCAGCCGTTCAAACTGACAACGGGACCAATATTTTCTACAGGTGGACCCTTCCCTTTTTCGTCCACGATTTCCCAGGCGGGCCCATCGAGGTTTTCGCCGTCGCCGCACCCATGGGGGACGAACCCATTCGATCAACGTCCAACGACAGCATCACAATCGTTGAAGGGTTTTGAAGGCTAGGAGCAGATTCTAAGGGGCGAGGAGGCCCCGCCCGATCGGGCGGGGCCTCTCTCTCATGCATGGACTGCCCTACAGTTCCGGTGGTGAGGGAGGCCGCCCGTCATCGTCGCCCGGCCCGCTCGGACAGAGGCGATACGACCCGAGGCTGCCAAACGGACCACTGGGATTGATGTCAACACCCGGTGGATTCGGGGGATAAGTGATGTCATAGACATCGACCTCGAGCTGGCACACCGCATTGGACACCTTTTCCTGCCAGGCGTACAGATCGGCATGGTAGCTGTTCAGGGTATCCTGGGTGGCCTGGATGTCGTCGCGAGCGTCTTGGTCCGTGCAGGAACCCGTGACCAGAACCACGCCCACGAGGGCGAAAAGAAGAACGATCCGTCTCATCACACACCTCCTTTGGGTAAGGGAGCTTACTCTCCCTTGATGAGATCCTCGCGGCCCAAACCGAGAAGTCTCTCTCGGTAAGTCTCCGCGAGGGCAGAATCCCCGAGAGCCTGGGCCGCCCGGTAGCGGACGCTGAGGCTCTCGGCGATGAAAGGCAAATAGCTGAAGGATTGAGAGTGATCCAACCGGCTGGCCCATCGGATGGCCTCCCGGGCTTCACCACGGGCCAGATGGAGCTTGGCAAGCTGCACCATCTCCACCGGAAATCCACGCCCCAGGTCCCAGCGTAGCTGGTCACGTGTGGCAATGAGAGGAAGGCTCCCAAACAGGACCGTGGCCATGACAGTGTCCCCCTGGACCAGGGCCTCATGAGCCGACAAGCTGAGATTGAAAGCCAGGATCTCGGGAGGTCCCATCGTCTGGCTCTCGTTTAACGCGTCCTGAACCAAAGCCAGGTCGGCTCGGTCCCCGTAATGGGCTAGCCAGGTACCGATCATCCACTGTGTCCTGGGCTGAATCCCCTGGAAGGTGCCTCCGGTCAGATCTCGAACGAAGGAGACGAAGGCCTCCGATTCTGCGTGGGTGTTGGCGCCTGCGAACTCGTCGAGAAGAAAATACAAACGGGCTGCTGCGGTAATCTCCGCACCCCGGTTGAGGAGGTCCGTCAACTCCTCCGCCCGGTTCTGCATGGCCAGTATTCCCTGGAGGCCGACGATGGCTCCGTAGGCAAGATCATCCGGGGCCCCCAGTTGTAGAACCCCGCG
>CAYOVN010000218.1:0-5312 GCA_964407425.1 uncultured Gemmatimonadaceae bacterium
TCGGCGAAGACGATGGCGGCGAGTTGCCGCTTCCCCTGCTCAGGCATTGTGCAATCCGTCCTCCCCTCGGTTGAATCCCAAGGGAAGGGTAAGCATGCCTCCTTGGGTTATCAAACCCTTTTCACCGCAGGATGTCCTCCGGTTCAGGTGGGCCCCTCTTTCGACTCACCTGGAGGAAGGCGGATGGGATCCTCAGTTCGCTCCTCCCACCAAAACCCTCCAGGCCCGAGCCAGCGCCTCCGTCGGAAGCCAGGAGGTCGGGTAGGTGGTGGCCGGCGCTTCCGCAGCTGGCTGGATGACCAGAGTTTTGGGATCCGCTATAAACCCTGCGTCCGGATCGAGAGGCCTCAGTTGCTGGGCTCTCCCCTCGCCCGCTGGTGTTCGAGGCAGTCGTAGGGGGATCAATTCGTCGAAAAACATGACGGCCATGTCCTTCGAACCGGCGACCTCATGACTCACGTCGGGCTCCACCGCTAAAGCCCACAGCGATCCGGCGCGACGGTTGATGGCGAAAATCCCGGCGATGATGTCGTTGCGGTATTCCAGGTCCGTGTCGCCGATGAAGAAGAAACCGGGTACACCCTGGGCTGCCTGCGACGCCTGGGCTGAATAGTAGATCCCGCCTTTGTTCACGATGAAGGCCAGAACCCGCTCGGGTTTCCAGAGGGCGAACTCGTAGTTGAACTGCCCGCCAGCGGACATGCCCCACAAGAGAAAGGGCGCGACACTCAATTCAGGGTGTCCAGATGCGTCCGCCAACTCCTCAACACTCTTCAGAAGGGCGTCACCGCTGCCCTTTGCCACCTCCACATAGTTCTCGATGAACATCTGCGGATGACGCTTGTCGGTCATGTGGACCCCAAGAAGGGCCAGGTCGTGCTTCTCGGCTAATCCCCGCCAGGTCGCGTCTTCGACGCTGGCCCGGCCGTCGCCGTTCGATCCGGGAACGAGCACGAGGATTCCGCGCAGGAGTTCGACCCCCTCCGGGTGCCAGAGGCGGAATTCGGCGGTTTCGAAGTTTTGCCCGGGGGGCACGGTTACGTCGAAGGTTTGGGCGGGGAGGGGCGTGGCCATGCAGGCGACGGCCGTGCCAAGGAAAAGTGCGAAGCCAGTGATTCTCATGCCAAAACCTTCAGGTACTTTCTCCAAGGCCCCACCTGGTCTTTCAGCTGAAACGCCATGACCCTGGCCACCTGGGCCAGGTGGTTGAGGTCGTGGACGACCCAGGTGGCTAGGAGTTGCCTGAGGGTGACGGATCCGAAGGCTGGGTGGGCACCGTGGAGATCGAGATGCGTTTCCCCGAGTCTCATGCCCTCCAGGGTGGCGACGCTCTCTGCCCGAAGCCTTTCGAAGGTGTCCAGCAGGTCCTCCAGTGTCTTCCCCTGGCTTTCCTGAAACTGGGCGAAGCGGTCGAAAGGCTCGAAAGGCGTGTCGGTTTTGCCGGACAGGATATGCTTGGCCCGGGGTATCCAATCGGTCCTCTCGCCGTGGATGAGGTGCCCTACGATATCGTAGGGACTCCACGTGTCCGGTCCTTCATTGTTATGGGTACACGCCTGGGGCATCCCGCTGAGCCATGCCCTGAGTACGACGGGGGTTCTGCAAAGAACGGCAAGGCCCTGATCGAGATCGAAGTCGGTAGTCATGGCGGGTCCCCCGGAGAACGGGTCGGTTTCGATGGTTTCCAGTTTACACTTCCCTGGATGCCGGGTCTATCTTCGCGTCCGGCCCCTGTACCCATCCCGTTGCCCGCCTGGCAATGGGAGAATTCCTAACGTGAGAAGTCCTCCATTTGGCGAATTGCTAAGTGTTACCACTAGCGGTACTATTTAGATGGGAAAGATCAAAAGGGGTGGGTACGTTTTCATCACCTGGAGTTGGTAACGGAGGGCCTGCTATGAAGATTGTCGGAGTGAAAGCCAACAACCGGAAGAGGGTTTTTGAAGTGCTCACCGCCAAGGGTGAGTACTCCTTCCCCTTTGCGAAACTCATGGCCCAACCCACGCGAACCGATCGGGTGAAGGAGGCATACCCTGACCAGGAGGCGGGGGGCGAGGCCTTCACGTACCGACTGGAATCCGGACTTGAGGACACGGTGCATCTCGACGTTGTGCTCGAATACAACCAGGATCCCGCTCTGCTAAACGACCTCCTACTCTACCGTCTGACCGTCGAGGCCCGTGATGCACTGGAAGAAAGCGGGCTGAGCAAGCGGGAGGTGATTCGCAGGTTGAACACCTCGGCCAGTCAGTTCTATCGACTTCTCGAACCGACCTACTACGGAAAATCCGTGGGCCAGATGCTCGCACTCCTGCGGGTTCTGGGAAAGGAGGTCGACCTGGTAGTCAGAGCAAAGCCTGGCGGGCCGAGAGGACCGCGCCGGGCCGGCGTATCGGTATAGCGGGATCCTGAAGCGCCGAACCCTACCCCCAAACCGGCCCGAGGCGCTCCCAAAGCTCTTGAAACGGCTCCCTAGACCTGCGGCAGAGATGGATACCCACCCCCTGTTCCTCCCCCACCCCCAGGTGGGTGGAGACGCTGCCCGCTTCCACCACTGATTCGAACAGCGGCTGAAGCTCCTCCACGCTCCCCCCCACAATGATCACCACGCTGGGTTTGCTGGCGCCCGGCCCCCAGGCCCAGAAGTCTCCGCTGCGGCTGATGGGGTAGGGGAGACCGAACTCCTGATGGTAGACCGCCAGGGCACCGGCCCGGCCGTAGTTACCGCCAACAATTGCGGCGTCGGCTTGCTCCGATTCGGGAAGCGCGCGGTAGATGCGGGCGACCTCGGCTACCTGCTCCCGCCAGCCGAGCATGTCTGCGTAGTCCTGGGGAAGGGGGAGGATGGTTCCCGTGTTGGTCGTGACGGCACGCGTTAGCCCGATGGCCTCGGCGTACCTCGCCATTTGAGTCGGTGGAAGGAGCGGGATGCCCATGGGCAGAAGGAGCGCTCCTCCCAACGCACCCCAAGTCAGGGTGCCCCACCAGGCCCACCTTCGTTTAGCCAACCAGCCTCCGACGACGACGCTTCCGGCAGCCAGGAGGGGAGGATGCATGGGGCCGAGGTAGTACTCCTTCCCGTGGAGGATCAGCAGGAACGCAATGGCAGCCAGGGCAGTTACGCCGAGGCCCCGGAAACGACGAAGGGACTTCGAGGTGAACAGGCCGATGGCGCCAGCCAGGAGGAGAGGGGCTGCGGCTCCGGCCAGAAAGAGCTGGCCCACGAGGAATGAGGACGGGGTGACGCGGTCGAGTTGCACATCCCGCAGCACCTGCTGCTGCGCCAGGAAGGGCCAGTCCCAGTACATCTGCCCCAGGACCGACGGTGCCGCCACAACCCCGCCCACCAGGACGGCGATCCAGGGCCAACGGGTAAGAAGGTCGCGCCTGAGGGGTGAGGCCAACACGCCCACCGCCATGGCCGCGCCGAAGATGGCCGCACTGAACTTGGTGAGGCCACCGAGGCCCGCAGCTACACCAAAGAGAATCCACCAGCGTCGGTCTCCGTCGTCCAGAAGTGCCACGAAGGCCAGGGCGGCCAGGCTCCACCAGAGCACCTCGAACACTACCGGTTGGAAGAGGGCCCCCGTCCGCAAAGCGAACGGCCCCACCGCCATGGCCAACGCCGCCAGCAACTGAGCGTGGCGTCCCCCGCCCAGGCGCCGAGCGATGGCGACCCCTACGAGTATGACCCCGGTTCCTGCCAGCGCCGGCAGAAGGCGGGTGGCAGCCAGGGTATCCAGCGGGAGGGTCTTCGCGATGCGTCCCAGGACCGCGATGAGGGGCGGGAACTGCATGCGAAGCAGGTCCAGGTGGTCCCCCATGGCCAGGTAGAGGAGCTCGTCACGGTGAAAGCCGTACCCCGGACGCGGCAGGAGATGGAGCAGAAGATAGAGGCAGGCGATAAACCAGACGCCCATCGGTACCCGCTCCCGTTCCTGCGACGACTCGTGCATGGTGGCGGCCTCCGGGTTGAGCGTTTGGGAGCTGGGAACGTTGGTGTGTACTACTTCTCCGACGGGGGAATGTCCCGAGATATGAACCTCGGGAGGTGCCATGGGTGCTTCTTGAGGTGCGTCTCGATAGGTGACGGTTCGGTGTGACCCGCCCGGGCCTGAGCCGGGGTTTCATGCCACTTGAAGGGAAGATGATTCACCTTCCCGGGCTCCTCCATCTCCTCGGCCGCAGCTAATGTGGCCCGCAGGACAGCCAGCTGGCCCTCCGCGTCTCCCGGTTTCCCCAGGGTTCGGGCGAGGGGGTACTCGATTCCCACCAGCCTTGATATCCCGACCGACTGAGTCAGATCAGGAATGTTGGAGAGAGAGACCGTTGAGATGCCTGCCTCCTCGATGGTGCGCGCGACCAGTCCCACGGACCAGCAGCATACGGGTCAGGTGGGAACCAGGAGGACCAGGTCCACCTCGTCGTTCTTGAGGCCGTCGATGATCTTCGGGGTCGTCTCCTCCAGCAGACAGGTGGGATCGAGGGTGTAACCCATGTAGGAGTAGTGATGGGCAGCCAATCGCCCGATCTCACCAGCCTCCTCCATCTTGGCCAGGAGCTCCAGGGGGAGAAGGCAGTTTAGATCCTCCCGGGCGAAGCTGGCATCAATGTGGAGTTGGTAGAACTCAACGTCCTCGCCTCGTGCTTCCCGTGGGATGACCCGGTGCGTCGGGTCGGACCACCACGGGTTCTTCCTCTCCGTTTCCTGGTCGAAGGGTGTGTCGGACCTGAGGGCAATGGCCCCCGAACTGATGACGGCCACTGAACATTCCGACACGGGCTTCCCGAGCGGGACCCAGGGGAGGTCCCTTTTCGGCTCTCTTGCGATCCACGCCTTCACTATCTGGCCAGTCCCGAAACTCAGGAAGCGGTAGGAGTCGATTGTCATAGTATCTTCACCCCCTCAAGTACTGTTTGGGCCGCTTCACCTCAACCCCCAGCTCCCGGGCGGCCCGGTTGGGCCAGTCGGCCTCCCTCAGGAGCTGGCGGCCAAGGAGAACCATATCGGCCTGTCCTGACCTGACGATATGATCGGCTTGGACCGGATCGGTGATGAGGCCAACGGCTGCTGTGGGAAGGCCCGTCTCCCTCCGGATCCTCTCAGCAAAGGAGGTCTGGAATCCGGGGCCCGCAGGAGGTATGGAAGCCGGGTGACCACCCCCGGCTGAACAGTCTAGCAAGTCCACACCCAGGGGTCCAACCATCCGGGCAAGAGCAACGGATTCCTCGGGGGTCCATCCGCCGTCCATCCAGTCAGTGCAGGAGATGCGGAGGAGAAGGGGGAGCTCGGCCGGCCATACCTCTCGAAC
>CAYOVN010000219.1:0-5305 GCA_964407425.1 uncultured Gemmatimonadaceae bacterium
GTGGCGGGCCCAGGAGGTGTCAGGCGGAACCCCTGATGTGTCCGGTGGGACCCCTGACGTGTCCGGTGGGACTCCCGATGTGTCAGGCGGAACCCCTGACGTGTCCGGTGGAACAGCCAGGGAATCCGGCAGGGCCGCCGCCGCCGTGTCAGGAGGAACCAGCAGCACCGTGTCCGGAACCAACAGGGTGTCGGCCACAGCTGCCGCGGTGTCGGGAACCACCAGGGTGTCGGCCACAGCTGCCGCGGTGTCGGGAACCACCAGGGTGTCGGGCCCAACTGCCGCGGTGTCGGGAACCACCAGGGTGTCGGCCACAGCTGCCGCGGTGTCGGGAACCACCAGGGTGTCGGGCACAGCTTCCGCGGTGTCGGGAACCTCTTCCGGCGGGGGCTCCGGGGGTTCCCAGTCGAAGGTGGCCTCACCTCCACCCCCTCCGGTGCCGTAAAGATTCAAAACACCGGTCACCGTGGCGGTATAGAGCCGTTCCGGGGTGAGAGAATCGGCCAACTGGACGAAGAACTCCTGTTGGGGGAGGATCGGTGGGGGCGCGGCTGCGGGCCCCTCCTCCGGCTCCCGGGGCTCGGGGGGAGCTATCCGGGTCTGGATCCTCTCCAGCTGGGGTCCGAGGGTGTCGACTCCCACGGTATCTCTCTGGGCTTCCATGGCGATGAGGATACGATCGAGGGAGTCAGCCACCACGGTGAGGGAATCCACCATGGCCACCCGCCGTTCTTCCGCGGAAATTGAATCGGCGATGGCTCGGATAGAATCGACCTGCCGAGGCCACATGTAGCGTTCCACCTCGAGGGCGGGCCCGTCCTCCTGGGTGATCGTTACCTGGACCCCTTCGAAGTTCGCCTCGGCATCCATGAAATCGTCGAATCCAAAGCGGATGAGGAGAGAATCCTGAGGTTCGATCCTGGCCAGTCGGGACGGGGTCGTGTCGGGAACGAGGAGGGTGATCTCCCTCAAGATGGCGGTGTCCGCTACCTCAGGAGTCGCTCCCAGCGGAAACGTCACCTCGGACCCCTGGGCCTCCCGGAATTCCCGTTCAGCATTCCGATTGTTGTCCACATAGGCCGAAATGTCATAGGGACCGGCAGGGAGGTACCGAAGGGCGAAAACCCCCGCCGTGTCGGTGGCGGCCACGTGAATCGGAGCATCCTCAACACCCTGTGCTCGGGCCTCTACCCGGGCACCCTCGACCACTTCACCCGTAATCCGGTCGGATACTACCCCGGCCACCACGTTGAACTCAAAGGGCGCTCCGGTGGTGAATACCAACTCGAAGGGGCCCTGGAGCCGATTGTTGAAGAGATCCTTCACCGTGGGAAGAACCCTGACACGGTAAACCAGGTCCGGCTGAAATCCGCCGATCACCTCGATCTCCAGGCCTGACCGGGTATGCTTCACACGATGCTCACCGGTCACCGGGGAAACAAATACGGCGTTTTCCAGGGTTCCCTCGGTGGGCCGCTCACTGATCCGTTCACTGAAGACGATCTTCACCGGGTCCCTGGTCGGCTCGATCAACTCGAAGGTGTCTGGCCAGGTCTCTGCAATCATGGGGGGAATAAAATCCACCGGTCCCCCGCTTGGGGCCACCGGGCGGGCGCAGGCACCAACATAGAGAATACCCCCCCCTATGAGGGTGGCCGCCACCCAGGTTAAACCCCCATGGAACGGTCTCATGGTCTACACCGGCCTCGTGGCTTCACGATCCGTGGGCCTCAGCTCTGAAATGTCTTCAGTTTCTCCTGGAGCTTCTCCATCTGCTCCCGGAAGCTCGCTTCTTTCTCCCGCTCACGGTCCACGACCTCCGCCGGAGCCCGGGACACGAACTTTTCATTCTCCAATTTGGCTCTTACGCCCTTCAGTTGACCAGCCAGACGCTCGATCTCTGCTGCAAGCCGGTTCTTCTCCTGGTCGAGGTCGATGACGCCTTCCAGGGGCATGAACAGCTCGGTGCCGTTCTTCAGGACGGCGTGGGCCCCAGACCCTCCGCCGGCCTTCCCCTCCCCACCAGGACCACCCACGATGGAGATCTCACTCACCCGGGCAAGGCGCCGGACCGAAGAGTCTTCATACCCCAAAGCGTCCTGGAATGGGCCGGGAGCCCCGGTCAGGGCCACAGGAACTTTCGCCCCCTCGGGCACGCTGTATTCCTTCCGCAGACGGCGAACCTGGGTGATGAGCTCCTGAATGGCCCCCATCTGCCCTTCCGCCTCGGGATCGACGCGAGCCGGATCCGGAACAGGCCAGGGGGCGGAAATCAGGGACCCGGGCTTGGTCTCGCCCTGGGGCCAGGGAAGCTTCTGCCAGAGCTCTTCCGTGACGAAGGGGATGATGGGGTGGAGAAGCCGGAGGATTCCATCGAAGGCCAAAATGAGGGTCGTCCTGGCAGCCTGACGGCTTTTCTCATCCGCATCCTCCCGGAGCCTGGGCTTCACCAACTCCAGATACCAGTCGGCCAGCTCACCCCAGAAGAAGTGGTAGGCCTTCTCCGCTACGTCGTGGAGACGGAATTTCTCCAACTCCTGGGTCAGCGTGTCGGCCGTTTCATTGAGGCGGGAGAGGATCCACCGATCCGACAGCTCCAGATCGTCCACCACCTCCGAAAGGGGCAGAATCGGCTCTTCACCTACCGACATGAGAGTAAAGCGTCCGGCATTCCAGACTTTGTTGGCGAAGTTTCGCCCCTGCGCGAAGGAGGCTTCCAAATCGTCGGGGTCCAGTTGGATATCCGTGCCAACCGCCGCTCCCGAAATCACCGTGAATCGGAGAGCGTCGGCCCCAAAGAGATCCACCACCTCCAGAGGATCGATGCCGTTCCCAAGGGACTTTGACATCTTCCGGCCCTTGTTGTCCCGGACCGTCGCGTGGAGGTATACGGTCTTGAAGGGGGCTTCCCCCATGAACTCGTAGCCCGCCATGATCATCCGGGCCACCCAGAAGAAGAGAATCTCCGGGGCAGTGGAGAGGACGTGCCCAGGATAGAAGGCCTTCAGATCGTCCGTGTCCTCGGGCCAGCCGAAGATGGAGAATGGCCAGAGCCAGGAAGAGAACCAGGTGTCGAGAACGTCCTCATCCTGCTCAAGAGAGGCGCTTCCGCAGGCGGTGCATGCGTCGGGATCCTCCCGGGCCACGATGGTCTCGCCGCATTCCTGACAGTACCAGACGGGAATCCGATGTCCCCACCACAGCTGCCGGGAAATGCACCAATCCCGGATGTTCTCCATCCAGTGCTCGTAGACCTTCTGCCATCGGGCGGGAACGAATTGTACCGTCCCGTCCTGGGAGGCCTTCATAGCGGGCTCCGCCAGGGGCTTCATCCGGACGAACCACTGCTCGCTCAGCCGAGGCTCCACGACGGTGTTACATCGGTAACACTGGGGAACGGTGTGGCTGTGGGAGTCCTCTCCTGCGAAAAGGCCGGCCTCATCCAGGCTCCTGATCACGGCTTTCCGGGCATCGAAACGGTCCATACCCCTGAAGGCTTCAGGGGCGTTTTCCCCCATGTGCGCATCAGGCGTCATGACGTCGAGAAGAGGGACACCGCTCCGTTGAGACATGTCGAAGTCGTTGGGATCGTGGGCCGGCGTGACCTTGACCAGGCCGGTTCCGAAAGATCGATCCACGTAGTCGTCGGAGATGATGGGGATCCGCCGGCCGGTGAGGGGAAGCTCCACTTCGCCCCCAACGAGACCGTTGAACCTTTCATCGGCGGGGTTCACGGCCACGGCCGTGTCACCGAGCATGGTTTCGGGGCGGGTCGTGGACACCGTCAGATACCAGCGTCCGTCCGGTAGCTGCCCCAGTGATTCGGCGGAGATACCCTTGCCTTCCTGTGCCTCAGCTTCATCTTCGGCGGCGGCCTCGGCGTCCAAGGCCTCGATCACTTTTTGGGCGGCGGCAGCCGCCTCCGCCAATTCGGGGGCCAGCGGATACCGGAGGTGGTAGAGCCGGCCCTCCACGTCCTCCCCTTCGGCCTCCTCATTGGAGAGAGCCGTGAGGCAGCGGGGACACCAGTTGATGATGTACTCCCCCCGGTAGATAAGGTCCTTCTCGTACAATCGGACAAAAACCTCACGAACCGCCTTGCTGAGTCCCGGGTCCAGGGTGAACCGGGTCCGGTCCCAGTCACAGGTGCATCCCATGGCCTTCAGCTGTTCCAGGATGGCGCCGCCGGTCTCATTCACGAACTCCCATGTCCGCTCGACAAAGGCTTCCCGCCCCAGGTCGTTCCGGGTCTTCCCCTCTTTGGCGATGAGGCGCTCCACCACGTTCTGGGTGGCGATTCCAGCGTGATCGGTACCGGGCGCCCAGAGAGAGGCCCTCCCCTGCATCCGCCGCCACCGGATCAGGACGTCCTGAACCGTGTTGTTCAGGCCATGCCCCATGTGCAGGACCGCCGTGACGTTGGGTGGAGGAATGACGATGACGAAGGGTTCCCTTCCCTCTTCCTGAACCGAGGAGGGGTGCACGGTGAACTCCCCGTGATTCATCCAGTCGGAATACAGGCGGGGCTCGATGGCTTTGGGATCAAGACGGGGAGCGAGCTCGATGGCCACGTTCTCTCCAGAGTCGGGTTACTCGGTGTACCTGCTTCGGAAATGGGTCCGCTCCTCCCGGATTCCTCCCGGAAAGAGCGGAGAGCCCTAAAGATGTCCGATGGCCCAGGGGCCGTCAATTTGGGGGACTGGAGGTGTCTCAAAAGCCCGACGTGCCTCCCGGCACTATCCGGCGGGCCTTCCGCAACTAAGCGACGCGCCTTCTAGTATGATGCGACGGGCCCTTCACAACTAAGCGACGGGCCTTTCACAACTAAGCGGCGGGCCTTTCACAACTAAGCGGCGCGCCCTTCACGGCCTTCTGGTCCTCCCATAGGTCGCCAAATCCCCAAAACTGCACGCCGCCTCGTTCGATGGGGAATTCACAGCCCCACAGGCCGTGAAATCCCCACGGAAGCTTTCGGTTGGCGGAGCTTGGGGATTTGACAGCCTCCTGGGCTGTCAAACCGGAACTAAAGCCGACCCGATGACATTTTGGGGATTTGCCGTCAGCGGTTGGAGGCGCCTCAGCGGCCCGCACCTCGACTGGCGTCAGCGAAAGGGTGGCACTCAGCCGCCAGCAGCCTCAACAGCCGTCAGCGAAAAGGTGGCCCACCGCCGCCGGCACCCTTCGTTGCCGTCAGCGGTTGGAGGCGCCTCAGCGGCCCGCCACCTCAACTGCCGTCAGCGGTTGGGGCGCCTCAGCCGCCAGCAGCCTCAACAGCCGTCAGCGAAAAGGTGGCCCACCGCCGCCG
>CAYOVN010000220.1:0-5299 GCA_964407425.1 uncultured Gemmatimonadaceae bacterium
CCTCGGATCTTTGGTGTGGAAGTTGATAGTGGGTGGGGCGATCTGGTGAAAAACACTGAGAACAGTAGCGGCGGCCTCAATGGCACCCGCCGCTCCCAATGTGTGCCCAATCATCGATTTGTTTGAACTCACTGGGACCCTTCGGTCGCCGAATACCCTCCGAATCGCTTTGGTTTCCGTGGCATCGTTGACTTTGGTGGAGGTGCCGTGGGCGTTGATGTAACCGACATCCTCCGCGTTCAGCCCCCCGTCTCTCAGGGCATCCTTGATTGCCGCGCCAGCCCACTCACCACTGGGTTCAGGTAAAGCGATATTGAAGGCATCAGACGTCATGCCGTAGCCCTTTAGAACAGCAAGAACCTCGGCGCCCCTCTTGCGGGCGTGGTCCATAGTCTCGATGACCAAGACTCCAGCACCTTCACCGATCACGAAGCCGTCCCTGTCCGCATCAAAGGGGCGACTGGCCTCCTGGGGCGCGTCGTTTCGCTTCGACAAGACACGCATGCTTGCGTAGCTGTCTACCACAAACGGAGTGATGGTGGACTCCGCACCCCCGGCCAGGACCACATCAGCCCGGCCCTCTCTGATCAACGACATGGCTGTTCCGATGGCGGAAGCACCGGTGGCGCAGGCCGTCGAGACTCCGAGGTTGGGGCCATGGAGTCCCAGTAGGATGGCCGCGTTGCAGGCGGGCATATTGGGGATCATTCGGGGGACGGTCAGAGGATGTACGAAACCGGGGCCCTTTTCCCTGAACCTGGCATACATCTTTTCCCCGTCATCGTGATCTCCTGCCGCAGATCCGATCACACAACCCACCCGTAGGCGGTCTTCGTTTTCCAGGTCCAAGCCGGCGTCCTTGACCGCCTCAACGGCCGCGCAGGATGCCAACTGGGACACCCTTGCCATCCTCTTCAACTGACTTCGTGTGAGGTAGTCCTCCGGTCGAAAAGAGGTGACCTCGGAGGCCATTTGACTCTTATGGCCGCTGGCATCGAAGGCCTGCGTGGGTCCGACGCCCGATTTCCCAGCCACCAGGGCGCTCCAGAAGTCCTCCCGCGTATTGCCGATGGACGAGAATACTCCGACCCCGGTGACAACAATCTCTTTTCCTTCTGACATTCGATCCTCTCCACCCCCAAAGTCTCTTCACCTCCCCCAACCGCGGGGCCATTGGAATATGGAAGGAGTTATGGGTGTGGTCAGCCCCCGGTTCCCGGCTTCGCATACACTACCTCGCCACCAATCACCGTCTGGTCCGGCTCGATCTTCCAGATGTCTTCGGCCGGAACCGTCATGTAGTCCACTGGAATGACCACGAAGTCGGCCAGCTTCCCGACCTCGATGGATCCCAGGAAGTCCTCGGCGAACATGGTGTAGGCGCTTTCGATGGTCGCAGCCCGAAGGGCCTCTTCCCGGGTCATGGCCTGCTCAGGAAACCAGCCTCCCGCCGGGTTGTTCTCACGGTCTTGTCGGGTTATCGCGGCGTGGAGAGTGTAGAACGGATTGTAAGGCGACACGGAGTAGTCGGTCCCGGTGGGGACATGCACGCCCAGATCGATGAGGTCGCTCCAGATGTAGGCCCGGGTAAGCCGCTCGGACCCCATGCGGGCTAGGGCGAAGTTCATGTCCTCGGTGGCATGCAGGGGCTGCATGGAAGCGATGATATTCAGCTCCTTCAGCCTGGGGATGTCCTCAGGGATGAACACCTGGGCGTGCTCGAGGGACATTCGGGCAGTCTCGCCGTCGGTACCCGTAGCCTTCATGGCCCGCTCGTAAGCGTTGATAGCTGCGTGGTTGGCCCCGTCGCCGATGCAGTGGACCCTCAGGTTGAACCCCATTGGGAGGAGTTCCGTGCCCAACTCCGCCAGCTCGTCCTCGCTCCTTCGGGGCTCACCCATGTAACCGGGATAGTCGCTGTACTCCTCCATGAAGAGGGCACCCCTGGATCCCAGGGCTCCATCGGCGAACTCCTTGACGGACACCACGAAGTATTTGTTCTCATGGTTCAGCGGCTCTCCCAACTCCCTGGCCGCGCTGGGATGGACCATCTCGTTGATCCGGATCTTCAGGCGGCCTTCGTCGTAGAGCTTGATTCGTTTCTGAAGCTCCTCGTAGCCCGTCATGCTGGCACCGTGGATGGTGGTCAGGCCACTGGCCATCGCCAACTGAGTGCCTTCCACCAGGTTCCGTGCCCGCTCAGCGTCGGTGAGAGGGGGAAGGGGAGGGATGAGGCTGGTCAGCTCGCGTGGGGCCCTCTCCACAAACTCCCCGGTGGGCTCCCCATTCTCGTCCTTCTTGATGTGACCGCCTTCGGGATCGGGCGTGTCACGGGTAATTCCGGCGAGTTCCAGGGCCTTGCTGTTGGCCCCGCTGCCGTGTGTGTATCGGCTGATATAAACCGGATTGTCGGGGGCGGCTTCGTCGAGGAGTTCCTTCCGGAACACCGGCGGGTCCCAAACCGCAGACATCCAACCGCTCAGCACGATCCACTGGGGTTCGGGTCCGGGGCGCATTCCTTCGCCCGTCTCAAGAGCATGCCGGATCACATCCTGCATGCGTTCCACCGAGGCCCACTCGCCGATCCCCGATCGAATGTCGGGAATCTGGGGGTACAACTCCCTCTCCCCGTACCTGATGTGAACGTGTGCATCGTGCAGACCGGGAATGATGGTGCGTCCTTCGAGATCGACGACGTCGGTTCCGGGCCCGATCTGGGCCTGGGCCCCGGCATCGTCACCCACATAGATGAACTTGCCATCCTTCACTGCAAGAGCCGACACCGTGCTGAACGCCTGGTCAACGGTGTAGATCCTTCCGTTGATGTAGGCTGTGTCGGCTTCCTGGGTGGGGCCACAGCCTGCAGGCAAAAGCAAGAAGAACACAAGCAGGACTAGGATGGAAGAGACGTTGAAACCTCTCGCCCTCACGTTCATCGTATCCGCTCCCTTTAAAGGGTCCTGGACCTTCAGGTAAAGACGTGAGGATAATGGGGTTTTTGAGGCAATGCGGGCAAGGAAACACCGATTTTTTCTTGCAAAACACGACCGAAACCCTAATCCTTAACCAGTCTACCTAACAATCTCCTGATCCTCACACCCGGCCGCCGGCCTGTTTTTCGGCAGCGGGGTGACATCCCCGCCCAGCCCGGGGGCTGTTGCGACCACGGGCCAGGCAGTCCAACACCCTCGAGAGGAGGACGTTGTGGCATCATCTGTGAAGGAGGTCGAATACTTCTACGCTTTGGTCGCTGATCGCCCGGGGGAGGGAAGGAAGCTCCTGGAATTCCTCAGTGAGAGGACGGTGGATCTCCTGGCGCTTACGGCCTTCCCGTTGGGAGAGGGAAGAAGTCAGATCGACCTATTCCCTGCGGACCCGGAGGCTTTAAAAAGCGCGGCAGCGGACGCCGGAGTCGATTTGATCGGCCCGAAAAAGGCCTTTCTGATCCAGGGCTCGGACCAGATCGGGGCTCTTTACCACTACCACCTCAAGCTGTTCAACGCAGGGATCAACATCTACGCCTGCAATGGGGTCGTGGATGGGACCGGTAGGTTCGGGTATGTGATCTGGGTGGACCCTGCGGACTTCGATGACGCTTCCAAAGCACTGAAGGCCAGCGACTGGAGGACGATTCAACCCAGCAGACGGAGCTGAGCCCCGGCTCCGAAGAGGCTACTTTCAGACCACTCAGAGGCGTCCTTCGCCGTGGAGGAAGAAAGGCGAGGAGCTTCTCGTGCCATGTAGACCGTCGATGGGGCCGGAAAGTCACGTTCCAGCCTTTTCAGCCCCTCGTTTTTTTTTAACAAACCAATATACCCTAGCCTTGACACTCTATCCCGCCAAATTCACAGTGTAAGGGTAGGCTGTTCTCACCCTAGTGCGGGCCGAGGGATAATCCCTGGCTCGCTTCCGGAGAAAAATTTGACTCCCAGCCCCTCCTCAGGGCCCAGAGGAATGCCCAGGAGCCGCCCGGCTCAAGCCCTACTGGCCTCACCCCAAGAAACCCCCATCTACCTGGTTGATGACGATAAGGCCATCGTTGAGGCTCTCGACTTCTTCCTGAAGGAGCGGGGGTATCCGGTGATGGGGTTCACCGACCCCAGAGAGGCCCAAGATGCCATCCGGGAAACACCCCCCCATCTTCTGATCGTCGACCGGAACATGCCGGGCTTGGGCGGATTCGACCTAGCACGGGCGGCCCTCGAAGAAGATCCCGACATTGGTGTGGTGGTACTCACCGGTGCCCGGGAGGTGGAACTTGCCATCGAGGCCTTCCAACTCGGAGCCTCGGACTACCTTCTCAAGCCCCTGGATTTCGGACGGATCGAGAAGGCGGTTCGTCGGGTCCTGATCCGCCGAGGGCAGGAGATCTTCCATCGGGAGACCGAAGCCAGGATGCGCCAGGAGGTGGAGGACAGGACCCGAAGGCTCGAAGACAAAAACCGGCTTCTGGAAGGGGTGACTGTGGGGGCGCTAACAGCCCTTGTTGAGCTCCTGGAACACAAGACTCCCCACTTCCAGGGTCACAGCGAAGCCGTTGCCCTGCTCTCGGAGGGGCTCGCCACAGCACTCCACCTCCCAAGGGCCGAAATTCGGGCCTGCAAGACAGCCGGGTTTCTCCACGATATCGGGATGATTGCGATCCCTGATGCTATCCTCGAGAAGACCACGCCGCTGAAACCAGTTGAATCGGAGATCATCCAGAGACACTGCCGGACCGGACGAGACCTTCTGGAGCCATTCGCTCATCTGGGTCCGGTCCCCACTTACATCTACCACCATCATGAACGGGTGGACGGTTCCGGATACCCCGAAGGCCTGACGGGAGGAGAGATCCCCCTGGGAGCCCAGATCGTCGCAGCTGCAGACTGCTTCCGAGCCCTCGTCGAACCTCGCCCGTACCGGGACGCTCACGCCCCGGCGGAAGCCATGGGCATCTTGCTTGGCACAGCAGGCATTTGGCATTCCGAAGAAGTTCTCTCCGCCTTAGCGAGGGTCATCCACATTCAAAAGGCCTGACCCGACCCCCTTTCCCGAGGGCCTCTTATTTGATTTCCCTGGAAAAGCTCAATCATCGACTGGCAGGGTTTCCCCGGGTGGGGCTTTCCCACCTCCCGACCCCCTTGGAACCCATGGCTGCCCTGTCGAAGGGCTTAAAAGGGCCGACGGTCCACATCAAAAGGGACGATCAGACCGGGCTTGCCTTCGGGGGAAACAAGGCCAGGAAGCTCGAGTTCATCATTGCCGATGTGGTGGAGTCCGGAGCGGATTCCATCGTGACCTGGGCCGGGGTCCAGTC
>CAYOVN010000221.1:0-5296 GCA_964407425.1 uncultured Gemmatimonadaceae bacterium
CAACCCATTCCATTAGAGAATCTTCCAGTGGCAACTCGCTATTGACCCAATTACGGGAAGAGAGGGTGTTGTCTTTCCAAGCTCTCAGTAGAGTGAGAGGCTTCACCTTCCCGTCCCTCAGTGCAATCAGATCGTCTATCCTCTGCTCTTCCCACAGGTAGGTCAGACATGTCAAGATCTTGGAATACATACCTTGGTTGTGAGTACCGGAAGATCTTTGAATCCTACCAACTGGCTCAGGAAACACCTTATCAATCCGATAGGTGCCCCGACGAGGTTTTGAGTATCTTGACTTTGCCACTTAACACTCCCGAACGAGGTTGAAATCAAGGGAAATGTTGAGGGACGAAATGTCGTGTATTGGAGGGATCTTGAAAAGACGTATTTTCTAAGTGTTTAATTAACAACAACATAGAAAACAGTGAATAGCGTCAAAAACCGTTTAAAAGTCCGTTGCTCTTCCAGCTGAGCTACCGGCTCGGACGGGCTGTTTCCGCCCTAGCAAAAAAGGATAACACGACAGGGGTTTCTCTGGTACCGGGTGCCGGCATGCTTGTTAGTCTTGGGCTCCGGTCAGCAATCTTTCGATGCTTTCCAGAAGCACGTTCCGCTGAATGGGCTTCCTGAGGTAGGCGGCCACGCCCATCTCCCGACCCCGGGCCTCGACCTCGGGTGAGGGTTCACCTGTCAGAAGGATGACGGGGGTTTTGACCCCGTTCTGGTTAAGAATTTCCAGGAGCCTGAGGCCATCCAGATTTGGCATATAGATGTCTGAAAGGATCAGATCCACATCCTCGGCGCCGAGTTTGAGGAGAGCTTCACCTCCATCACCCGCCGTAAAGACCCGGTACCCGGCCTGGGCCAGGATCTGATCGAGGAGGAACCTGGTCCCTTCTTCGTCCTCCACCACCAGCACCGTGGACTGGGGGGTCAGGGAAAGGGTCTCATCCTCCTCACCGCTGGCTTCAGACGACCCGCCCTCATCGATCGCAGGGTCACGTTCGTCAAGCTCCTCCCCCTCCTCCACCGCCAGGCCCCCTTCCTCCAACAAAACCCCGCGATAAGCGTCGTCCAAGGTGACAACCAACTCCCTGACCTTCAGAAGGGCATGATCGCCCACCAGGAGGTCCCCTCGGGCCTTAGCGAACTCCCTCAGATCTGAGATGGGCCTGCCGTCTCTTACCATCTGAGACATCCTGGGGCCGACACGAATCACTTCGTAGACTGCCTCCCTTCCCTGAAATCCGGTGCCCCGACAGGACGAGCACCCCACGGGATGAGCCAGAGACTCGGGAACCTCGTCCGTGAAGCCCCGGAGGGTCGTAGCCTCCTCCTGGGAGGTGGGCCGGATCTCTCGACAATCGGTGCAGAGTCGTCGAAGGAGCCTCTGCGCCACTACACCGGTCAGGCATTCGGCCACATGAGCCCTGTTTACACCCAACCGTTCCAGACGGAATACGGCGGTAGCGGCGTTGGAGGAGTTCATGGAGGAGAGGACAAGATGCCCCCCCTCGGTGAACTCCACACAGCTCTGGGCGGAAACGAGGTCCCGGATCTCACTTAGAAAAAGAACATCCGGTTTCCCATGAATTGCTTCCCTCAGGAGCGCTCTTACTCCGGCCCCCTCCCCTACCTCCATTTGATTCGCAAAGGGGATCTTGTGTTCGATAGGGTCTTCCACGGTGGCGAGGCTTCTGCCGCGGTCCGCCACGTCGGAGAGAAGGGAGTAAATCGTCGTGGTCTTTCCCGAACCCAACGGTCCCACGAATAGAACCAGACCCTTCTCTTTCCTGGCCATCTCCCGCAGCGCTTTGGCCTGCTCATCCGTCATTCCCAGGCCGTCGAGGGGCCCGGCTTCGCCGGTGGAATCCAGGACCCGGATCACCAGGTTCTCAAAGGCTGAGGTCGGAGAAGTGGAGAGGCGGAGTTTGAAGACCCTCTGATCAAGGACGATCTCCAACCCTCCGCTCTGGGGAGTCCTTTTCCTGGCCAGGTCCATCCCGGAAAGAGCCTTGAATCGGCCCACGAGCATCCGGCCGGTTTCGAGGGAGAGTTCCTTGAGCTCAAAACTTCTACCAGCCACTTCGGCTCTAACCACAGAGCCAACTTTCGTGGGCTCCACCATCAGGTGGGAAGCCGCCTCCGAAACTGTCTTCGAAAGAAGCTCGATGGCCAACTTCGCCAGAGGGTGCTTCTTCCCCGGATCGTGATCCGGGTCGTAGGCCCGGCCCCGCCAACCACCGCCACCCGACGCATCCTCCGACCTCTCGGGGACGCCCGGCCCGGAGCCCGAATCGGCACCCTCTTCACTTTCTGGATGCAGAACCCACCGCAGGGTCCCGGGGGCGGCGAGGAGCAGAGCCAGATGCTTACCCCGGGGGATCGAACGGTCCAGGTCTTCCAATAGCTCCCAGTCGAACGGATTGCTGATTACGACAGTTTGCCGGTTACCCGTCCCTTTGACCGGGACCACCAATTTCGCTTCGCAGTACTTCCTCGAGAGGGTCTTGAACTCCGCGTCATCTTCTTCGATCCGTGCTACGAAAGGAACGCCACAGAAGTCACTGAGCTCTTCAATCAGCTTCTCCTCAGTGATCGACGCCAGCGGAGCAAGGGAATAAAGGTCGGCGGGGGAGGCGTTCCGGAAGGTGGGGTTGTTCATCTGACCGGAGGACTCGGCCAGCCATGCGACAAAATCTCGGAAAGGGGCCGTGGGTCTCCCCGGAAACCCTTTCTCCCCAAGTCTCTTGGTACCTTCTGCAGTCACGGAAGCTCTCTTTCGAAATAGCGGGTCGCCCCATAGATACTGGCAGGGGCCCGCCATCCACAAGGAAAACAAGCCCTTCCCTCAAAGCCTGTCCCAAGCAAAGACCCCGGGCCATTCAAAATGACCCGGGGCCCCTTCTCTTCGCTCAGGAAGGCCGGAGAGGTTCGAAAACTACTTCCGGAACATCCACCATTCATCTCTGAGGATGGACACTGTCCGGCTGATCTCCTGTCCGTTTACGGACATCACCACTGTGTACTCGCCGTGAGGAGCAGGATTGGGCCGCCGGAACCGACCCGGTCCCTGGGCCGCTTGCGGCGCCGGTCCCGGCGGTGCCTTCGACATCCCCCAGGCAACTTTGTTCAGCCCTGCGGACCCCGGACCCGTGACCGTCGCTACCGTTACATTCCCCTGCTTCACCGTGAAGGTGACCTCCCCTCCGGCATCGCCCTGGAGCCAGTAGTAAAAGGGGATTTCGGCGGCTTCGCTCTCGCCATTGAAGTTGTCGGAAGCTGCTTCGTTGGAAATCCCGGCCACCCATCGGATCTTGGATTCGGGCTGGAAGAAATGAGCCCGTTGGCCGAGGGTCTCCAGGTTCACTTCAGCCAATGGGCTGATGTCTGTGATGTAGATTCCCCGCCCATGGGTGGCGACGATGAGGTCGTTTTCCCTGGGGTGGATCTTCAGGTCGTAAATGGGATTCACGGGCATGTTGTTCTTCATCTTCGTCCAGCTCTGCCCACCATCGACCGACGCGTAGACTGAGAAGTCCGTGCCCAGGAAGAGGAGATTCGGGTTCTGGTGGTGCTCCCGAATCACATTGACGGGTTCTTCCGGGAGGTTTGCCGAGATGTCGGTCCAAGTCGCTCCGAAGTCCGTCGTCTTGTACACGTAGGCCCCGAAGTCGTCCCGGCGCAATCCGGTGTAGGATATGTAGGCTGTCCCCAGATCGTGGTGGGATGCCTCCACCCTACTCACCCAGTATTCGGGATTGTTCGGGATGTTGGCATTCACGAGGGTCCAGTTCTCCCCCCCGTCCTGAGTGACCTGAACGTTTCCGTCATCGGTCCCCACCCAGATGATCCCAGCCTGGAGGGTGGACTCGGATATGGTGGAGATGGTGCCATACTGGATGTTCCCGTCACCACCCTTCCCCGTGGCCAACGTAACCGGATCGGCCTTGGAGAGGTCGTCGCTGATGACTTCCCAGCTCTCGCCCATGTTGGGAGAGCGAAGGAGTTTGCTCGCCGCGTGGAATACGACGTTGCAGTCGTGGGGTGAAACGAGGATCGGGGCGTTCCAGTTGAACCGCAGCTCAGGATCATTGTACCGGATTCCCTTTCGCTCACCCGTCCACGTGTCGAGGCGGCTCAGGGGGCCGAACTGGGACTCATTGAACAGGAAACGGTTGTTGCAGGTCTCGAATTCGTTATACATCCCGTCTCCGCCACCCACGCCAAACCAGTCCTCATACCGAATCCCCCGGCCGGACACGCTAGTGTGGGGGGCCATCTTGGAGCCGTTGTCCTGCAAGCCACCTGCTACCCGGTAGGGGTAGGACATGTCGTACCCGACAGAATAGAGCTGGGCCAGGGACTGATTGTCCGGGTGGTACCAGTTCTCTCCTCCGTCCCAGGTCACGCCCAGTCCGTGGTCGTAGCCCAGGAGCATGTGATCGGAGTTGTCCGGATCGATCCAAAGGGCGTGGTCGTCGCCGCCGAATCCAAGGGGCCTGTTCTGCCAGGTCTCACCCCCGTCCCGGGTTCCATAGGAGCCGGCTGAAAGCACGTGGGCCACATCTGAATCGTTTGGATCAACGATGATCTGGCCATAGTAGTAAGCGGGCCCGCCGCCGATGGGTTGGTCTTCGGGGTTGGCTTTCCGCCATGTGGCACCGGCATCGTCAGACCGGTAGATCTCGCCGCCGACCATGCCTCGACTCGCCTGGTGGTTCATGAGCTCCTGGTAGCGCTCTTCGTCGGATATTCCCTCTTTGTTTCCGTTCTCCACCGTCAGGTAGACGATGTTCGGATCCCGGAGGTAGATGTCGATCCCGATCCGACCGAGCATGCCCTGGGGGAGCCCATTGGTGAGCATTTCCCAGTTGTCCCCGCCGTCGGTTGTTTTGTACACCCGACTACCGGGTCCGGCCAAATCATACGACCAGGGAACCCGAACCTTGTCGAAAGTCGCGGCGTAAAGGACCTGGGGATTCGACGGGTCCATGGCTACATCAACCACGCCGATGGTCTTTCCGCGGACCTCGGGGGCCAGGACCTGGTCCCAGGTGCGACCACCGTTGGTGGACTTGTAGAGGCCCCGTTCCGGATTTTCGGAGTAAAGGTGCCCCAGAGCCGCCACATACAGGATATCCGGGTTAGAGGGATGAACCACGATCCGGCCGATATGTTGGGACTCGGGGAGCCCGACGTTGGTCCAGGTCGCACCTGCATCGGTGGACTTGTAAACGCCGTCACCCCAGTAGGTGCTTCTGGAGTTGTTGGCCTCACCGGACCCCAAATAGAGAAT
>CAYOVN010000222.1:0-5220 GCA_964407425.1 uncultured Gemmatimonadaceae bacterium
ATCGGGAGCTAGGACCTGAATGGCCTCCCGCTGAACGACTACCGGATCTGACACCGCATCAGGGGCGTTCCGTGCGCACCCAAACCCCAGAGTCCCGACCAAGAGCCCGACGAGCCCCCTGCACGACATCAGCTTCCCCCCAACCCCGTCAGGCCCCACCCGCCCTGAAGGAGTTCGGAGACTTGACCGCCATGGCCTTCCAAAAGGATCACGCCCTCGTCATCTACTACGAAAATCCATGGAGTGCGGCGAACGATCGCATTGACAAGAGATTCAGGGAGCTGGCCGGGAAGGGAAACAACGGGTGCTACCCATTGGCTTTCTTCGGCAAAACCCACCGCGACGGATCGGGCGCTCCCAGTGACCGCCCAGATGTCTACATCCTCCTTTTCCACCCTTCTCATCCACGAGGCCCATGCCGGCGCCACGGCCCTTGTGAAAGGGCAGCTGGGATCGAAGGCAAAGAACACAATCCTTCTCTCCCGAAACGAGGGTTCAAATCCTCGATCCGACCCGAAGCCCCCGGAGAACCGGATCGTATCCCCCGCCTCAAGCCAGGTGGCTTCCGGTCTTGAACTTTGAGACCACCTAACTCCAAGAACTGCGAACTGAAGAACCGCGAGTCCACCCAGTAAGAGCAACAGTGTTTTTCGAAGAGAAGGACCAGTCATCGGACTCCATGCCAGAAGCAAAGAAATCACCACCTTTTCTATTGATGCCAGTCACGGCCGAAGTGTGCACCCCACTGGAAATCGACCACTGAGGGTTCGGTCGGTCAGGAATCACGCCGGTGCACGGAATCGGCCGGAGGTGCATCAAGGCAACGTTGGAGTTGGGGGGATTTCTGCCCGGAAGCATGTCCCGCGCGCCTGCACTCCGACGCATCACTAACTTGGGATGCGGGGAGGACTCAACCTCGATCCCCAAAGAGAAACGGAGGCATACAGAATGGTCGGTCGGTTGAAGAGGCTGATGGTATCAATCACGTGTTTGGGAGTCTCGGTCTTGGCCTTGGCATTGGCACCAGGGGGGGCCTGGGCAGAGGGTGGGTTCTGCCACCTGGGTTGCACAACAGACTGCGAAGGGGTAACCAACGGTCAGTACCACTGCGAAATGACCTGCGGTGAAGACACTACGATGGAATGTGGGGAGACTGTGTGCGGGGTTGAAGGTGTTTGGTACATCGTCTGTGCACTACCCAGTTAAGGAGGTCCAGATCAGGTAGTGGTTTCCCCGGCCCAGGGCTCGGGCGGGCCGGGGAAACCATCGCTTCAAGGAGAGACTGAGATGCGGGACGCGAGAGGCATGATCATTGATGCTGCCACGGTTGGCGCCGGTCTTTCGGCTATGGCAGTGGCATTCGTAGTTCTTTCAGGTTTTCTCGACCAAACCCCAAAGATCCGCCAGAGGGAGAACATCCGGGTGGAGAACTGGAAGGATTACCAAATCGGGCATCAAAGAGGTCCGGAGGATGCGCCAGTTACCATAGTTGAGTGGGGAGACTATGAGTGTAATCCTTGTCGGGTCTTCCACTCTTCGCTGAGAGCTGTTCGGGATTCCTTTCCAGATGAGATCAGGGTCATCTGGCGGCATTGGCCGCTGCAAAGTCATCAGTTTTCATACGCAACAGCCCGAGCGGCGGAGTGCGCAGGAGAACAGGGTGTCTTTGATGCTTTTCACGATAGATTGATGGAAGATCGGAACTGGCTGGGGAATGCGTTTCTCCGGTTCGCGGAGGCTGCCGGAATCCAGGACCTAGGCGCCTTCGAAGAGTGCCTCGCCCGAGCCGGAGCAGTCCCCCGCATCGAGACGGACATCGAAGCCGCGAAACGGATGGGGGCCACGGCAACCCCAGCCATCATCTTTAACGGCGTCTACCTAGGAAGGACTCCGACCAGAGAAGAACTGGAAGGTCTGGTTCGAGAAGTGCTCGAGGGAGCCGAATAGAAGTGTACGCCCCCCCCTTAATCGACCACCAGGAACGCTGATTGAGATGCATATGCAAATCCGCCGGACAACGGCCGCTCCCATAATCACAGTCAGCCTTCTCCCCTTCCTACTCCTAGGCCACCTGCACGCTCAGGATACGGTATCCTATGAAGCGAATGCCACGGGTGCCTGGGGGCCGAATCTGACCTTGGAGGAGGAGGTCCGCATCGGGATGACGTATGGACCCGAGGCTTTCCTTTTCGGGGATATCGCCGATGTGGCCGTCGGGGAGGATGGGAAGATGTGGGTGGCCGACAGGATGGCATCAGAGATCCGCATCTTCAATCCAGATGGCAGCCACTCCCTTACAGTTGGGGGGGATGGCGACGGCCCAGGAGAGTTCAGGAACCACTTGGCAGCACTCGCCTTCTTACCCGACGGACGGTTGGCTGCATACGATGACGGGAAAAGAGCCGTCTCCCTGTTTCGACCCAATGGGAGTTTCATCTCGAGGACCAACGTCCCCAAGAAGTTCTTGGGGGCCGCTGGGGATTTGTTCAGCGTAGACAACCATGGAAGGTACTACATCCTAGAGAGGGACCGAAGCCTCGCCGACATGCCTTTCGTACTCCTCCGCCTCGATCAGTCGGGCGTAATTCTGGACACCATAAGGATCCCCCCTGGCAACCGGGAGGGGCCGCAGCATGGCGGGAAACGCTATGATCTGGGGCCCATGCGACCATATGCGGTCCTGACAATTTCCCACCTCAGTCCGATTGGTAGCCTCGTCGTCGGGAGGAACGATCAGTACCGCCTTTCCCTCCCCCAGCCAGATGGCCGAGTGATCGAGGTGGAGAAGGTTTGGGAACCGGTTCCAATGAAACGAAGGGAGAGAGCGGAGGCCCAAACCCTCGTTGACCATTTCTCGGAGCGGTGGGGTGAGAAGGGGAAAAGGGTGCCCGACCAAAAACCACCTTATTGGCAGTTCTGGATAGACCAGGGGGGGCGGGTTTGGGTGGCGCTTCATGGAGAGGGAATACGCATTCCGGAAACCGAATCTAAGCGCGCTGAGCGCGAGAGGTTCGGCAACCCGCCGTCTGAATGGAAGGAAGACCTGACCCTTGATGTGTTTGAACCGACGGGACGGTTTCTGGGGACCATTCGGCCAAGGAACCGTCGCAGTAGGCCGGTGGCATCCGACGGAAAGCGGCTATGGATGGTCGAAACCGATCCCCTCGGGGTCCAACAGGTCGTTCGGTATCGCATCGTGGGCGGCTAGGCTACAACCTGGTTGGACACCACGGTAGTTTGCGACGTTCGACGCCGGCCAAATTAAGAGCCGAGTTTTCCTCACCCCAGGCCCGGAAATTCATCAAGACTTTCGCCAATCGTGGATTGGGTCAGGGGGATCGAATTTCCAACCTCGGCAGGCCGATGGTACTTCAGGTATATGAACGCCGTGCCTGGGGGAATAAGCACCTAGCCCGGGCGAGTCGGTCCACGTCCGATCCCCCCTTCGCTGGGAGGCAACTCTCCGGATCAGGGAAGGTATCGATGGGGCTAAAACCATGCAGGGAGTGCGGGAAGGATATCAGCACGGAGGCAAGGTCCTGCCCTCATTGCGGGGCGCCGGAGCCAGCCGGCCCTCGGCTACATGAAGGTTTCTGCGTGGGGTGCGGCGAACAAATCCTCGCACCGATGACCGGAGAATGTCCACGGTGTGGCGTGATCGAACCGTTCACTCCTACTCCAACCCGGACACAACCCGAACCGCCCTCAAAATCGAATGTGAGTGCCGGCTGCCTTGGCCTCCTTCTCGGGCCGGTGGGTCTTTGGTATAAGGGCCAGTGGGCGGCTGGGTTCGGGTGGCTGGTTATGACCCTTCTCTTGTCCCTCGTCACATATGGGATCGCTGCTCCTTTCTGCTGGATCGGCATGGCAATCCACGCGGCTGTTGCCGATTCAAAATAGGATCGGGTTTGGGGGAGCCTGGTTTCGGAGTCTCCTGACGAGGAGCTCATGGGGTGAGGCTAGACTACCCCTCGCCGAGTTGGCCGCTCTGGTGGAGGTCTTTTGGGGAACGTTCGCCGGAACGTGGACCCCGGCCCCCGGGACCTCGCCGTGCAGCGGAAACAGGATGAGGTCCGTCTCATGGGTGCCCGGCCCCGGTCGGGAAGTGTTAGGGCCGATTTGCAGGAACGGAACCGTAGAATGCAGAGGAGCGTGACCAAGATGCCAGTCTGGCCCGTTTGTGACACCAGGGTCCCTTTTCACCAGGCAGGCATGGGATTTGGCGACGGCCTGTGTCGCTAACAACGAGTTATGTGCCATATGAGAACTTGATCGGTAGGGCCATGCCATGCCCACCCCCACATCATAGGAATACTGGATAGATGAAACACCGTCGCATCGTCCCTGTCTTCGCTGTTCTTCTCTCGGCATGTGTGGCTGATCTTCCAGTTGACGGCCAGGTCTTGCCGGTGAAGGGAGTGGAGACTGTGTTTCGAGTTGGCGGGCCGGACGCAGCCGAGGAATACGCATTCCCGGCAGTGCCGAAGCTTGTCGTCTCCCCCACCGGTGAAGTCTTCGCCCGGTTTACGGGTGCAGCTGCGGTATCCGTATTCGATTCAACCGGCGCATTCCTTCGGGCGATTGGGGGCAAGGGACAAGGACCTGGGGAGTTTGATCTGGTGTTCGGGCATGGCCTGTTCGGTGACACTCTGTGGATTAGGAACGGGTTTTCGCCCCGGATCTCTCTCTTCCTGACGAATGGGCGACACTTGTCAACTCAGGCCACACCATTCGAAGTCAACGGGTACCGGTTCACTGCCCCACTAGGAATAGTGGGCTACATGGCCGGTGGGCACGCTTACGCTTTCGCCGACGCGTATGTAATCGGAACAGACACTCTAGTGCACCTTCCAGTCATGGTGGGGGACCGGACCTTGGAGTACCAGGACACCTTGACTCTGGTTCCGAATCCTTCGGCCGTTCGCATTCCGCGGATCGGCACCTTCGGACCCAACCCGATTGTGCAGCCCCCCATTATCGAATTCGCGGCCAACGGGTCCGGTATTCTCATAGCGGAGTGGTCCGACGTTGCTCCTGACACGGTTTCCCTGACCAGCCACGGTCCGGATGGAAAGGTCCGCTGGAAACGGGAACTGGTACTCCCCGCCTCACGTCTGACTGATCAAGTTCGAGACAGTTTAGTCCTGAGTTATGTCGAGCGAGTTACAGGCCCATTGGAACGCGCCCGTGCGCGGGGGAATCCTGTACCCCGGAATGTCC
>CAYOVN010000223.1:0-5193 GCA_964407425.1 uncultured Gemmatimonadaceae bacterium
CGCGCCGCCGCAGCACGTCACCCCTAACCCTGCCCCCGATCGTGCACAGGATTTCACCCTGGGCTGAGTATTGGAACAGGACGGGGTCGTGAGCTTGGCCCCTGATAACCGTCGGCGGCCGGCACGTGCCTCATGCAACGTGACAATCCTTGAGCCGATCTCACCACAACTCAAACCACCTCAGACCTACAGATTAAGAGTTTAGCGCAGCATGTGCGCTGAGTGTTCGTGAGGTGGCCTAAGTTGCGGGGAGTTTGGGCGTTAGGTCGTTGGCCGTTCCCTGGAGAACTCCTGAGATATAGTCAGTTGCGGCGAGTTTGGGGTCCCTGTTGGGGCCCCTGGGGCCCTTTGACACCGGTTGCCCGGTCCCCAGCGACGAGCGTCGTCCTCCTGTCGGGGAATCTGTCCTCTGCTCCGAGCCATGCACCAACGCCGCGACCGAAAGAAAACATTTGCCGGACATCGATGTCGCGCAGGCCGGGGGCTGGGCGAGTCCGGCAACGCTGAGGGTATGCTATCAGCAACCTGACGCAGACACGATGCTGAGGGTCGTGTTGGAGGGGGGAACGCTGAGAGAGCAGAGCGGCTAAAAGGAGGAAAAACGCGGGTTTTTTAGGCCGAACATGCAGAGAAACATGCAGAGTTCCGGAAATCACAACCTCACCGACCTGCGAAAACCCAATGATTCAGGGCCTTTTCGAAGATCCCCCTAATCGGCGACCTCTGGCTACCTGGGCCTGTGGTCCGGGAATGGCGGAGATTTGAGTCGGCTCACCGTGGCTCCGTAGCCGCCCTCCTGAACGATGCTTCTTCCATAAGAACCGACACCGGCGAAGCGCCACGAGCGTCAACGAGTGTGCGGCACGCCTGCTGTTGGGCGAAGGACGACCACCATCCACACGGATGTGCCTGAGTGGCCGGCTATCCGAAAGGCCTTGATGGGAATCTCCCACGACTAGCCTTTTGGGAATCCGATCGGACGACCTTGAAGAATACGCACTTAACGGGGGTAAAGAGCCTCGATTCGTCGTTGCCTCGTGGGTTCGTCACACTCTTCGTTTTCGGGGTGAGGGGTCGGAGGCTCCAGGTTTGACTTCCAACCTTTGGCTCCGTACCATTCCCAGGATAGGCGCATCCTTACTAGTATCCCGTCCGGCATTAGCACGAATGGGACTGAAACCAAAATGTTCCTTTTCTAATCGAGGACTCTTTGTCCTAAACAGGAGGCGGATTTCGTGCGAACTATTGGTGAGAAGCTTTTCCGAACTGTTCTTTTGGGCCTAGTCCTTGCAAACCTTGGTCTGGCCGCCTCGCTGGCCGTACCGGCCATGGCCCAGGAGGGGGACGAGGGCCCGTGGGGCTGGCATTGTGGGACCAAGGGGCGGTACTGCGGTCATGTCACGTCGATCACGGCCTGCGAGGACTGTGAAGAAGTCGAATGAGATGGAAATCTAGCTTAGTACGTTGACGAAATCACGGGGCCGGATTTGGCCTGGCCGGAGAAGGCTCATGATTCTGGCCGTCCTTGTCGTTGGGCTCGCGGTTCAGCTTGTGGTTCATCGGCGGCGCGTGAGTCTGTCTTTTATGCAAGGGCCTGAGTTCGGCGAACCTCTGCCGGACGTTTGGATCTCAAGCATAGATGGCGCTCGGCAGGATGGGGCCCTCGGAGGTATTTTATCGAGTCTCGGGGGGTGTTCACTTGTAGTAATCCTGAGCCCGAGTTGTCCCGTATGTGAGCAGATGAGGGATCGCTGGCGAATCCGGTTTGAAACTTGGAGGGATTCGGTCGACGTGCCAGTTGTGCCGGTTTGGGTGGTACTTGATGATCGTACAGGCGCCAACCGTTTCGTTCAAGGACGCGACCTTGGGGAGACCCTTCTTTATCATGCGCCGGGCCGTCAGTATGATGTGGAGAGGAGTTTGGGAGTCGTTGGGACACCCACCAGCTATCTCGCGGGGCGGAGGGGTGAGAAGGTCCTCGGGCTGCTCGGGGCCCACTTCCCGCCGGTCGAGATGGCCCGGGACGGTTGCTCGTGAACCGGCTACGGATGGCCAATCCTGCACCACGGATCCTTGTCATTTCCCTAGTCTTGACCCATCCGGCATGCACGGGGCCCCGGACCGATCAGGCAGACCCTCCCCCTCCAACCACCCCACTCTCCGAATGGATCGAGGTGCCGAAGATCAATGGCACTGCTCTCGGTTCCTTGGAGCGGATAGCCCAGTGTACATTTTGGGGAGGTAGTTCTAGCTCTGGTTCAATTCTGGAGTTCTCCACCGAAAATGGCTCGGTGGACAGAACTCCCGGATTGCCTGGACCCGTGAGTGGGTTGAAATACAACGAGCCCTTGCATCTAGTATTGTCCTGGTCGAAGGCTCATCCTTGGCTTCGAGTTATCCATCCCTCTGATGGACGAGTTCAAGAACTGAACCTGCCGAGGCACCCCTGGGGGGAGCACCGCGTAGGCCCACTCACCTTCCTCTCCGATACCCTGATTGCGATGGTTCCGTTAGGCTATGGGGACCTCCTTCCGTCACCTCGTCCCTGGGTCCCGTCCCCGTTGGTCTGGGTCCTTAACCTGGAAGGAGAACGTGTGGGGACCGCAGGCCAAGTAAGGGACAGAGGGGGGAGTGTCCTTTCGACCGCGAGCCTGTACGCAATCGGGAGCGTTGCCGATACGGTCTTAGTCTTGGATCTCTGGGATGCCGAACTTCTGACCTTTCACCCGCCCACCACTGGGGACGTCTGGGTACAATCAAGCCGGAAGTCACTTCCGAGGTATTTCTCTGCGCCTGACCCCCGGGAGGACACAATGAAAATCCCGTGGATTGACATTGGGGGAGACCAGCCAGTCGTGTATCATGTCCCGCAGTTGCAGGCCGGAGCGTTCGGAAGTAAGGGCCAATTCTGGGTCATCCGGAATGGATCCGCAATTTGGCGGCCGGACAATTCCGAGCTTGCCCGGCAACTGTACGAATCCCACGGCAAATGGGAAGTAGATGACCAATGGATTGAGGTATACACTGACCGTGGCTCCCTTGACCGAGCGTATGACCTCCCAACTCCGTCGGCCATCGGTATTACGCTTGATCACTATGGTACACCTGTTCTTAAGGCCCAATACGGCTCACTTTTCCTCCCACTCGATCAGTCGACCAGTGTGCCTGGGAAACCCTGCGGGCTTTGGACTCCTGACACGGAAAAAGGGCCCAAGGGGGAGTGATGGAATTCCGAACGAACGACCGTGGCCTCCGATCGAAGAGCCGCATCTCGGCTCACGCAATGATTCTCTTCCTGTGCGGAGTGGCTTCATGTTCGCCGTCTGAAGAAACCCCGATGGATGCCGAGTTCCAGGTTAGTGCCCATGACAGTTCAGGCGCGATTCTGGCCGAAAGCCGAAGGGCGCTTTGGGAGAGTTCCGGGAGATGGCGCATCGCGGACACGGCGGAGTTTGTTGCTGGCGAGTTTGACGCCAAGAGTGAAACACCTGTGTTCTTCAGCAATGTCCGTGATATTGCTGTCCTACCTTCTGGTTCGGTGCTTGTTCTTGACGGGGGCCTGGTTAGCCTTTTCGTGTTCGACAAAGCAGGTCGACTTCTGAAGACGATTGGGCGGAAGGGAGACGGCCCAGGTGAATTCAAGGCGGTCTCTTCGGTATTCCCTTGCACTGATGGTTCCCTGTTGGTGAGTGGTCGAAACCTCAGTCGGTTCGACTCCGAGGGCCGATTCGTTGCCCGTAAACCTAAAACGTCTCGGGGAAGGCGAATTGGGGTGATTGGGGCTACGCCGGACTGTACTAGATATTTGGTTCAGGAGACGGGTGAAGGACCCCGGAGAGGGGAACGTGGCCTTTCCTACAGCGTCCTTTCGTGGACTGACTTCACACTTGAAAGCCTTGATACAATCGCCAAGGTACCCGCTGCTGATTTGTTCCGTGGTCCCTTTAAGAACAGGCCGTTGGGGGTCCCGGTCCCTTGGACCGGAGTGCAGTCTAACATCCAGATGCATGGGGAGCGGGTGATCACGGGTTGGGGGGCGATACCGGAATGGAGAGTCTTTGCCCCCGACGGATCGCTGGAGAGGGTCGTCAGCTGGGGTGCACTTAGAAAGCCAATCTCCAATCCGGACCGACGTCGCTACTGGGATCGGCAACGGCTTTTCACCGGTGCTTATGGGAGGAATGATGACACCCATGCGTTGTTCCCCCCGCTGGAGGCATTCCCATCCTTGCCTTCGGAGAAACCGGTCTTCGACGGGATGCTCGTTGACTCAGAGGGCAATGTGTGGCTCCGTCGTTGGCCCGACGATTATCTTGGATTGGTCTCGGAGATTCCTCTTTCTCCTGGGGCCCCGCCTGAGACGTGGCGAGATTCTCGCTGGGAAGTTTTCGAACCGACTGGGCGATGGTTGGGTCGTTTGGACCTCCCCCCCCTGTTCCAGCTCCTTTTCGCGACCAGCGAACACTTGTACGGTGTTCAGAAGGACACTCTCGGAACCCCTGTGGTTAAGTCCTTCAGGATCCTAAAGCGATCCGGGGAACCCGGTTGATGATTCTGATGAAAATAAAGGAATTCTACTGTCAGGGTGAGTGGCCCAAGGAAGCCGGGAGACTTGGTCATCGAGAGGTATCTTTCCGTGACCCTTAGGAGGTAGTTTGCCGGTCTTTGCCACAGCCGGGATCGACAGCCTCGGGGCTGGTCCGGTTCCAGCATGCCGAGACGGTGACAGGAGCGGTCGGCCCGGCTAGATCTTGTGAGTGTCCAGTCGGGGGGTGGGTAGCTGTTTCGGCTTGATTGGGGATCTTCATGGCTGGCCGTCCTGTTCCAATATCCGATCCACCGATCAAGCGGCTCTTCGGTAGTATTGGCTTAGAATTCCTCCTAGCCGTTCCAACCGGGCGACCGATCCCGTGGTGAGTTCTGGAACCCCTTCGATTGGCCGGTTGCCGATGCCTTGGTGGCACCGCTCCCCGTGATAATGCTCCACGTAGCTGCCAACCGCCCTTCGCAGGTGTCCCTCTGAACCACGCCGGGTTCTCCAGAGACTGCTTTACTTGAGTGGCCCGCGCTGGGTTGGAGGATCCTAGAGAAGGCGGAAATCGGCGGTAAGCGGCGTTGGTGCATGGCTCTTGATCTAGCTTCCAGGTGACAGGGAGTCCTCGAACCTGGGAGCCGCCACCGATGAAGTATCCG
>CAYOVN010000224.1:0-5186 GCA_964407425.1 uncultured Gemmatimonadaceae bacterium
GCCCACCAGCGGTGCCCGCCGGCCGGCCCCCCGAACCCCGAAGGTTCGCCCCCCACCCAGCCCTTAGCCTTACTGCACCTCGTCCACCATCCATCCGTCCTGAAGGTTGACGATCCGGTTGCCGTAGGCCGCCCAGGCTTCATTGTGGGTGACTTGAATGATGGTGGTCCCTTCGTCGTTCAGGGTCTTCAAGAGCTCCATGATCATTTCGCCCTGGGAGGTGTGGAGGCTCCCTGTGGGTTCATCGGCCAGGATCACCTTCGGCTCGGCGATAACGGCCCGCGCTACGGCCACCATCTGCTGTTGGCCCCCGGATAGCTGATTCGGATAGAGGTCCTTCTTCCCTACGATCTGGAAACGGTCCAGAGCGTCGGCGACCATGGCCTGCCGCTCTTTCCGTTTGACATTCCGGTAGGAGAGGGGGATTTCCAGATTCTCATAAACCGTGAGGTCATCCAGGAGATGATACTGCTGAAAGACGAATCCGATGTACTGTCTATTCAGCCCGATCCGGTCCTTCGGCCTCATGGCATGGACGGCCTCATGGTGCAGGTAGTACTCACCCCCCCAGTCCCCGTCCAACATGCCAAGGATGGCCAGGAGGGTGGACTTCCCTGCCCCTGAGGGACCCATGATCGATATGAATTCCCCCAGCTCGAGGTCCAGGCTGATTCGCCGGAGGACGAACGTTTCACCGGCACCCGATTTGTAGGATTTCTCGATATTCCTGAGGCTGATAAATGGCATCAATAAAAGGACCTTGAAAAAAGAAATGGGGGTGAAGGACCTCTCCCTCACCCCCGAAAGCTATTCGCAATGCCTGAGTCAGACTATGTCGAATCCGGCTTCCTCGATTTCAGCCAACTTTTGGGCATCATCTTCGCTTACCACCTGACCGTCGAAGAGGTGGATCAATCTCTGGGCCATATGGGCGTACCGAGGATCGTGTGTCACCATGCAGATCGTGGCACCGTCGTCATGGAGTTCCTTGAGGAGTTCCATGACCGCGTGGCCGTTCTTTGAGTCCAGGTTACCGGTGGGCTCATCAGCCAGGACAATCAGAGGCTTTCCGACGATGGCCCGGGCCACCGCCACCCTCTGCTGCTGACCCCCGGAGAGCTGGGAGGGATAGTGGTTGATCCGGTGGGCCATCCCGACCCTTTCCAGAGCTTCCTGTACCCGCTCCTTCCGTTCTTTCCCCGGCATGCCCCGGTAGGTGAGGGGGAGCTCGACGTTCTCGTAGACAGTGAGGTCACCGATCAGGTTGAAGGCCTGGAAGACGAACCCGATGGCCTGGTTCCGGATCTTCGCCCGGGTGGACGCCGTGAGGTTTTCCACCGGCTCGTTGTCCAGGACGTACTTTCCGCCAGTGGGCGAATCCAGCAGGCCCAGGATCGACAGGAGTGTAGTCTTACCACACCCGGAAGGTCCGGCGATGGATACAAACTCACCCTTCTGAATGTCCATCTCGATTCCGCCAAGGGCGTGGGTTTCTACCTCCTCTGTATAGAAAACCTTGCTCAGGCCCTGGAGTTGAATGAGTGGATGGGCTTCGTTTGACATCGGTTCTCCCCTGTTTGCTTAGGTTTTTCCTTCTGGTCTAGCCTGGGCAGGGCTTCAGCTCTCCTGCCCTACGGCTTCCGTTCTATTCCGGTTTCACTCCGGCCTCATCCCCTCAGACGAACCCTCTCGTAGCTGTCCCACTGATCCATTGGTGAGAGGATGACAATGTCCCCTGGTTCGAGTCCCTCCAAAATCTGGATCTCATTGACCGAGCTTGCACCAAGTTGGACGCTCACACGTTCAGCATAGTTGCCATCTTCCACCAACTTGAAGATTCCCACCCTGGCGTTGGCCTGGCCGAAAGCCGGTCGGCCCACAAAAACCACGTCCACCAGGCGATCGATTTCCACCGTCCCATCGATACTGAGGTCCGGCCTGGCGCTCTGGGGAAGGCTATCGGGGAGCCTCACGTCGATAAGGACCGCCGCGTTCTGGACGGTCGGGTCGATGCGGGCGACTTCCCCCTGAATGGTGTCGTTCCGGGTATCGATGTAGGCGATCTGGCCCACGGCGATGTCCTGGGCCTGAGTCTGAGGGATCCGGACCTCGGCCTTCAATCTTCCGGGTTGAACCACGCGGGCAAGTGTACCGCCAGCTTGGACCCATTCTCCCTCTTGAACCGGGAGCTCGGCCAGGACCCCACCGACCCCGGCCGTAACCTCCAGGGAAGCCCGGCGATCGTCATTGAATTGGACGATGGCCCCCAGGCGTTGGATCTGTCGTCCCTGTGCGTCGATCTGTTCTTGGTAGGTCGACTGGGAAACCTCCAGTTGTTCCTTGGCCAGGTTGAGTCGTGTCTCCAACTCGACGGAGAGTTCACGGCTCCTTTCCAGATCCGCAGAGGCCACCAGATCGGGGTTTCGCTCGAACAGCCTCTGGTTCTGGTCTAAAACCCTCTTCGCATCCAGGTACTGGGTCCGGGTTTGGGCCACGATTCCTTCCTGTGAAAGGCGCTGGGTCTGGAGCTGGGACCGGAGGGTGATGAGCTGAGTTTCGGCCTGGCTTAGTTGCTGCTGGGATTGGAGGAGCTGAACCTCCACATCAGGGTTGCTCAGGCGAAGAATCACGGTGGTGGAGTCGATGGTGGCGCCAGGCTGGAGATACCTCTGCTCGATGCGACCCGCCGTCAAAGCGGTGATCCACCTCATCGACTCGGGTACCAGCGTCCCGTTCCCGCGAACGGCCCGGACCATTGTGCCCCGTTGTACCGTGTCCACCCACACCACAGCCCGATCCACGGTGGGGGCTGCCGGTTTGAGTTGGCTCAGGCCCCAGGTGATGAGAATCAGGACGATCACCCCGGCCGATACCTGGATGATTCGTTTATTCCTCTTGGGTTTCTGCTCTCGGATGATGTCCAAGGAAAGACCCTCTCAAATCTGATTGTTTATTGGGGGAAGCTGGTTTCGGGGCGCAGTCGCTCGCCCACCGATGCTTCCAAAGTCCAAAGGGCGGCGTGGAACCGGTACCGGGCGTTAAGAAAATCCCTCTCCGCTTCGGCCACCGAACTCTGGGCCTCGAGGAGCTCGAGGAAGGAGGCGGCACCCAGGCCGTAACGCTCCTGGGCGAGATCGAGCTGCTCCTCGGCCACCTCCCTGTTTCGTTCCTCGATGCCGAACACCTCTACGGCCGTCAGGAGTTCGTCGTAGGCCTGGGTCACCGCAGTCTGGAGTCGTAATTCCTCAGCCCGGCGGTTGAACCGGGCGTCCTCGGCCATGGCTCGGGCTTCCTGGATCTGCCTATGACGACCAAATCCCTGAAAAATGGGAAAGGAAAGCTGAACGTAGACGCTCAAAGGCTCGGTCCGGAAATCAAACGGGAACACGTCGTTGTTGGCCAGGATGGCGGCTTCGGTTTCAGAGCTCGGAACGTACTGGGAGCAGTCCTCAGGGTATCCCGTCAGGGGGCCGTTCAATCCACTGGCGATCTCATTCATAAACTGACAGTTGGTTTTCGCCCCAGCCACCCCCTTTTGATACGTCTCAATCAGATAGTCCGTGTCTCCGATCTCCCGGGCCCGCCCGGACCAGGTGGCCTGAACAAAAAGGCTCGGGAAATATGAACTCCAGGCGGTTTTCACCTGGGCTTCCCCAGCACTCTCCTGGGCCAGAAAAGCTCTGAGCTGCGGATGGATCGTCAGGGCACGGTCAACGAGTTCGTCTCTGTTCCAGGAGGGATTGAAGATCTCGAACTCGCTGATGAGTTCGAAGCCGCCGTCATGTTGTACACCCAGCTGCTCCACCAGCCTCAGTTTCTCGGACCGCAAAAGGCTCTCGGCCTCCAGGACGCCGACCCGGGCTCTCCCCTCCTCCACCTCTGCCTGCTTCCCGTCCGTGGGAATCACCGCACCCACCTCGACCCTGGCGGAGGCCAGCTCCAGGTTCTGAGCGGCTCTGTCGAGTTGGCGCTGTGCCACCTCAACTGCGTCCCGAGCGCGGAGGGCGATGATGTATTGAGCGGTCACCCCGGATTCCAGGTTGAACGCGGCAGCCAGAATGGAGGCCTGCGTAGCTCGTTTGTTTGCCCGGGCACTCCCGGCCTCAAAAAACGTACTCCCGCTGAGGGAGTATCCGAGACTCAAGTTGTAGCCTGAGAAGTAGTAGTCGGTACTTCCGATACCGAAGTCCGCACCGGTGTAGATCCCGGTGGATGGAATGCCCGGCGCCAGATACTGTCCGCTCAGAGATGTAGTCACGGACGGGAGAAAAGCCGCGTAGGCCTCTTTTTCGGCCCAGTCGGCGACCCCCTGGTTGTTGGCGGTCATGAGATAATTCGGATTGTTGGCCCGGGCCATCTCAACCGCCTGGTCCAAGGATAGGGTGGCCCCGATACTCTGCCCCCGGAGGGAAGTAAATCCCCCGGCCAGGAAGAGGAGCCCGACCCCGGCCCCTAACACGAAACTGCCTCGCCCTCGCATCAACGTATCGACTCCTTCAAAGATTCCCCAAAAGAAAGCCCCACTCTTCCTTCTCGACGTGTAGCCCTACGCCCCTATGACGCAGAAAGTTGCAGCAAAGTTTGAATCAGAGTTTCAAAGGGACACATGCCTAGACTATCGACAAACCAATCTAGTGTCCGTCTACTTCTGTCGATTGTCAAGAGGAGCTGCCGCGGTATCCCATTTTCACCCCCTGATTGGGGGTCAAGAACCGGCGAGCGGGGGACAAGAACCGGTCAGTGGGGGACAAGAACCGGTCAGTGGGGGGACGAAAACCAGTGAGCGGAGGGACGAAAACCGATGAGCGGAGGGACGGGAACTGGTGACCGGGGGAAACCCGGGGGGTGGCCTTCGATGGGGTTTACGTCCGAAAAACAGGCGGATCCTGAGGCGGCCCGCCCCGGAGTGAGCAGTGGGCCCCGCATCGGATCTTATAGCGGTTCTTTGCGATCCAGCGATATGTGCTCCCGGCTAGGACCCGAGCAAACGGAAGGGCGAAAGCGAACCGGAGCCATCGATATCCTGGGAGAACCCGGGCCAACTCCTCCACCGCCCCCACTCCCTCCCACGTCCTGCCTTTCGGCCCGACAAGATGGATGGAGGCAGCCAGAGCCTCCCGGGATAGCCACGGAAAGGCCTCCTCCACCGCAGGATCCTGAGCAGGAAGAAACTCCAGAGCCCCTTC
>CAYOVN010000225.1:0-5141 GCA_964407425.1 uncultured Gemmatimonadaceae bacterium
GAGGTGATCAGCCCGATGTTTGGTCCCTCAGGCGTTTCGATGGGACACATCCGGCCGTAATGGGAGTAGTGAACGTCCCGGACTTCGAAGCCGGCTCGCTCCCGGGTGAGACCGCCAGGTCCAAGAGCCGAAAGACGCCGTTTGTGGGTCATCTCGGCAAGCGGATTCGTCTGGTCCATGAACTGGGAAAGCTGACTGGAACCAAAAAAGGCCTGAATTACTGCGGATACGGTCCGGGCATTCACCAGATCGTCGATGTTGATCTTTTCGGGATCGGTATTGATGGACATCCGCTCCTTCACCAGACGGGCCATCCGGGACAGGCCGACAGAGAACTGGTTGGCGATCAATTCGCCAACAGTCCGAACCCGCCGGTTGCCGAGATGGTCGATATCGTCGGTGAAGCCAGTACCCTCACTCAGGTCGATGAGATACCGGAGGATCGCAATGAAATCCTCCCGGGTGAGGACTGCGGTGCTCTTGGGAACATCAAGGTTGAGGCGCTGGTTGATCTTGTAACGGCCAACCCGACCCAGATCATACCGTTTCGGATTGAAGAAGACCCGCTCCAGGGCGGTCCGGGCGGTGGCCAGATTGGGCGGCTCCCCCGGCCGAAGGAGTGAGTAGATGGCCGAAAGGGCCTCGCCCTCGTCACTTGTGGGGTCCTTCTTCAAGGTATTCTTGACGATGGGGCTCTCACCACGAACGGACTGGCCCGACTCCCGGCTGTAAATCTGGACCTTGGTGATCTCGGCCCGCTCCAGCAGGGCCATGGCCTCTTCATTCAGCTCGGAGGCTGCCTCGACCAGGATCTCCCCCGTTTCGGGGTCGACCACATCCGATGCCAGAACGGCCCCGGTGAAGTCCCGTTGGCCCTCTTGGCCGCTGTTGGTGAGATCCACGTCCACGATGTCGAAGAAGAGCTGATAGACCTCAGCGTCCGTTCCGAAACCAAAAGCCCGCAAAAGGGCCGTGGCCGGGAACTTTTTCTTCTTGTCGATGTGAACGTAGCAGATGTTGTTGATGTCGATGGTGAATTCCACCCAGGATCCCCGGAAGGGAATGATACGGGCGCTGTGGAGCTTCGTCCCGTTGGGGTGGGTGTTCTCCTCGAAAATCACACCTGGCGATCGGTGCAACTGGCTCACCACGACCCGCTCAGCACCGTTGATGATAAAGGTGCCCAGCTCGGTGAGGAGGGGAAGGTCTCCCAGATAGACCTCTTTTTCGATGATGTCTCCGGGCCGCCTCTCCCCCTCTTCCAGGTCCTCCCAGACGATGAGCCTGAGCGTCGCCTTAAGCGGCGCAGCATAGGTCATGTCTCTCTCGATGCACTCCTCCACAGAGTATTTCGGCTCTCCCAAAGCGGAGGCCACGTACTCGAGGGTGAAGTTCTCGTTCACGTCACTTATGGGGAAAATCTCCCCGAAGACGCGATCCAAGCCGAAGTCCCACTGTTCTTCCAGAGGAACCTCGGTTTGGACGAGTTTTTCAAAGGACCGGAGTTGTACGTCCAGCAGGTTTGGCATCGGCATGACCGGCTTGAGCTTGGCAAAGCTCAGAACCGACCGACCATCGCTCCGAATATCCAACGGGATGTCCCCCTTTTGATCAGACCGTCCGCTTCGGACCAAATCCGAAAATATGGAATGAGACAGAAAACCAAGCGCAGATATCCCCGTCGCGCCTTGGGCCTAGGCCCGGGGTGGTATTAGCCACTCCTCCCGGCGGCGGGGACCTGCACTTTGTGCCCTGCGTTCAGCTTTTTTCCTAAGCCGATTCGGTAATCCAAAATAGGCGTGTAGGCCCCCGCCCCCCGGTCGGCCCGAAAACAACCCGAGCCGAACCGGAAGGGGGCAAGAAAGCCTATCTACTTGAGACCGACGGTAGCGCCCTGCTCTTCGAGCTTGGCTTTGACCTGTTCGGCTTCTTCCTTGGATACCTGTTCCTTGATCGTAGTCCCAGGGGCATTGTCGACCAACTCTTTGGCTTCCTTCAAGCCAAGGCTGGTGACTTCCCGGACCACCTTGATGACCTGGATCTTCTTGTCGCCAATACCCTCAAGGATCACGTCGAACTCGGTCTGCTCTTCAGCAGCCTCTTCAGCAACGGCCCCGGGCATAGCACCCATTGGAGCAGCGGCCAAAGCAGTGACGTTGAACTTGTCTTTGAAGGCCTCGACAAACTCCGAAAGCTCGAGAACGGTCATGTTGCCAATGGTCTCGAGAAGCTCTTCGTGGTTCACAGCCATGATACAGAATTCTCCTTAACTCTCCCGGACAAAGCCGGCACACTGGTAAAGAACAATCGTGATGTTCGGTTCGTTCGGAGCGGGGCTAGGCGTCCCCACCCTCCTGCTCTTCTTGGAGGGCTTTCAGCAGCCCAACCATCTCCTGCAATTTCGCTCCCAAAGCTCCGGCCAGAGCGGACATCGGTGATTCAAGGGCTCCGGCGAGAATGGCCAACAGCTGATCCTTCGGCGGCAGCTTCGCCAGGCGCTGAATCTGGTCTTGATCCAGAACAGCGTTTTCCAGTACGCCCACCTTGAACACAGGGCGGTCGTCATGGCTCTTTGCGAAATCCGAAACCGTCCTTGCGGCTTCCACCGGACCGGAAAGACCGAGGACCACACCCGTGGGTCCCGTTAGCCAGTCAGAAAGATCCGGAAGATCCGATTCCTGAATGGACCGAAGAACCAGGCGGTTTTTCACCACCAGGTACTCGGCTCCGTTCTTTTTCAACTCGTCCCGGAGGACGGTCATGGACTTTACGTCCAGACCAGAAAAGTCCGTGAGGAAGACGGCGGGAGCTTCTTGAAGCCGCTCCCGGAAGCCTTCGACGAAGCTTTCCTTTTCCGTGCGTTTCATCGGGCGCTCCGTCGGTAGACGTTGGGATCAATGGCCACACCGGGGCCCATCGTGCTGGAGATGCTGACTCCCTTCAGATAGGTACCCTTGGTTGAGGCGGGGCGGGCTCGAATAATGGAGTCCATAAAGGCCTCCAGGTTTTCCTGGAGCGTCTCGACTTCGAACGACACCCTCCCGATAGGAGCGTGAACGTTTCCGGTCCGATCCACCCGGTATTCGATCTTCCCGGCCTTGATCTCGGTGACGGCTCTGGCGATGTCGAAAGTGACCGTTCCGGCTTTGGGTGTCGGCATCAAACCCCTAGGACCCAGGATCCTTCCCAAGGGTCCCACCTTACCCATGAGGTCCGGCGTTGCCACGGCCACATCGAAGCCGAGCCAGCCCTTCTGGATCTCTTCCAGATAGTCGACACCGACAAAATCGGCCCCGGCATCCTGGGCTTCTTTCTCCTTCTCACCCTGGGCGATGACCAGAACTCTGACCTCTTTCCCGGTTCCGTTCGGAAGGGACACGGTACCACGGACCACTTGGTCCGCTTGCCTGGGATCAACACCCAAGCGGGCCACCACTTCGACGGTCTCGTCGAATTTGGCGAAGGAAACATCCTTTACCGTCTGGATAGCATCTTTCGGGGGAAGCCTGTCGCCTACCGTCAGACTGGACTTGGCGTCGTTATAACGCTTTCCGTGTTTTGGCATAGTTCACGAGCCGGCTTGTCTCGCCCTCCCACCCTTGGCGGCTCACAACAGGTGGTTCTTCGGGCTTTATGGTGCGGTATCCGGCCACTTCCGGCCCAGATACCTCTCCCTACTTGGTTTTCTCTCTAGTTCCTACCCTATTAGCTCAATCCCCATGGAGCGGCAGGTGCCAGCTAGCATCTTCACGGCAGAGTCCATGTTGGAGGTGTTGAGATCAACCATTTTGACTTCGGCGATCTCTTCCAACTGGGCTCTGGTGACCGATCCGACCTTCTCGAGGTTCGGCTCACCCGACGCCTTCTCTAACCCGGCAGCCTTCTTGATCAGGAACGAAGCCGGCGGCGTCTTCGTGATGAAGCTGAAGCTCCGGTCTCCATACACCGTGATCTCGACCGGGGTGATGACACCCTGAGCATTCTGGGTTTTTGCATTGAACTGCTTACAAAACTCCATGATGTTCACGCCGTGTTGACCCAAAGCCGGGCCCACGGGCGGGGCCGGATTGGCCTGACCACCCTTTACATGGAGCTTGATAAATCCGATGACCTTTTTCGCCATTCTTCTTCGCCGTTTCCGGCCCTCAGTATCCCTTCAGCTGAGTGAAATCGAGCTCGACGGAAGTGGGCCTTCCGAAGAGTGAAACCTCGACCTTCACCTTACCCTTGTCCCGGAAGACTTCCTGCACCGTGCCACTGAAATCGGTGAAGGGCCCCGAGATGATCTCTACAACCTGGTTGACGTAGAACGGGATCTCCTCGTGAGAATCGTCCTCCGACTCCACCTCGATGCCGAGAATCTTGTTGATCTCGTCTTCCCGGAGGGGCTGGGGAGATTTCCCCGACCCCACGAATTTTATGACTCCCTGGATGTTGTTGATGGTGTGCATGGTCCTGTCGTTGAGAACCATGTTCACCAGCACGTAGCCAGGGTAGAGGCGACGAGTCACCGTCACCCGTTTTCCGTTCCGGATCTCCACCACATCCTGGGTGGGTACCAGAGCGGTCTGAATCTCTTTCTCCTCCAGTTCCTCACCCGGCTCTTCGAGAATCTTTCGGTCAATGAGCTTCTGGACCTTGTTCTCGTGACCCGAATAGGACTGGATGGCGTACCAACGGAGTCCTTCCATCAGGAAATCAAGCTCCGAAGACCTGAAGGATCAGATCAAGCACCGTACGTGAAGCGATATCCATTACCCAGATCACGAGGGACACGGCAACCGAGAATGCGATGATGACAAGTGTCGCATTCTTGAGCTGCTCGTAGTCCGGCCACGTAACCTTCTGGAGCTCGGCCCAGGACTCCTCAATAAAAACCCTGGTGTCGGTGATCTTCTGAATCATGGGTATGAGGCCCCGTTACTTGGTTTCTTTATGAGGCGTATGCGTACGGCACCGGGGGCAATACTTCCTGTGCTCCACCCGACCGGGTTGCAGACGCTTATTCTTAGTCTGGTTGTAGTTCCGTTCCTCACACTTGGTGCAAGCGAGGATGATCTTATCCCGGGCCATGGTCGTTCCTTATTCGATAACTTCAGTGACGACGCCGGCGCCCACTGTCCGTCCACCCTCTCGGATGG
>CAYOVN010000226.1:0-5120 GCA_964407425.1 uncultured Gemmatimonadaceae bacterium
GGCAAACAGTCCGACACGCTCGTCGTGAACCTCCCGGTGCGGCCGTGGGGGATGACTTCAAGGATGGACGAGTGACCAATGTCAAACCCGACGTCGTGAAGGTCGGCTTCGATGTTGATGCTCCCCCGGAAAAAGCTTGGGAAGCGCTGATTCAGGTCGTCGCCGATCTAGGTATTGAAGTATCGGGAACCGACCCGGCGGCATTCGCCCTGAACAATCCGGACTTTCAGATTTCCCGGCGACTGGGGGACGAACGACTCTCCCGATACCTTCGCTGCGGAAGCGGCATGACGGGCCCTAACGCCGATCGTTACCGCATCCGAATGAACTTCCATTCTCAGGTAGCCCCCACGCCCGATGGAAAGAGCGTCGTCGAGACCACCATCCAAGCCATGGGCACCAATCCGGAAGGAACCAGCAACGCCCGGGTCCCCTGTACCTCCACCCACATTCTGGAATCCCGGATAGCGGAGGGGGTGGCGAAGTTGGTAGGCGGTTGACCCCCTTAAGGGCCAGGCCCAATTTGCCTTCGATGATCCCCGGCCATGACATCACACAGCGTTTCCACCCGGCAAATGGGATGATACCATCATGAGCCCAGTATCCATCGAGATTCCCGCCGGTCCCACAATCTTCGGCCACCTGGTCCTGGATTTCACGGGTACTCTCTCCCATGGAGGCATCCTCATCCCAGGAGTGGGGGAGCGGCTACAACGATTGGCTGGTGACCTCCAGATCACCGTTCTGACCGCAGATACTTTCGGAACCGTGCAGAGGGAGATGGCGGACCTCCCCGTGGCGGTGCGGATCATTGCCGATGGAAGGGAAAAGGCTGGGATCGTCGCCGGGATGGGACCCGACGAAGTCATTGCGGTAGGAAACGGAAGAAACGATATCCCCATGATGGATGTGGCGGGGATCGGGATCGCGGTCCTGGGGCCTGAGGGATCGGCAGCGGATCTCCTTCAGGCCGCCGACGTGGTGACTCGGGACATCAACGATGCGCTGGACCTGGTCATCGACCCACTCCGAATGAAAGCCACTCTCCGGGATTGAGCCACTCTCCGGGATTGAGGAAGAGAAAAGATGAACCGTTGGCAGAATGGTCCGATTCCATGGATTCTGGGAGTAGTCGCCCTCTCCCTCCTCATCTGTCCCCTGGCGGCTTCTGGCCAAGCCAGCCCCGGGACGGACATCTGGGCCTTCAAGCTGACGGGGAACAGTTCGGCTGTCGATCTGAGTTCGGTGGTTCGCGTGACCACGCGAAGCGGCTACGACAACCAACCCCACTTTCCCCCGGGTGAGAGATCCATCCTCTACACCGCCATCGATTCCCTCGGGCAGGCGGACATCTGGAGCTTCGACCTCCGTTCGATGGAGAACAAGAACGTCACCCGATCCACGGCTGAGAGTGAGTATTCCGCCACCGTGACTCCCTCTTTAGCCCGTTTTTCGGCGATTCGGGTAGAGGTGGATTCCGCTCAGCGACTCTGGACCTTCGAGTCTGGAGGCACCAATCCGGAGGTTCTCCTTCCCAATATCCAGCCTGTGGGCTACCACGCCTGGTTGGATGAGGATCGGCTTGCCCTCTTTGTTCTGGGATCTCCCGCCACCCTCCAGATGGCGTCCGTCTCCGAGGGTACGGGTCGGATCGTCGCCGAGAACATCGGCCGGTCCCTCCACCGGATTCCAGGCCGGGAAACCGTGTCCTTTGTGCAGCTGGGGGAACCGGGGCCTGGATGGATTACCGAATTCGACCCTGAAACAGATGAAGCTTCCCCAATTGCGCCTCTCCTGGAAGAGAATGAGTTCTACGCCTGGACGCCGAATGGAACACTCATCATGGGACAGGGGTCCAAGCTGTTCCGATGGGTCCTGGACGAATCGGAGGATTGGGAGGAAATGGCGGACCTGAGCTCTGCAGGTATCCTGGCCATTTCTCGGATCGCTCTAAGCCCGGAGGGAGACTGGATAGCTGTCGTCGGAGAGGATCTGATCGAAGAAGGTGGCTGAGGAACCCTCCGATTGTTCAACCCTTTCAAGCATAAGGGAACTGGACAAAAAGGCTGCGGGAGCCTAACCTTTCGGCAGCGGAATCCCTATGAACTTTTGAGGAGCTTAATACCATGACGGGAGAGGCAGGCCAACGGATCCAGGTGGTACTCCGGTGGATCCAGATCTTGGACAATCTGGAGCCCTTCTTTAAGGAGACTGGGGAGTTCGTCTTCCGGTCCAAGGTTGCGAGTGGCGGGAAGGTAGACGAACAACGCTTCCCGGAGGAAGGTTACTACGCCATCTCTGACAAACCCGGATGGAACCGCCTTGAGAAGCTGAACAAGGTTCTCTTCGATGGCGTCCCCGGGGACGAGCTTGTGGTTGAGCTTACGGGTGAAGAGTTGGATCAGCTGTCCGCCAATGACATGCTGGAGCATTATCGCAGGGAGTTCACCGGCGACCCGTCCCAATGGCTCGGGCTCTACGAGCCGGTGGATGAGGGTTCCGCGGATCCGGAGAACATGTCCAATTGGCGGGTATGTTTCGACATCCATAAAGTTGACTAAGGAAGACTCGGAAGGGGCTTTCCGAGTCCTTTAAGCAGGGGTATGTCCACGACCCCGGAAGCTCCGGCTTCCGGGGTCGTTTTCTCATTCCACTACGAGTGGATGTCACATCCGGCCAGCCCCGATCGTTCTGAATGCACTAGGCCTCGGAACGGACGGGGGTGGCCGGGGCACCGTCAGCCAAACGCCCAAGGGCCCTTTGAAATTCGAAGCACTTTTTGATTCCGTGTATCCATCTCTCTTCCGGTACTGCAACCGGTTGACGGGAGACCCGGATCAAGCCGAGGACGTAGCCCAGGAAGCGTTCTTTCGCCTCCTGGACCGGAAAGCGGTGGGAACGGAGGCGAGTCTTCGGTCCTGGCTCTTCATGGTGGCTACGAACTTGGTCAGGGACAGGGGCCGGACCCGGGAGACACAACGAAGAATCCTCTCCGGGTTTCCCCTGACGGAGAACACACCGGGTCCGGACCAGGACCTGGAAAGGGTCGAGGAGATCGCCCGGGTCAGGAGGGCCCTCGAGGTCCTGCCTGAACGAGACCGGAAGATGCTCCTCCTTCGGCAGGAGGGATTCAGTTACCGAGAAATAGCTGAGGTGGGGGGGGTTTCCCACCGATCGGTGGGGACGATCCTCGCCCGGGCCCTCCAGCGATTCTCCACAGAACTGTTAAAACAGGATAGAGGGAATGGGACATCCCGATAATGGTCGTATACAGGCCTTCATCGATGGTGAGGCCGGACAAAAAGAAGCCGCGGAGACAAAGGTGCATCTGGAGGGCTGCAAGGAGTGCCGGGCAGAGGAGGAAATCCTCCGGGCCTCCTCCCGAGCCGTATCAGATGCCCTCGGACTTCTGGACACCCACCCTTCCCTTAAGGAAGCGAAGGACCGGTTCCGGAAGAAACAACGCTCCGGACGAGGGCCTATCCGGAGGTTTTTGACTCCCCTGCCCCGGGCCGCATCAATCGCTCTCCTTCTGACCGGTGCCGCCGTATCGGCCCTTCCCGGATCCCCCGTGCGCCGCTGGGTGGTTCGAGGATGGGAGATCGTACGTCCAGCCACCCCCACCATTCCCGTAACAGGGGTGGATGAGGCCGAGGGCCAGCGCACCGAGTCCCTACAGGGAAGCATCCCGGAAACCGGTGCCGGGCTCCCGGTCCTGGAACAGGGGGTGGAGATCTCGCTTCAGGATCTACCTCTCGAAGCTGAACTCCAGGTGCTCTGGATCGATGGAACCGAAGCTTGGGTCTACGCTGGTGAGGGGACCCGTTTCACCCTTCTCGACGCTCGCCTTGAGGTGGCGGGGCCACCGGGGGCTGTCAGGGTGGAGCTGCCTAGAGGCCCGGGGAACATTCTCCTGAGGCTGGACGGAAAAGTGCTTCTTCGGAAGACCGGGGAGGACGTTGAAATCGTGGGCCTGGTGAAGGAGAGTACCCCGGACCAAATCGTCTTCGACTCCTCTCGTCGGTGAACGACCGGCCAGCAATCGGTGTAGGAAAACCATGACCCGCCGACTCCTCTTTGTTGTCCTGTTCCTGGGACTTTACCTGGCCCCACGGGCGGGGCAGGCTCAGATCCGACCGGCCACCACTCCACCCGCGGATGGTGTGATCCACGGAACCGTCCTGGGCCAGCATGGCTCCGAGGTCTCACCTCTTCCCAATGCCATCGTCTCCTTTCTTTCGGGATCGCAATATTTCATTGTAACCGCCGACTCCCGGGGAAACTACAAGCTCGAAGGGCTCCCGCCTGGATCCTGGCGGGTCAAGGCCATCCACGTCGGGTACAATCCGGTTTCAGCCTCGGTTCAGGTTCCAGTGGGGGGCGCGGTACTCCTGGATCTTTCTCTCAGCTGGGACCCCATTGTTCTCCCGACCCTCCTCGTCCAGGCCGAACCCCTCAGGCCCCTGGAACCCGGAGACGGTCCTCCCCCCTCCGAACTGGGGGAACTGGCCATTCGGGCATTGGAGGGAACACCGGGTATGGTGGAGGGAGGCCTGGCCCAGGTCGTCCGGAGCCTTCCCGGCCAGGATCCTTCCGATCCCCAGGATGTGCTCCTCATGCGGGGGTCTTCAGCTGATCTCAAGCTGGTTCTCCTGGATGGGGCTCCCGTCTACACTCCCTTTCATATGGCGGGCATTGTGGAGAGCTTCGACCGCCGTGCCCTGGGGGGAGCCACCCTCTTCCTGGGAGGAGCTCCAGCCCAGTTCGATGGAGGCCTGTCCTATATCCTGGACCTCCGGGGCCGGACCCCGAGGAAAGATGAGATTCGAGGGAGCGCGGCCATGGACCTCATGACCGGGCGCATATTGGTCGAAGGTCCTATCAGTCAATCCACCGGGTTTCTGGTCGCATCCAGAATGATCCACGACCTGGGCACTCCCCTCCTGGGCCAAGGGTCTTCTCCCTACGGATTCGGGGACGTTCTGGCCCGGATGGAATGGACAGGGGAAAAGGGTAGAGGAGCCTACGTCACCGCTTTCTGGAACCAGGAATCGGTGGACCTGGATCTACCCGCCGATGTCACCGATGCCATCAACCAGTCCCCGGAACTCGGGGATCCG
>CAYOVN010000227.1:0-5102 GCA_964407425.1 uncultured Gemmatimonadaceae bacterium
CCCCCCTCAACCGCCCCCGCCACCCGCCCCCCTCAACCGACTCCGCCAACCGCCCCCCTCAGCCGCATCCCCCACCCAATCCGCCACCTCCTTTTGACCCCCTCACACCCCTTCACTAGCTTCTAGGCTTACCTCAAGGAGGACTGAAATGAGGGTGATCATTGTAGGCGCTGGGGAGGTGGGGTTCCATCTGGCCGAGCGCCTTTCGTTAGAAGCCCAGGACGTCGTCATCATCGAGATGGATCCGGAACGGGCGGAGCGGGCTTCGGACGTTCTGGATGTTATGACGATCGTCGGCAACGGTGCCTCCATTCCGATTCTGGAACAGGCCCGAATCCGGGACGCATCCATGCTTCTGGCGGTGACGAGCAAGGACGAGGTGAACCTCATCTCCTGCCTCGCTGCGACCCGCATGGGCGTGGACTACACCATCGCCCGAATCAGCAACCCGGACTACTACGCCCGGGGAAGCGTCCTATCCCGGGAGCGACTCGGAATCGACCTGATGATCAACCCGGAGCGGGAGGCGGCCCGGGAGACATTCCAACTCCTTCAGACCGAGGCTGCCACCGACGTGGCGAACTTCGCTCACGGCCGGGTTCAGCTTGTGGGTCTCCGCGTCAGAAAGAGCGCCCCCGTCGCCGGGAAATCCGTGGCACGCCTGGCCGCTGAACTGAAGGGGTTTCTCTTCGTACTTGTGGCGATTGTCCGGGAGGAGGAGACGATCATCCCCACGGGCGCCTCGAGAGTCGAGGCCGGGGACCACATCTTCGTCCTGGCTCCTACCGAGGACGTGGCAAGGATCCCCCCTCTTGCCGGGTACGAGCCTTTCAACCTCGAGAGGGTCATGATCGCCGGGGGATCCTCCGAGGGCCTCTTCCTTGCCCAGACCCTCGAGAAACACGGCATCGAGTGCACAATTCTGGATCGGGACCGCCGGCGCTGTCTGGAGTTGGCGGAAGCTCTGCCCAAGGCATTGGTCCTCCATGGCGACGCGACGGACACCGAACTCCTTGAGATGGAGGGGGTCGGCGGGTTGGATGGCTACGTCGCCGCCACCGGCCACGACGAAACCAATCTCCTTTCGGCCCTGGTGGCCAAGTCGGTGGGGGCCCGGAAGGTCATAAGCCTCATCGAGAAGTTCGACTACCTGCCTCTGGTTCCGAAAGTCGGCCTGGACGCCGCCGTTTCGCCGAGGATGTCGGCGGTGAACGCCATTCTCCGTTATGTGCGTCGGGGCAAGGTCATGACCGTGGCTACGCTGAAGGGCATCGATGCGGAAGCCATCGAGTTCAAGGTCACTCGGGACTCTCCCATCGCCCACAAAACGCTGGCGGAGCTCCCCTTCCCTCCCGGCGGCATCATCGGAACGATTATGCGGGGCGAAGAGATTCTCATCCCACGGGGTGACGACATGGTCCTTCCGGGAGACGAAGTCATCATCTTCGCCCTTCCCGAGGCCCTCCCCGAAATCGAGAAGTTCTTCGACTGATGTCTGTTCGCCGCATTCTGAACGTCGTCGGGCTCCTGCAAATCTTCATCGGCCTGTCCATGGTCGTAGCTGGCGGTGTGAGTCTGTTTTACATGGACGGGGACAGCTTCGGGATTTTCCTGGCGGCTGTTCTGACCTCGGTTTTTGGCTTCGTCACCTTCAACCTCACCAAGTTCAAAGGGGACCTCTCTTCCAGAGAAGGGTTCGCCATTGTCACCTTCGCCTGGACCGGTGCGGCACTTTTTGGGGCCCTGCCCTACATCTTCACCGGCACAGCCCCGGGCCTTATCCCGGCGTTCTTCGAATCCATGTCCGGATTCACGACGACCGGAGCCACGGTCTTCACCGACATCGAAGCCCTTCCCCACGGAATCCTCTTCTGGCGCTCCTTTACCCACTGGCTCGGGGGCATGGGGATCATCGTCCTGGCCGTCGCCATCCTCCCCTACCTGGGCGTGGGGGGCATGCAGCTTTTCAAAGCCGAGGTTCCGGGCCCGACTCCGGAGCGCCTCAGGCCCCGTATCACCCAAACGGCGAAGCTGCTCTGGTATGTGTACCTGGGGCTGACCGTGGTGGAGACCGGGCTCCTATGGGCCGGCGGGATGAGCCTTTTCGACGCGGTGAACCACACGTTCGCCACCCTGGCCACTGGGGGCTTCTCCACGAAGAACGCTTCGATTGCAGGGTTCGATTCTGCGTACATCCACTACGTCATCACTTTCTTCATGTATCTGGCGGGGATCAACTTCGCCCTCCACTTCCGGGCTGTGACGGGGCACCTCGACTATTTCAAGGATTACGAGTGGCGGTTCTTCACCGTCATCCTTCTGCTGGCAACGGCGGCCCTGATGGTTCTCAACCTCATCGGCGGCACCTATGCCTTCACAGGGAGCGGGATCGAGGAAGCGTTCAGAGACGGGCTCTTCCAGTCCGTGTCCATCGGCACGACCACCGGATTCGCCACCGCCGATTATGAGATCTGGGTCCCCGCGGCGCAGATGGTCATTTTCCTCCTCTTCTTCACCGGCGGTATGGCCGGATCCACAGGCGGGGGCATGAAGTCGGTCCGGGTCCTCCTCCTCATGAAACAAACCGCCATGGAGTTGAGGAAGCACCTGCATCCTAGAGCGGTGTTGCTGGCCCGTGTAGGGAAGCGTGCCGTGAAGCAGGATGTCCTGGCCAACGTCATCGGATTTGTCCTTCTCTACGGCATGCTCTGGGTGGCCGGCGCCATGGTCCTCTCCCTTCTGGGCCTGGATTTCTTGACATCCCTGGGAGCCAGCGCAGCCACGGTCGGTAACATCGGACCCGGGTTGGGGGACATCGGTCCAACGGATAATTACGGGTGGATGTCCAACGCCGCTCTCAGCGTCCTGAGCTTCCTGATGCTGGTGGGCCGCCTGGAGATCTACACCGTCCTCCTCCTCTTCCACCGGGAGACCTGGAAGGGGCGGTAGGAGCCGATGCCGACCATCGAAATCCACCCTCCCGAAATCACGAAGGAAGATGGATGGATTCGGGCTGCTTACGCGGTCCGTGGGATGGGTGCTGGGGACCCGACCCACCTCACCTTCGAGGTCCCCGACGCCTATCATTCTTTCGTCGACGCCTCATGCGACGCTGCGGTGGTCGCCCTCCTCCCCCTCGCCATGAACCAGGGGAAGGATATCGAGGTGTGCGGACCCCTTTCCGCAATCCTGGAATGGCGGCTTCGGCACACAGCTGTTCCGGTTTTGATGCGGCTTGTCCCGGGTCTTCTATCTGTTTCGGTGAAGGCTGATGAGCTTGTGACTCGGAGGGAAACCCCTGACGGAGCCGTGATCGCGGGGCTCTCCTGCGGTGTCGACTCCCTCGTGGCATGTCAGGACTTTCTCCTGGACCCAGGATTAGCAGACACCGATCGGATCACCCACTTCCTCTTCACCGAAATCGGGTCCCATGGCGACGGGCCCGAGGCAACGACCTTCATCGAGCCCAGATGGCAGCATGTCTCAAAGGCCGCTGCGGCCATGGACAGGCCCATCATCCGCGTCCGCTCGAACATGGGCCAGTTCTACCATCCCTACCCGGATCTGAGTTTCGAGCAGACCATGACCCCCCGAGCCGCCTCAGTCGCCCTCTTTCTTCAAAAGGGAGTCCGGCGGTACCTCCTTGCTTCAGGGCAGCCGTGGGAAGAAGTGAAGGTGGATCCCTGGACCGGGACGGGCCCTGTGGACCCGATCCTGATGGCCGCTTTCAGTACCGCCTGTTGCGAACAAACCGTCGTCGGCCTGGATTATACTCGTGCCCAGAAAACCGAGATCGTTTCACGGATGGTCGTAGCCCGGCAGTTCCTGAATGTCTGCACAGTGCAGGGGAATTCGAACTGCGGGTACTGCAAGAAGTGTCTGAGGACCGCCCTGACCCTGGAGATCTTCGGCAGCCTCCAGCACTTCTCCGGAGTTTTTGACCTTGACGCCTATGGTCGGAACCGTACCCAGTACATTGGGGAGATCTTGGGTGGAGGCGGGTTGTACATCCCGGAGATCCGTGAGCTCATGGCGAAACAGGGGTTCGAAGTCCCGGCGGCCTCCCGCATCGACCGGAGGGCCAGGCAGATTTGGGAATGGGTACCGGAGTTAGGTAGAAAAATGATTCGCCCGTTTGCCGGGATTTTCAGACGGTAGTCCGGAGTTTTCAGAGGGTAACCAAGGTTCGGAGACCCTGATGGTTCGACCCGAACAATACAAATCGGATATCATAATCCACCCGCCGGAAATCGGAAGCGGGAATGGTAAGCAGGAGTTCGTCCGGGTCGACTTCCCCCTCGAAGGGTTGAGCCAGGATCATCTCCGGTTCGAGGTGGACGAGAGGTTCGCGGATTTCATCGACAACTCCTGCGATGCCGCTGTCGTGGCCCTCCTTCCGCTGGCAATGAAGGAACTGGGTCAGCGCGGCGGCGGGGCGAAACTTCGAGTCGCCGGCCCCCTCTCCGCCTCTCTGGGATGGCGCCTGAGGATGACGGCCATGCCGGTCCTGGAGCGCCTTATCCCAGCCCTCTCCCCCATCGAAATAGAAGCCGACAACGTTCTGTTCCGAGAAGAGAAGCGGACCGGAGCCGTTCTCACGGGCCTCTCCTGCGGCGTTGACTCCATGGTCACCTGCCAGGACTACCTGTTGAGGCCTGGCATCGCCCCGGAGGAACAGATCACCCACTTCCTTTTCAACGATGTGGGTGCTCATGGTGTGGGTGAGAGCGCCAAGAGATTTGCCGCCGAACGTTGGGCCCGGGTCGAGGCGGCGGCGGCGGAGATGGACCGGCCCGTCATTCGAGTCCGCTCGAATATGCCCGATCTCTACGAGCCCCACGAAAAGCTGGGATTCATGCAGACGATGCCGGCCCGGCAAGCGTCTGTTGCCCTTCTCCTTCAGCGGGGTGTCCGCCGGTACCTTCTGGCATCGGGCTTGGAGTGGGAGGGAATCACCGTCAGTGAGAACCCCTGGACCGGGGGCGTGGACCCCATTCTCCTGGCCGCCTTCAGCACCGCCTGTTGTGAGCAGGCCATCGTAGGGCTGGAGTACGACCGGGTCGAAAAGACCAGGATCGTCTCCCGGATGGAGTTGGCCAAAC
>CAYOVN010000228.1:0-5054 GCA_964407425.1 uncultured Gemmatimonadaceae bacterium
CGACACGAAATCACTCTGCGCCACCTCCTCAACATGTCCAGCGGGTTGTACCCGGTGGACAACTCGGGTTTAGAATACGCCACCGGATCCGGGCTCGCCTATTGGGCTGGTTCCAGTTCGGTCCGGGGAGCCCTCCACCGGGCTCTCTTTCGGGAGCCGGGCACGTACTGGGACTATGAGAACTACGAAACCCTTCTTGCCGTCTATGCCATGAAACAGGTGATCGGGGACCCTCAGGCCTATCTGGAGTTTCCCCGAGAAGCCCTTCTCGATCGGTTGGGGATGCGGAACACCCTTCTCAGCGTTGATCGGTTCGGTGATTTCATCCTAAGCAGTCAGGTCTACACATCCGCCCGTGACCTTGCCCGGTTCGGCCTCCTGTACCTTCAGAACGGGGAATGGGAGGGCGAGCAGCTGTTGTCTGAGGAGTGGATCGATTTTGTTCGGACCCCGGCTCCGTCTACTGCGGAGAGGGGGAACCAATATGGAGGGCAGTGGTGGTTGGTTCCGGACGACCGAACGGACGTACCTTCCGACGCCTACTCCACGGCCGGAAACCGGGGTCAGTATGTGATCGTCGTTCCTTCCCACGACCTGGTCATCGTTCGCCGCGGTTTGGATTTTGGGCGTCAGGGGTTCAACCGCTGGGACCTGACCAGGGAGGTTCTGAAGGCATTTAAATAAACCTCGGAGGCGACCAGGTCATTCCTCCGGGTCAAGCCGCTTGCCCAAGACGCACCGCCATACTAGGCTCCGGCCATGGAGGGTGGTCTAGCGTCCGCCAGGGATCGTTTAGGGCCCTGGCAAGGAAGCCTTTCTGGCCTCCAGATCTAATTGAGAATATTCGACAATAAGCGCCCTTTCATGAGGTATCCTAGATGAGTGTCATGGCCATGAGTGTTACTGAGAAGCTGAAAGCTATTCGATCCGCTGGAGGGACACGGGCCACATCAGGCCTCCCCGACGGAACCATCGAGCGTTTTGCCAACACCGACGGGACTCTCGTCGAAGCCATCGAGGCCGCAGGCGAGCAATTCGAAATCCTGAGGCGAGATTACCCGGACTTCGCGATCATGGACGAGGCGGACCAGGTCGCGGCAATCCAGGGCGGGCTCGTGAATTTCTACGCCCGGGATGCGGTGAACCCCTACGTGTCCCTGGCGGCCTGGGGCCCCTGGATCGTAACGACGAAGGGTGCGGTGGTTCATGACAACGGAGGCTACGGGATGCTCGGCTTCGGGCATGTGCCTGGCCCCATCCTCGAGGCTATGAGCCGACCTCAAGTCATGGCCAACGTCATGACCCCCAGCCTTAGCCAGCTCCGCCTTGTAGAAGCTCTGAAAAAAGAAATCGGAAGAAACCGGGCCGAAGGCTGCCCCTTCTCCCACTTCCTGGCTGTGAACTCAGGCTCCGAATCGGTGTCGGTGGCCGCCCGGATTGCGGATATCAACGCCAAACTCATGACCGACCCGGGCGGAAGGCACGCCGGGAAACGTGTGAAGAAGCTTTCCCTCTCGGGGGGCTTTCACGGACGAACCGGGCGACCGGCCCAGTTTTCCGACTCCACGATCGGCTCCTACCGGGCCCACCTTGCGACGTTCCGGGACCGTGAGGACCTCATCACGGTTGAGCCCAACGATGTTGCCGGCCTTCGCCAGGCCTTCACTGCCGCTGATACCGACGGTGTGTTCATCGAAGCCATGTTTATGGAGCCGGTGATGGGCGAAGGGGATCCGGGGATGGCTGTCCAGCCCGAGTTCTACGCCGTCGCTCGGGAACTGACTGAGGCCCACGGTTCCATGCTTCTCATGGATTCCATTCAGGCTGGTCTAAGGTCCACTGGCAACCTCTCGGCGGTGGACTATCCGGGATTCGAAGACCTTCCCGCCCCAGACCTTGAAACCTACTCCAAAGCCATGAACGCGGGTCAATATCCCCTCTCCATTCTGGCCATGACCGAAAAGGCGGCGGCCCTCTACCGGACCGGCGTGTACGGGAACACCATGACCGGGAACCCTCGAGCCATGGACGTGGGGTACGCGGTCCTGGGCATGGTAACCGAGGCCGTCCGGACCAATATCGTAGATCGGGGGCATGAGTTCCTGGAGAAGCTGGGTGCTTTGGCGGCCGAACTAAACGGCCCCATCACTAAAGTCCAGGGAACCGGACTACTCTTCTCCTGTGAGCTGGACCCGGCATACCAAGCCTATGGCGCCGGAAGCACGGAGGAGTACATGCGCTTCAATGGAATCGGCGTGATCCACGGAGGCGAGAATTCCCTCCGCTTCACTCCCCATTTCGAAGTCACTTCTGCCGAGGTGGATTTGATCGTTGAGCAGGTGAAAGATGCCGTTCTGAACGGGCCCAGGAAGCCGGCTGCCTGAGTCCCCTCGGGTTCCGGTCACGGAATCCATGTGAGAAAAAGAGAGAAAGGCCCCCGCGCATCAGCGCGGGGGCCTTTCCGGTTCCGGCATTCGGAGCGCCTCTATCCAAATCAGCCTTCGGCCGCTTCCTCCAACTCATCGAGTCGGTCCGGATCCGAAACAGCGATCTCGATCAAATCCTTCGGAACCGAGCTCTGCTCACACATGGTCCGGATCTCGGCCTCCTTGTCGGAGAAATCGAGAATCTCCCGGATGGCCTCGATATGTTCGAGCATCTCATCGGAAGGGATATCATCCAGGGAAGGTCCTTCAGCTTCCGCGGCCTTTTGGGCTGCTGCCTCAGCGGCCAACCGCTCCTTCTCCGCGATCTCCTCCTCCATGGCTTTTTTCACCCCGTCGATGGCCGCCTGCTCCACTCCAGCCAGCTCGATGACGAGGTCTTCAGCCACATCACTCGTAATGAGATGTCTGATCAGATCCGCTTCCGGTTTCCCTTCTGCGGCGGCGATGAGACCGGTGACCCGGGCCCGTTCAGCCCTCTCAGCCTCTACCGCCGCCAACACCCTGGCATACTCATCCTGGGTGATTCCCATCCGGTCGACGATGATCTCAGGGTCGATCCCCTCTCCGATAAGGAGCCTGATTCCGGCGTCGCCTCCAGCCTGCTCAGCCTTCGCCACGAGAAGATCCAACTTGATCTTCTCCACGATCCGGAGGATTTGAGGTCGCCGGTCGGCTTCCTTCAGGGCGGGCCAATCTCCTCCAACCTCATTGATCAGATCAACGCAGGCGGAATAAGGATTTGCCACGTTCTCGAGAGTGAGAGAGTCGAAGGCCTTTTTCAGATCGTCCATCATTGGACGCCCGACAGCGACCCTCGCCGCCAAAGCCCTTCTGAGATCCATCATATGCCCGGCGTTCTGGGAGACCTTGATACCCGCCGAGTCCATGGATTTCGCCACCCCTTGGATGGCAGTCTCCAGGTTGCCCGCCGCCAACTCCTGTGAGCCGAGGCCACCTATCGCATTCTCTATAGCCAACCAGAGAGGTTCGTTTTCCGGTCCATTGGTCGTCGTCATTACTCAATTTCCTCTTCACTGGTTCACAAAAAAGCGCCCCCCTCCAGGAGACCCTCCCATGGAGGTGGCGCCGACAACCTAGAAACACCCTTCCCTTATGGCAATTCTCCCCCTCATCCATTTAGAACGGGTCGAACGCCCCTCGACGCCGGACCGGTGGGACCCAGGTACGAACCAGAGCCTGAAGTGGGGGAAGGCTGTCTACTCGTTGCCCCTAAGGCAGTTCATGTCTAGGATCATCTTCCCGAATTTTTGAACGCCCTTGGGAGAACTATCATGAGGAAAATTCTCGCCCTTGGCCTGCTTCTGGTGATTTCATCGGGGGTCCCGGCAAAGACGGTAGCCCAGCAGGCCTCCGGATCCAACCCGGTGTCCGAATCCCTTCTTTCCGCCATGGAGTTTCGGTCCCTCGGGCCCGGATTCGTGACCGGTCGGATCGCCGACATCGAGATCGACCCGAACGACGCCGACACCTGGTACGTGGCCACCGCGTTTGGGGGTCTATGGAAAACGGTGAATCGGGGGATCACCTTCGAGCCCATCTTCGACCAGGACGGCGCGAACTTCACCACCTGCTGTGTGGTGGTTGATCCTTCCGACTCGGATGTGGTATGGCTCGGCACCGGGGAGAACCTCAGCCAGCGAAGTGCCCACTTCGGGAGTGGCCTCTTCAAATCCACCGATGCCGGAGAAACCTGGGAGCAGGTAGCGCTGGAAGATTCCGAGCACATCGGAATGATCACTCTGGATCCTCGGGATCCGGATGTGGTCTACGTCGCAGCTCAGGGCCCTCTCTTCGCAGCGGGAGGAGAGCGAGGTCTCTACAAGACTACGGACGGAGGGGAAAGCTGGGAGAACGTACTTCAGATCTCCGACGACACCGGGGCTAACGAAGTAGTCCTGGATCCCAACAATCCCGACATCGTTTTCGCCAGCACGTACCAGCGGCGGCGGCGAGTGGGCCAGCTCATCGGAGGCGGCCCGGAGAGCGGGATCTATAAATCCACCGATGCCGGGAGTACCTGGACCGAGGTGACCGATGGCCTCCCGGACACGGACATGGGGCGCATCGCGCTAGCCATCGACGACCGGGTAACTCCTTATGCCATCCTTGCTCTGGTTCCGGCCCAGGAAGATCTCTCGGGTCTCTATCGGTCAACCGACCAGGGGGAAAGCTGGGAACGGATCGGCCATTCCCAGACACCCGCCCGGGGGGGTGGTGCCGGCGGACAGGGTGCGGCAGGGCGAAGTGGAGAAGAGGGCGAAGATCCGCCGGAACCCCGATGGTTTTCTGGCGGGAATCCGGAGTACTACCACGAACTTCACCTGGATCCACACCGACCCGGCTACGTCTATTCCGTAAACACCAATCTGGACCTCAGCACCGACGGTGGTGAAACCTGGGGCCGGGCCGGATGGGAGCAGACCGGTGTCCACGTGGACCACCATGCCATGGCTTTCAACCCCGAGAACCCGGACCACATTCTCCTTGGGAATGATGGGGGGCTCTACGAGAGCTATGCCGCCGTCATCCGGATTGATAAAACCAAATCCCTTGCTTGAATTGAACCACTTTACTGTACCTGTACCC
>CAYOVN010000229.1:0-5019 GCA_964407425.1 uncultured Gemmatimonadaceae bacterium
GGGGTGCCTTCTGCCGGGGGCCAGGTGGAGCAGGTCACGAGCGGGGATCGGCGGCTTGCCTCCTTTTCCTTCTCGGACGACGACCTGATCATGGCTTTCACCTCAACCGACGCGGTCACTCCCACGGAACTGTATGTGGCTTCAGGGGATGGCTCCACGGAACAGAAGGCCACCGGTTTTAATGACGCCTGGCTTGGGGATGTCACCCTCATGCCTGCCGAACGCCTGACCTGGACCGTTTCGGATGGCACTGAGGTGGAGGGTTGGCTGATCAAGCCGGTCGAGCATATGGAAGGAGGGTCGTATCCTCTGATCCTCAAGATTCACGGAGGCCCCCACGGTTCCTACGGCAACACCTTCTTTCACACTTTCCACGTACTTTCGGCCGCGGGTTTTTTTGTTCTCTATTCGAACCCCCGGGGGTCTTCCGGCTACGGCCATGATTTCCAGTATGCGACCCGGGGGGAGTGGGGGATCGTCGATAAGGAAGACTATCTGGGAGGAGTGGATGCGGCCCTGGCCCGCTACCCGGAGGCCGACCCGGATCGCCTGGGGGTAAGCGGCGGGAGCTACGGTGGGTTCATGACCAATTGGCTTACTGCCACCACGGACCGGTTCCAGGCAGCCGTCACGTCCCGTTCCATCACCAACTGGGAGAGTTGGTATGGAACATCGGATGCGCAGGGTTTGACCGAGTTCGAGTTTTTTGGCCCCCCCTGGGAGCAACGGGATCTCTACCGGCGCCTCTCTCCCATCTCCTATGTGGAGAATGTGACGGCACCCACCCTCATCATCCATTCGGAAAACGACTACCGGACGCCCATCGCTGATGGGGAGCAGTGGTTCATTGCCCTCAAGAAGAGGGGGATTCCTGTGGAGATGGTCCGGTACCCCCGGTCCTCCCACGGGCTCTCCCGAACCGGTGAGCCCTGGCTCCTGGTCGATCGCCTCGAGCGCATCCGCAGCTGGTTTGTCCACTTTCTCCAGGAGAGGCGGAACTAGCAGATTCCGGCTTCCTGGAGGTACCGGCCATGAATAAATCCACTCCAGTCGAGGGCGGAATCCCGGTTCCCGGGGTCCGGGGGATGGACCATACGGCTGACATCGGCCTGGAGATCAGGGCCCCGGACCTACCGGACCTCTTCGGTCGGGCTGCCCTGGCCACTCTGTGGCTGGTCCTCGGCCGGACATCCGCCGATGCCCGGTCCGGGGAAGGTGGGGGTGGGGAATTGATCCGAAAGAGTGTGGAGTTGGCTGAAGAGGACCTGTCGTGCCTCCTTCGGTCCTGGCTTAGAACCGTGCTCCTATGGGAGGATACGGAGGGGTTCGTGATTTCCGGTACCCGGCTCATGCTTCTCCCGACTCCCCTTTGTGGTGCCCCGGACGGGCAGGCTTTTGGGCTGATGGGACAGGTGGAGGGCCGCTTCGATGACGGGTCCCGGGTGAGGGAGATCAAAGGGGTCACATTTCATGGCTTGGAGGTCGAGGAATCGGAGGATGGTTGGTTGGGGAGGGTCATCTTCGATGTCTGACGACAGGGACTTCATCCACGGGAGCCAGCTGTGGAAATCGTAAGGGTAGGCCCCTACAGATGGCTGATTCCCCGGCAGGGAAAGATGCGGGTTGACGGTCTAATCTTCGCCGATGAGGGCCTGATGCGGCAAATCCGCCGGGACGATGCTTTGAAGCAGGTGGCGAATGTGGCCCAACTCCCCGGTATCGTTGGGCGTTCCATCGGCATGCCGGATATTCATTGGGGGTACGGTTTCGCCATCGGTGGCGTAGCGGCCTTCGACCCTTCGGAAGGAGGGGTGATCTCCCCTGGGGGAGTAGGCTACGACATCAACTGCGGGGTCCGTCTTCTCAGTTCGACGCTTCTGGCCAAGGACGTACGCCGCCGTCTCCCCGCCATAATGGACCGCCTCTTTGAGACCATTCCCGCCGGGGTGGGGAAGGGGTACAAGAAGTTCGTGCTGGGGCGTGAGGAGATTCGGTCGATCCTGATCCAGGGGGCAGGATGGGCAGTGGAGAATGGATTCGGGGCCGCCCGGGACCTGGCCCAGATCGAAGACGGAGGGGCCATCGATGGAGCGGACCCCGATCAGGTTAGTGATCGGGCGATCCAGCGAGGCCGGGACCAGGTCGGAACAGTGGGGAGCGGGAATCACTTCATCGAAGTAGGAGAGGTGGAGGAGGTCTATGACCTGGAAGCGGCTCGCCGCCTGGGCCTGGAAAAGGGCCTGGTCACCGTGTTCATCCACTCCGGTTCCCGGGGCCTGGGCTACCAGGTCTGTGACGACTATCTGGACGTGATGCTCAGGGCCTCGAAGCGATACGGAATCGATCTACCGGACCGACAGCTCGCCTGCGCCCCTCTGGACTCACCGGAAGCCGAACGGTATCTGGGAGCCATGAGGGCCGCGGCAAACTATGCTTTCGCCAATCGGCAGATGATGGGGCACCGGGTCCGTGAAGCCTTTGGGGCGGTTCTGGGGTCACCGGGGGAAGGGCTGGAGATGGGCTTGGTCTACGATGTTGCCCACAACATCGCAAAGTTCGAGCAACATAACGTCCTCGGTCGGGAAAAGACCCTGTGCGTGCATCGAAAAGGGGCCACTCGGGCTTTCCCTCCGGGCCATCCCGATGTCCCGTCCGAATACCGGGATCTGGGCCAGCCCGTGTTCATCCCCGGGGACATGGGGCGTTATTCATATGTGCTCCTGGGAACCGAGGGAGCCTATGCGGAGACCTTCGGGTCCACCTGCCATGGCGCCGGAAGGAAGATGAGCCGGAGGCAAGCGAAGAAAGAGGCCCGGTCCCGGAACCTTCGGGACGAATTCGAAGAGTTGGGAATCGAGGTTCGGGCTTCCTCCTTTGGTACCGTGGCTGAAGAGCTCCCCGACGCCTACAAGGATGTGGCGGAGGTGGTGAATGTGGTGGACCGGGCGGGGATCGGTAGAAAGGTGGCTCGGTTGAAGCCCATGGGTGTGTTGAAGGGATGATGCCAATGACTGAGGTCCTATGAGAAGTCTTATAACAGAACTCCCCGCCGAGAGGTTCTCCCATCGCCGCATCCGGGTCCAGGGTGCCATGAACGACGGGCTCCTGATTCTCCCGGCGGCTCCGATCCTCAAACGTACCAGAGATATGGAACTCCGGTACCGCCCTGACTCTGAATTCTACTATCTGACCGGGTCTCCTGAACCCGGCATGGTGGCGGTTTTGGGAAGCCCCGGTGGGAGTGGCTATGTCCTGTTCGTACCTCGACGGGATCCGGCGGTGGAACTCTGGTCGGGGCCTCGGCTGGGCCCGGAGGAAGCCCAAGAAATGTTCGGGGCTGACGCCGTCTACCCCATTGATGAGATGGAGGAGCGTCTTCCGGAGATGCTGAGGGCACACCGCCGGGTGTTTTTCCGGCTCGGGCAGTCCCCTCGAATCGAGAAACTGGTCCTGGACGCCCTGGTCTGGGCCCGGGCGGGGGGAACCCGGTCCGGGACGGGGCCGAGGGCCGTAGAGGACCCGGGGGCGCTTCTGGACGACCTCCGTCTTGTGAAGGATCCCGATGAACTCGCCCTGATTCGCCAGGCCACCCGTCTGACGGTTGATGCTTTCTCCGCGGCCATCGCAGGTACCCTGCCGGGTATGGGTGAATGGGAGGTGGAAGCGGAGTTGGAGTCGGCTTTTCGAAAGGGAGGAGCTGCGGCCCCTGCATTTCCCACCATCGTTGGTTCAGGAAAGAACGGGTGCACCATCCACTATGTGAAAAACGAGAGCCGGATAGGAGACCAGGATCTGGTCCTGTTGGACGGAGGGGCGGAACTGGGCCTCTACGCCGGTGATGTGACCCGGACGTACCCCGCCGGGGGCCGGTTCACCAACCCGCAGCTCGACGTCTATTCCGTTGTGCTTGCGGCCCAACAGGCGGCCATCTCGAGAGTGGGGCCTGGGAGCCGCATGGAAGAGGTTCACGAGGCGGCCGTGGAAGCCATCACGGCTGGCCTGATCGAGCTCGGGGTACTGAAGGGTCGGGTAGGGGAGCTTATCGAGAGGAAGGCCTATCAGGCCTATTTCCCGCATCGAACATCACACTGGCTCGGCCTGGACTATCATGATGTGGGGGACTATCGAACCAACTCAGGATCTCGGGTCCTCGAACCGGGGATGGTCCTGACGGTGGAGCCCGGACTCTACTTTCCCGCCGGCCCCGGTGAACATCCATCCTATCTAGGAGGCATGGGAGTCCGTATCGAGGATGACCTGCTGGTGACCGAGACGGGGTACGAGAACCTGACCGAGGCCCTGCCCGTTGACCCCCCAGAATTGGAGGCCTTGGTTGGCTCCGCCCTCAGGGGGTGATCCAGTAACTCACCTTGAGCATGAGGACATTCTCAGAAGCCTCACCGAAGAGATCCCCCAGATCGTCTCCGACACTCAGACTCCCATCGTCGGTAGAGTGGTTCCTACCCTGGGACCAGACGAGGAATAGTTGGGACCCGGGCCTGTATTCCCATCGCAGAACCAGGGTGGATCGAAACTGTTGCCAGTTGAAGTCCGGATTATAGAAGCTTTCCAGCTGATCGTCCCCATTCAGATCCACCCAGTAACGGCCCTCCGATTCTGAAGGTGCCAGCCGCTGGATCCGATCCGCGTATCGGTGAGCCCGTGGGGTGGCGACCTGTTTGAAGTCGGTATACTGCCCGGCGCTCACGTAGGGCTGGGCGTAAAACTGAAGGCTCAGGTCAGGCGTGAAGGTGAAGTCCACCCTCCCGGTCATCCCTACCGTCTCCTGGTCGATCCTCCCGAAGACATAGTGCTCGGTTCCGGTCCAGACCCGCTGGACCCACTGAAAGTCGTTGATGGCGTGACTGTAGAAGGGTCCTGCGCTGATATTCGCCCGACCCGAGGGTCTCCACTCCAGATTCAGAGAGACGGTGTGGGAATTGGAGCCACTTTCGGCACTTCGGCTGAGGTTCAGGTTCCCTCTAAGCTGGACGGCCTTTCGGGAGTCCGAGAAAAACC
>CAYOVN010000230.1:0-5009 GCA_964407425.1 uncultured Gemmatimonadaceae bacterium
GGCAGAAGAAGCATCGTAAGAAGGGCCCGCTGGATTCCCTCCGGGCCCTTCCTGTTTTCGTACCACTCCTCCAGAGTATGCATTCCATTGTCCGCCACCTCGTTGGCGCTATGGGAGGGAAAGTCTGGGCCGAGAGTGAGCCGGGGGAGGGGACCAGTTTCTTCGTGACCCTTCCGAGTGCCTCTCCTTAAGCAAAGGGCTTGGCTCCCATATCCGTTGCGTGATCCTGCGGATGATGTGTACCCTGTGGGATGCCCGAAAAGCCGGAAAACCCAGCCAACCGTACCTCCGACCCGCCGGATGAATATTCCGCCGGTGACTCCCTCCGTGGTCATGGGGCCGCAGTGGAGGAGTTTCTGGAGTCGGTGGGGACCGAAACCCAGCCGGCACCCGAACGCAAACTCAAAGGGGCCATGGGGCGGGTCGCCCTGGTTACGGGGGCCTCAACAGGGATTGGGAGGGCCATCGCCCTTGCCTTTGCCGAGGCCGGCGTCCGTGTGGCTTTCAACTACCTGGAAACGGGGCCTGAATCCCAACAGCTCGCCCAGGATGTGGCCGATGAGTTGAGGGGGAAGGGGGTGGGGGCATTTTTCAGGGCCTGTGATGTGAGAGAGCCGGACGATGTCCGAGCCTTCGTCGGGGAGGTTGTGGAGGAGTTGGGCGGTCTGCACTACCTGGTCAACAATGCGGGGATTGGGAGGGACGGGGCTCTTTGGCGAATGGCTGACGAGGAATGGGATGCCGTCCTGGATACCAACCTTAGTGGGACCTTCTACTTCATCCGAGCTGTGTCCCCCATTCTAAGAGGCCAGGAGTGGGGGAAGATCGTCAATGTGGCTTCGGTGCATGGCATCAGGGGTGAGTTCGGCCTGGCCAATTACATCTCTTCCAAGGCCGGCGTTATCGGGCTGACCCGTAGTGCGGCAGTGGAGCTGGGCCCCAAGAATATCAACGTCAACGCAGTGGCTCCGGGTTACATTCGCACCACCCAGCTGACGGAGCAGGTCCCTGCGGAAATCATGGACCGGGCCCGGGAAAAGAGTGTGTTGGGTAGACTCGGAGACCCCCAGGACGTTGCTGAGCTCGTTCTGTTTCTTTGTTCGGAAGAAGCCCGACACATCACGGGCGCGGTGGTTCCGGTGGACGGCGGTTACTTGTTGTAGGATTACCCTCTTGCCGTAGTGGAGGTAGTTGAATGCTGGCGGTACTCCTTGTCGTAGCGAGCGTTCTTTTTGTCCTGGCCTATCGGTTCTATGGCACCTGGATCTCCAGAAAGCTCAACCTCAACGATGAGCACGCGGTCCCCTCCGAGTTCATGTACGATGGGACCGACTACGTACCAGCCAGAACTCCGGTTCTTTTCGGCCACCACTTCAGCTCCATCGCGGGGGCCGGTCCTATTGTGGGGCCCATCCTCGCCGGTCTCTTCTTCGGATGGCTTCCGGCGGTGATCTGGATCATCCTGGGCTCCATCTTTGTGGGTGGCGTCCATGATTTCGGAGCCATGGTGGCCTCGATTCGACACAAGGCCCGGTCCGTTGCCGAGTTGGCGAAGGAATACATGACGCCCCTCTCCTTCCGGCTCTTCCTGGCGTTCATCTGGCTCACCATGATCTACGTTATCGTGGTGTTCATGGACCTCACGGCCGTGAGCTTCATCGATTCACGGAATGCTGCAGGAGCGGAGACAGCCCAGGGGACGGGTGTGGCGGTGGCCAGCGGTATTTTCATTCTCCTGGCCGTTTTGTTGGGAGTTGTGAACAGCCGTACCAAGGTTCCCGTCTGGGTTTCTACAGCCATCTTCGTCCCGGCCCTCCTGATCGCCATAGGTTTCTCAACCCAGATCCACTCGGACGGGAGCTATATCCCGGCTTTCTTCTCCGATCCCAAGCACATGTGGGTCCTTCTTCTCCTGGCCTACTGCCTGGTGGCCTCGGTGACACCTGTCGGGGTGCTGCTCCAACCCCGTGACTATCTGTCGAGCTTCCTTCTCTACATCACGGTCATCGGGGGAGGAATCGGGATCGTCTATGGGACCCTCACCGGTGCCCTCGATGTGACCTGGCCGGCTCTGGTGGACCCGAACAATGCGGCCTTCACCGAGATTGCTCATCTCGGGCCTCTCTTTCCCATTCTGTTCATCACGGTGGCTTGCGGGGCATGCAGCGGCTTTCACTCCATTGTTTCGTCGGGAACGACCGCGAAACAGATCAAGTGTGAGTCCGACGCGAGGAGGATCGGATATGGAGGAATGCTGGTGGAGGGGATCGTGGCCATCATCGCACTGGGAACGGTCATGGGACTGACCTTCAGCGTTGAGGCCTTACGGAGTGACCCGGTGGGCCTTTTCTCCGCTGGCATTGGCCGCTTCTTCGGCACCCTGGGGATTCCCATCCAGTACGGAACCATGCTGGGCTTGCTGGCCCTTTCCACTTTCCTCCTCACCACGTTGGATACCTGCACACGATTGGCTCGTTATGTCCTCCAGGAGTTCTTCGGCTGGAACAATGCCGAGGGCCGGGTCCGGTGGACCGCCACGATCCTGACCCTCATACTTCCGGCCATCATGGCCTTCATGACCTACACCACGCCGGCTGGCCAGTCCATTCCGGTTTGGCGGGCGATCTGGCCTGTGTTCGGGGCTACGAATCAGCTCCTGGCGGGCCTCGCCCTTCTGGCCGTCACTGTATGGCTGAAACGGACCGGCAGGACCTGGCAGTTTGTCGGGGCCCCCATGGTCTTTATGATTGGAATGACCCTCACGGCCACCCTCATGTTGACATTCTCCGGCACCACCGCGATGCCGGTGAGAACGGTTTCCGCCTTCCTTCTGGTTCTTGGAATCATGATGGTCGTAGAGGCCTTCCGGTCACTTGCCAAACCGAACGTTCCCCCTGAGGAAGTGATCTTCCGTTCGGAGCTGAGGAGCCCGGCTGCTGCTGCAGGGGATTGAAGGATCGACCTAACCAGCTCCCGGTTTGGGCGGCCGGAAAAATTGGATTAGCCCGGGGCGGCTTGCCGAAAGGTGGCCGCCCCCTTTTTTTCCCTGTGGAAACTGAGTGATCTCACAACTATGCCTTGCCTGACTCTGGCGAGGCCCAACCGATTGGATTCGGCTATGCGGACCCCTTCCAGGCGCCCTTCTTCGGCTCTCTTCGCACCGTTGTTGCTCCTTGCTCTCGGACTACTGTCGGGTGTTCAAGCGTGTGGTCCCGCTCCAATTGTTGACGGACCGGGACCTCAGGAGACGGCCAACGGCATGGTGGTCTCGGCCAATGCCATCGCCAGTCGTGTGGGGGCAGAGGTTCTTCAGGCCGGTGGAAATGCTGTCGACGCTGCCATTGCCACTGGGTTCGCCCTGGCCGTTGTTCACCCGACGGCGGGGAACATCGGCGGTGGCGGGTTCATGGTTATTCGGTTCCCCGATGGCCGGTCCACCGCCCTGGATTTCAGAGAAAAAGCCCCTCTGGCCGCCCATTCGGAGATGTTCCTGGATGAGAACGGGGAGTACTCGTCCCAGATTCACCACAGCAGCCATATTGCCGTAGGTGTTCCGGGGACGGTGGCGGGATTCTCCATGGCCCACGAGAAATACGGGAGCGGCGAGTGGGAGCGCTTGGTGGATCCGGCAGTGGCCCTTGCTACGGATGGATTCCAGCTGTCCGAATCCCTTGCGGGCTCTCTGAGCCGTACCCTCCGGTCCATGGAACGGTATCCGGCCAGTGTAGCCAAATTCTCCAAGTCTGGTGTGCCCTACGACGTGGGTGAGCTTTGGCAGCAGCCGGACCTGGCATCAACTCTGGGACGGATCAGGGACCAGGGACGGGACGGTTTCTACCAGGGAGAAACGGCTCAGCTGATTGCCGCCGAAATGGTGCGGGGTGGCGGGATGATTACGGAAGAGGACCTGGCTCTCTACGAGGCTCAGGAACGAACACCGATCCAGGGGACCTACAGGGGTTACGACATTATCAGCATGCCGCCGCCCAGTTCCGGTGGAACCGCCATTGTGGAGATGCTGAACATCCTGGAGGGCTTCGATCTCAACGCCATGGGCCACAACTCGGCACCCTATGTCCATCACCTGACGGAGGCCATGCGCAGGGCATACCGGGACAGAGCCCAATTCATGGCCGACGCGGACTTTGCCGATCCGCCCCTGGAACGGCTCACGAGCAAAAGCTATGCGGAGGCTCTCAGGGCAGAGATTCTTCCTGGCCAGGCTTCGGTTTCGGCTCCCTCGGATCTGGTGTTGCCCGATGAGAGCCCAGAAACCACCCACTACTCCGTGGTGGATGGCGATGGGTTGGCGGTGTCCGTGACCTACACCTTGGAATCCGGCTTCGGCTCCAAGATCGTGGTTCCGGGTGGGGGCTTTCTCCTGAACAACGAAATGGGGGACTTCAACGGAGCGCCGGGTGTAACCACACCTCGGGGTCTCATCGGAACCGAGCCGAATCTGGCTCGCCCCCAGCAGAGAATGCTCTCGAGCATGACACCGACTATCCTTGCCAAAGACGGGAATCTGGTTGCCGTAGTAGGGAGTCCGGGCGGGCGTACCATCATCAATAGCGTCCTCGAGGTCGTTCTTAATATCGTCGACTTCGGAATGGGGATGAATGAGGCGGTAAGCGCAAAACGGTTCCACCATCAGTGGCTTCCTGACGTGATCAGGATTGAGGAGGAAGGGGTCACCGAAGCGGCCTTCGCGGGGCTCGAATCCATGGGCCATACCGTCAACATGGCTGGTTCTCAGGGACGGACCCACTGCATCATGTTCGATCCTGTCACGGGTAAACTCAGTGGTGCACCTGATCCAAGAGACGGAGATGGGGGCGCAGCGGGCTATTGACGAAGAAGGAGCTTTTTCTCTCGGAAGATCAGGCTCGTCGGCTTTGGGAACGGGCGTCGCAGCTTCAAAACGAAGCTGCAGAGCGTGAGGGAGGCGGGGGAGGAGATCGGGATCCGCCCTTTTTGAATCTCCCTACAGCTACGTCAAAAGCGGGTCC
>CAYOVN010000231.1:0-4968 GCA_964407425.1 uncultured Gemmatimonadaceae bacterium
GCCATACGCCAGTCGGAGAGTCCTTTTCAGTGGAGCCCGTTACATCGGAACAACCCATGAAGAGTGGGCATGAGGCTACCAACGCCAATACTGCCAGGACACGTTCCATAAATTTCTTTTCTTTTCCGAAAAAATTAGGATTTGAAATGTTTATACTCAATAAGATAGCGGAGTGCGATAGAACACGCAGGACCCGCCCCGGAGCCTCCTGGTTTCCCACTTGCCGCACCTCCCCTTTCCATCAATCTTGGCCGATGACGGCTACCGTCCCCATGAAACCAGTCCACATACCTGAAAGGACCGCTCAATGAGCAAGCTTGTCTCGAAGTTTGGGGTGGCTTTGTTCTTTTTCCTCCTCATGGTCTTGGGCCAGGAGGGCACAGCCCAGGCGACCGGGCAGGACGTCATTTCCAAGGCCTCCGCGGGTCTCTCTTTGCGGGAAATCGGCCCGGCTGTGGCCGGTGGGCGGATCGCCGACATCGAGGTGGATCCCACCGACAAAAGCACGTGGTTCGTGGCCGTGGGGTCGGGGGGTCTGTGGAAGACCACCAATGCCGGGACCACCTGGAATCCTGTCTTCGATGACCAGCCGTCCTACTCCATCGGGGATGTGGCTCTGGATCCTTCGAACCCAGAGGTGGTGTGGGTAGGGACCGGGGAAAACGTCAGCGGTCGTCATGTGGCCTGGGGTGATGGGGTATATCGAAGCCGGGATGGAGGCCTCTCCTGGACCCAGATGGGCCTGGAGAGTTCAGAGCATATCGGAAAAATCCTCGTAGATCCCAGAGACGGGAACGTTGTTCTGGTGGCAGCTGAGGGTCCCCTTTGGAGCCCAGGGGGGGAGCGGGGGGTTTTCCGCTCCGCCGATGGAGGTGAGAGCTGGATCCAGGTTCTTGAGATCGACGAGGACACGGGGGCCACGGATCTGGAATTCGATCCCGAGAACCCCGATGTGGTGTATGCCGCCACGTTCCAGCGCCGGCGGCACATCTGGGGGTATCTGGCCGGCGGCCCCGGATCCGGGATCCACAAGTCCACCGATGGAGGCCTGACCTGGCGAGAGGTGACGGGAGGCCTGCCTACGGGGGATTTAGGGAAAATCGCCCTGGCTATTACTCCGGCCAATCCGGACTTGGTCTACGCCACCGTAGAGGCCGGTGGGGAGCGACAGGGCTTCTTCCGGTCGACGGACAAAGGAGAGCGCTGGACCCGACGGAATGGATACATCTCCGGTGGCACCGGCCCTCACTATTACCAGGAGATCGAGGCTTCGCCGACGGATCCCGACCTGATTTATCAGATGGATGTTTTTGTCCAGGTGACCCGGGATGGCGGGGCCACGTTCGATAACCTGGGGACGGGGGCCGAGGCCCATTCCGACAACCATGCTTTCTGGATTGATCCGGCCAACGGGCAGCACCTTCTGGTGGGGACCGATGCGGGGCTATACGAGACGTTCGACGAAGGAACGACATGGCGACATTTCCCCAACATGCCCATCTCCCAGTTCTACAAGGTGGCCATGGGGAACGCCGAACCCTTCTACAACATCATTGGTGGCGCTCAGGATCTGGGAACTCTCTACGGGCCCTCACGGACCACCAATACCGAGGGCGTCCGGAACCAGGATTGGTACGTTCCCATGGGGGCGGACGGTTACAACGTCGGCATCGATCCCACCGACCCGAACATCCTCTATCTGGAAACCCAGCAGGGGAACCTCTACCGATCGGATCGTCGGAGCGAGGAGGCCCTCTCCATTCAACCTCAGGCCGGTCCCGGGGATCCGCCGGAACGGTGGAATTGGGACTCTCCCCTTTTGATCAGCACCCATGAATCGAGTCGCCTCTATTTCGGCTCCCATCGGGTATGGAAGAGTGAGGACCGGGGGGATTCCTGGACGCCTGTCAGCGGGGATCTGACCAAGGACCAGAACCGGTACGAGATGGAATACATGGGCCGGGTGTGGAGTGTGGACGGTCTCCATGACAACGGTGCCATGTCCCAGTATGCCACCATCACCACCATCACCGAATCGCCTCTGGAGGCTGGGGTCATCTATGCTGGGACGGACGACGGCAACATCCAGGTGACCGGGGACGATGGGGGAAGCTGGACCGTGGCCGGGGAACTACCCGGCGTTCCACCTCTTTCATTCATCAACGACATGGAAGCGTCCCTCCATGACGCCAACGGGGTTTTCGCCGCCGCCGACGCCCACAAAACAGGGGACTATTCTCCCTACCTCTTTAGGAGTGACGACCGGGGCGCCACTTGGCAATCCATCGGAGGGGACCTTCCCCATGGGACGCTGGTCTGGGCGGTGCAACAGGATCATGTGGATCCGGACCTGCTCTTCCTGGGCACCGAATTCGGGATCTATTTCACACCAAATGGTGGCACCAACTGGCACATGCTGAAATCCGGTGCTCCCACCATCTCTTTCCGGGATATCAAAATCCACCGGCGGGACGAGGACCTGGTGGGGGCTACCTTCGGGCGGGGTTTTTACGTCCTGGACGACTATACCCCTCTGCGGGAAATGGCCGGGGGCGCACTTGAAGGGCAGGGGAGCCTATTCCCTGTTCGGGATGCCTGGTGGTACATCCCCAACGCCCCGGGGCAGGCCGCTGGCCTGCCGACCCAGGGGAGCACGGCCTATGTCGGGCCCAATCCGCCCTTTGGGGCGGTCTTCAGCTACTGGCTGAGCGATGTGCCGGAGACCCAGGCGGATATCCGAAGGGAAGGGGAAAAAGCCCTCCGGGCTGAGGATCAGAATGTACCCTTCCCGGGTTGGGAGACCCTTCGTGCAGAATCCATGGAAGGTGAGCCGAAGGTCCTTCTCCTGGTTCGGAACGCTCAGGGTGAACCCATGCGGTGGGTCGAAGGTCCGGCCGGAGAGGGGCTCCATCGCGTCAACTGGGATTTGAGGAGACCCCCGCCCGATGCCATAAGCCTGAGCAGCGGAGGGTTCCAGGCACCCTGGGCCTCTGATCCCCAGGGGCCTCTGGCAGCCCCGGGGATGTACCAGGTAGAGCTCTTTCTCGTGACCGCGGATGGGTTCGAATCCATTGGCGAGGCACGGGAGTTCGAGGTGAAACCGGTGCCCACTGCGCCTTCTGGGACGGATTTCGCCGCCGTGGCCGATTTTCAATTCAGGGTAAGCGAACTGGCCCGTGAAATGGCCGGGGCGAGTGCGGAGATGGGTCGGGTCGGGGATCGTCTCCGTCACATGCGTGCCGCCCTGGTCCAGACGCCGAAGGCTGACTCGAGCCTTCACTCCAGGATGGACGAGATGAACCGAAGGCTTGGGGAGATGAACCTCCAGTTTTCCGGTGACCCCATTCGTGGGCAGTGGAACATGCCTTCGGTGCCTTCCATTCGGGGCCGTGTGGGATACGTCCAGTCCGGACATTGGGACACCCGTCAGGAACCCACCCAGACTCAGCTGACCAGTATCGAGATTGCCGAGAGGGAGTACGCCGCCTTCATCGGCGGGTTGAGGAACTTCATCGAAGTTGATTTGATTCGATTGGAGACGGACCTGGCTGCAGCCGGAGCACCCTGGACACCGGGTCGACGCCTACCGGGTGGAGGGTAAGGTCTGGGGCTCATACCTCCAGGGTTGTGGGGGTCCGAGACTTTGCTTTCCGGCCCGTTGAAAATCTGTCAATACCTCAGTTGGGCGGAAGCATGTGCGTTTGGGACCACCGGGGGACAGACATGAACATTTCCGGGCCTGTCATGTGAGTTCGGCCATGGCCTCCCGGGCGTAGCGGGGAAGTTCGGTCAGGAAAGCATCCACCAGGGTCTCGTCGGTAAGCCAGGAGATTACGTTCAGTCTCAGGGCGAATCCGCCGGGTACCGGTGCTGCCGAAACCCAGAAGCGTCCTTCGTCCTGGATCGCATTCGCGATCCGGATCTGGATCTGATCCCGCTCCTTCAGGGCTGCCACTCCACCGGGTCCGCCCCCGGCTATAGCCCTCCGCATATCCTCCGGTTCGTATCTGAAGGTGACGATGGCCGTGGCCGGCGGGATGGCGATTCGCCAGTCGGAGAGTCCGGTGATCACCTGGGCGACCTTGTGGGTAAGGCCTAACTGCCGGTCCACAACCGATGTGTACCAGTCGGCTCCCAGGTGCTTGAAGGCCATCCAGACCTTGAGGGCATTAAACCGGCGGGTCCCGGCCAGGCCCTGTTTCAGATAGTCCGTAGGCGGAAGTTCGGCTGCCTCGCTGGGGGGGATGTACCCGGCCACGTTTTGGAAGGTGTCCTCGGCGAAGTCCTGGTCCCGAAATAGGATTCCGCCGGCGACGAAGGGCACGAAGAACCACTTGTGGGCATCTACGGTTACCGAATCGGCACGTTCGATTCCTGCCAAGATTCCGGGATATTTCCGACTCATGCCGGCGGCTCCGCCGTAGGCCGCGTCCACGTGGAACCAAACGCCGGCTTCCTCAGCCAGGTCGGCGAGCTCGGGAAGTGGATCGACTGCGCCCGTGGCAGTGGCTCCGGCGATTCCCACGATGGCGAAGGGCTCCAACCCCTCCCGCCGGTCCTCATCCATGAGTTTCCGCATGACCTCAGGGTCGACGGTAGCATCGTCCCGGGTGGGTACCAGCCGGAGGGCTTCCCGGCCGAGTCCGAGAATGTCCACGGAGCGTTCGATGCTGAAGTGGAGTTGGTCCGAGGCGTACACGGTGAACCGGCGACCTGATGCTACCAAACCCTGGTCCCGGACCTCGGGCGCTGCCCGGTGGAGGGCCAGCTTCAGGCCCGTCATGTTCGCCACCGTTCCCCCGCTGGTCAGGTGGCCGTGACAGTCAGCCCCGTAACCGGTGGCTTCGCCCAACCATCGAATGACAACCTCCTCGATCACCGATCCGGCGGGGCTGTGATGGGAGGCGGCCTGATTCTGGTTGATGAGGCTGGTGAGGGCATCGGCGAAGATGCCCATGGTCACCGGGG
>CAYOVN010000232.1:0-4962 GCA_964407425.1 uncultured Gemmatimonadaceae bacterium
GCTATTGCGGTAGGCTCTCGGCTGGAGCACTTCATGTTGGCGTTGGGGGGGATGAGTTGGAGGGGTACTTAACCTCGTCGATGAAGATGCAGTCCGATTTGAAATCCCTCCTGAGGCGCCACTTGATGAGTCCGTAAACCGACCGATTCGGCAGAAGTTGAATATACCTTCGGTTCAGCTGAGTCCTGGATAAAGCCACTCCCCTGGATCGGATCTCCAACTCCTGGACGGTCTCCTGGAAGAAACGGATGCTCACAAGGTCGGCTTCCATGGGGATGGTGAGGTTTGTGTCCTGGTCCGTAATCAGAGCGATCCGGACAGGGAGGTATTTGAAGGAAAGGAAAAGGGAGAGGGATAGGGCGCTCTCATGCTCCTCACCAGGTAGGGGCCCGACTTCCAACTTTCCCGGATCTTTCTACCCCTACGGCCCCAGGTGGTCCCCCATGAGGTCACCCCTGAGGTCACCCCTTCTTCAGCTCCCCCTCGATCCGTTTGGAGGTTTTAGTGACAGAAAGCCCACCCAAAGCGGTACATCTGAGTTTTCGAGGAAGGCTCTTCCCCACCTCATCCATGGCTTCGATCGTCTCGTCCAGGGGAATCACCCCGTCGAAACCGGCAAGGGCCATGTTCGCACAAGAAAGGGCGTTACTGACTGCAAGGACATTCCTCCCAAGGCAAGGAACCTCCACCCGGTTGGCGACGGGATCACAGACCATCCCCAGTGTGTTCTGAAGGGCCATGGACGCCGCTCCCAGGGCCTGTTCCGCGGAGCCACCGACAAGGGTCACCAAGGCTGCGGCGGCCATCCCGGATCCGGCCCCACACTCGGCCTGACACCCACACACCTCTGCCGCGAAGGTGGAGCCCGCCGAAATGAACACCCCGATGAGCCCCCCAGCCATCATGGCTTTGGCGAGCTCTTCCTCGGTGGAACCCAGGGAATGGCCAGCCGCCAACACGGCCGCCGGGAGGGCTCCACAAGAGCCGGCGGTTGGGGCGGCCACTATAACCCCCATTGAGCTCTTCACTTCCATGATGGCCGACGTATAGAGGATCATCCGATTCAAAATCCCGGCGTCCAGCAAATTTCCAGCGGCCAGGTGGTCCTCGAATGCCCCGGTTTGAGGAGGGAGAATCCGATCCCCGTAGCTGGTGCCTGCCATCCCCTCCCGAACCGACCCCTCCATCACGCGGATAATTTCCCCCATCCGCTCCAAAGCCTCCTTCTCACTGATCCCACCCCTGGCTGCCTCGAAACCGGTTGCGGGCTGCCAGAGAGGGGATGACGGCTCAAAAACGGCCAGGAAATCCTTGGCCGTAACGAAGGGGACGGTCATGCCCTTCCGTGAGTGTATGGGCAGGACGGGAGACAGTGTTCGTATCTCGCCGTCCTTGAGCCCCGGGTCCAGGGACCTTACCAGTCCCAGATCGGGGAATTCCTGAGACTTGATCTGGATGATGGAGAGCGGGCTTCCGGGGTGAACTGAGATCTCATCAGCTTCCAGCGCGCCTCTAAGCTTGCCGGCCAAACCCTCCAGGGCCGAGGGAGGGCCCTCCGGGTTCGGGTCCAGGGCCGAGGGAAGGCCCTCTGGGTTCGGGTCCAAGGCCGCGGGAAGGCCCTCCGGGCTCGGGTCCAGGGCCTCAGCCCCCAACTCCCCGGGCTCCTCGCCTCTGAGGAAAATCAAGGTCTCATGGAAATCACCTGATATGTCCATGCCGATCCCATCGACCTCCACCACCTGAATGATTCCCCCGCCTGTGGAAAGGGCCACCAACCGGTGAGCGGTTTCCTCATTCTTCAGAGTGATTCGATAGGTGTTGGGATGGAAGGCCGGGAACTCCGAGATCCTGGTTTCAACCAGAATTCCCGCCTCCCGGATCGTTTGAGCCGAAGCGACGAGTCTTTCATCGGTGGCGTCCCAACCCATGAGACCCCCGAAAAGCCCCATGTCCGATCCCTGACTCTCATGGGTGGTGGCGAGGGAGCCCTCAGGGTGAAACTCAACGAGTACCTCACGGATGTTCCCACCCATGAGGTCCCGGGCCAGGCGGCCGATCCTGACCGCCGCCGCACAATGTGAACTGGAAGGCCCTCGCATCACCGGGCCGATCACATCGTTGAAGATGCTCGGGATGGACGGCGGTGCCCCCGTCTGAAAGACCGGCATCCCCCCCTTAGTACCGTCCACTATCCGTCCCTCCGTCAGGGTTTTCCCGTAGCCTGGCCCGGACCTCCGCCAGGTCCATGACAAATACGCTCCTGCCATGGGTTCCGATGACCAACTCCCCCTCCCGGGGATGGACATCCAGATCGTGGACAGGGGTTGTAGGCAGGTTGGCGGAGAGTGAATGCCAGCTCTCCCCTCCATTTCCCGACACATAGACCCCCAGGTCCGTCCCCACGTAGAGGACGTCGGGCATCAACGGGTCTTCCTGAACTACATTCACCGACTCTGCCGGAAGATTTCCTACAATGGAGGTCCAGCTTTCCCCGAAGTCGTCGGAGCGAAACAGGTAGGAGCCAAAGTCGTCTTCCCTGAACCCGGTCTGGGAGAGAAAAACCGTCTCGGGCCGATGCGGCGAGGTCACCAGACGGCTGACCCATTTCTTAGGGAGGTTCGGACCAAGCCCGCTCCACTCTTCTCCGCCGTTCTCGGTCTTCCAAACCGCGCCGCCTTCCGTCCCCACATAAATGAGGCCTTCACGCAGATCCGACTCGGCGATCATGGTGATGGTCCCGAAGGGCACGACTCCCCGGGCCCCCTGGGGAGGGTCGGAAAGGTCGGGGCTGGCGGTCATCCACGTCTCGCCCCGATCCGTTGATTTGATGAGGTGGTTGCCCCCTACCAGAAGGGTTCTTGGATCGTAGTGGGAGATAATGAACGGGGTGTACCACCCGGACCGCCACTCGAGCCCCCTGACCCGGGGTCGGATGCGCTCGGCTGCCCCCGTCAACACCGAGTCCTGAGTGATGTCCATGCGTCGCATGGCCCCGTGTTGATGCTCGTAGTAGACCAGCGAAGGATCCGTTGGGTCCAGGTAAGTGTCGAAGGAATCCCCTCCGGTCCACTGGTCCAGGTAGACGTTTTCCCAGGGATCCCAGACGGCCTCGCCGATGCTGATATGGCTGGGCCCATACAATGCCGCGTTGTCCTGGGTTCCGCCGAAGATGCGGAACGGATCGGACATATCCAGGGTGATGGAGTAGAATTCCGCAGCTGGGATATTGTTGTGGTGGAGCCAGCTCTCCCCCCGGTCCCAGGACTGATATAGGCCCCCGTCATTTCCCAGCAGAACCCGCTCAGGGTTGGATGGATCGATCCAGATATCATGGTGGTCCAGATGCATGATCACGCCCCGCGTATCATGCATTCGGATGATCTTCTCTCCGATCCGCTCGAAGGTTCGCCCACCGTCAGAGGAGTGGAAGGCACGGTTCCCCAGGATAAACAAGTCGTCGGGATCGTCCGGGGACACCCTGATGTCCGTAAACTTCCAGCCGTAGACCCCGAATACCGGGTAGAGATCATCCTCATTTACCTTCCGCCAACTCAGGCCCCGATCCTCGGACCGATAGACCTCACCTCCCACGATATCCCGGTCCTCATCTGAATCGGGGTTCCAATTGTCCACAAAGGCATAGACCACTTCGGGCCGGCTGGGAGCCACATCCAACCCGATCCGCCCAAGGGGTCCATCCGGCAGGCCGGCGGATAGCTTCTCCCAGGTGGTCCCTCCATCGGCGCTCCGGTAAATACCGCTTTCCTCACCGGCCTCCTTATCCGCCCCGCTCACCGCTTCCCACGCCGATGCAAAGAGGATGTCCGGATTCGAGGGGTCCATGGCCATGTCCACCACACCCGTTCTGGAGCTTACGAAGAGTACCTGTTTCCAGTTCTTGCCCCCGTCGGTGGTTCGGAAGACACCCCTCTCCTGGTTTTGGGACCAGAAGTGCCCAAGGGCCGCCACAAAAACCACATCTGGATCAGTCGGATGGATCAGGACTTTCCCGATGTGGTGTGTATCCTGGAGGCCCGCGGCCCACCAGCTTCCCCCACCGTCTTCTGACTTAAAAACCCCGGTTCCCGCGTAGGAATAGCCGCTATGCCGCGGTTGGGTCTCACCCGTACCCACCCAGACGATGTCAGGGTCGGATTGAGACACCGCTACATCCCCGATGGAAAAAGCCGACTGCTTCTCGAAGATCGGCTCCCAGGTCAGTCCATTGTTTACGGTTTTCCAGAGATTGCCCGAGCCGATGCCCACGTAGATGGTCCCGGGGCTGTCCGGCGGGACGGCGATGGCTTCCACCCGGGCGCCGGCTTGCATGGGGCCCACGGCCCGCCAGTTCAGATCCTTGAAGGGGGACTGGGCTTCCAGTCTGAGGTGGTCATCCCAGGAATTGAGACGGGTTTCAGGATCGGTGGCCTGGGCATGAGCAAACCCCAAGGGGAATAAGAGGAGGAGGATGCTAAGGATACTAAGGGGGCCTCGGGCCGAGCCGAGCATGGACAGGCCCCTCACTGAGACGTGCCCTCAAGCCTCGGGGAGAAACTCCTCGTCGATCCTGCCCACTCCTTGAGGAACTCGATGAGAATTCCCTCATTGTAGGACCGCCCCTCCTCCAAATCTCCCGTGTTTTGGGAATGGAGGAAGCTCCCGTCTTTCTCCAAAACGAAGATGTGGGGGTAGCCCCTTATCTCCGGGAATTGCCCCAGGAAGGCCTCATTGTGGTTCTCCCTGCTCCAGTTCACCTTCATAATCAGGTACTCGGCATGGATTATCTCCGACACCGAGGAATGGTCATGGATGAACCCATGCAGGAGCTTGCACCAACCGCACCATTCGCCCCCGACTTGTATGAGAATCCTCTTCCCCTCCTTCTGAGCTCTTTCCACAGCGACCTGGAGATCCGCCGCCGGGTCCCGGGTTTCGTCGTACTCCGCCACCACATAAAAGGCC
>CAYOVN010000233.1:0-4946 GCA_964407425.1 uncultured Gemmatimonadaceae bacterium
TCTCCGGTGTCGCCCTTTCGGCACTTGGAGTCGGACAATGGATTTCCAAGGCCCGTAATCCCGAGGATTCGGCCAGCACCCAGTGGTTCGTGGCCCTTCTCCTCGCCACGGTCGGCCTCGGCCTCATCCTGAAGGGGGATGTCCTTTATCTCGCCTTCATCGCAGAGGCTGTAGCTCTTATCACCGTGGGTTCCAGAAAGGGAAGCAGGGTGATCCTGGGGTCGGGCATTGTGATGGAGGTGGTGGTCCTCACTCTCTTCCTCTCCCGGCTGCTGCTTGGAGGGACCCTATTCGAGGGTGACCTTTCTTCCATTTTCGATTTGGCCGCCATCGGTGGCGCCGTGTTCAGCGGAACCCGTCTCCACGATTCTGGAGGTCGGCAGGGATTCTTCATCGCCGCCTATCTGGGCTCCTTGGCTTTCTTGGGCCGGGAGTTGGCCGCCCACACCTCGTTCCTTTACTTGGCCTATGTTCTGGCGGCCGTATTGACCCAGGTGTCGGCTGTCCGGTGGAAGAGCCTCTTCCTTTCCTACCTCGGCCATGTTCCGGCCTTTCTCGTCCTGGCATTTTTCGTGAATGGGATGCAAATCGGAAGGAACCTTCTGGGTGGCGATCTCACCTCTTTCGTAGATCTGGCGGCCCTGGGAGCGGCGGTGTACATCGGCTTCCTCTCGACCGCTAAAGAAGTGAAATGGCGCTATTTCTCTGTTGCATACGCCGGTCTATTGCTCTGGACCGCGAGGGAGTTGGAACCGCTTCCGCAGGGTCAGGCCCTCATGAGCCTGGCGTTCGGATTGGAAGGGACGATGGTCCTGGTGGCGGGCTATCTGATGAATCGATCGGTCCTCCAAAAGGTCGGGATGGCCACCCTTTTGATGGTGGTGGTGAAGGTCCTGCTTGTGGACTTGGCAGCCGTAGAACCCATTTGGCGGGTCCTGCTCCTAGCCTTGTTTGGGGGGTTGTTCCTCCTTCTCAGCAAATTCGTTCAAGGCCGGAGGAAGGTGGGTCCGAAGGACTAGGGGCCGAAGTTCGAGCCAGGGATGGGTTGTCCCCAACGGACACCTGCCTAGCCGCCGGGATCATTTCCTGCGGAAAATTGTACCTTAAACCGTATTTCCCAGAAACAAAGCTCTTCCAATCCAAGAGGCAGATACATGACCCTGTCCCCCCGGGTGTTGCTACTTCTGGTCTTGTTGTTCACGGTTGCCGCGCCCAGGGCCCTCCGGGCTGCACAGGAACAGCCTGAGTATCCGACTCCCGAGAAGGTGGAGGAGGCGGAAAATGCGCCCCTCTTCAGCTCACATGAACTCATCCAGCTGACACTGACGGCGGACTTTCGTTCTCTCAGCCGGGAAGATCGGGATGCTAGGGTGGACTCGGAGGAGCGGCCTGCCATCCTGGAATGGACCGGATCCAGCGGCATAACCGAGATTCAGGAAATTCTGATTGGTACCCGGGGGAATTTTCGCCTTTCGAAGCGCAACTGCGATTTTCCACCACTCCGGCTAAACGTGAAGAAGGGCGAAGTGGTGGGCACCCTGTTCGAAATCCAGGACAAGATCAAGCTGGTCTCGCCCTGTAAACTCAAACAGGACTACTGGCAACAGTACGTTCTATCCGAGTATCTCGTGTATCGGATGTTCAACGCCCTCACGCCCCGGAGTTTCCGGGTTCGGATGGCACAGATCACCTACGTGGACGAAACCGGCGAAGACGAGACCTTCACCCGCTATGCCTTTCTTATCGAGGACGACTCGGAGTTGGCCAAACGAAACGGCTTTATCAAGTGGGACTGGCCGGGTGGCCAACTCAACCCGGTTTTGTTGGACAAGGGACACGCCATCCTGGTTGAGTTTTTCCAGTACATGATCGGTAACACGGACTGGTCCGGGGCAGAGATGCACAATATGGAGCTCCTCCGGGATCCCAACGGTCGTCCATTCCCGGTGCCTTTCGATTTCGATTTCAGCGGAATCGTGGATGCCCGCTATGCCGTCCCCGACCAGAGCCTGCCGATCCGGTCCGTCCGAGACCGCCATTTCCGGGGTTTTTGCCCCGACCAGGTGGGCCGCCAAACAGACCAGTACCAGGCTGTGATCGATCTCTTTAAGGAAAATAAGGCGGAGATCTATGGGCTCTGGCAGAGCATGGATGGCTTGGAGCCGGACCGGCTGAAGGATACGACGGAGTACCTGGACGAGTTCTTCGAGATTCTGGACGATCCCGACAAAGTCCAGAGGGAAATCCTGGACCAGTGCGTAAGGATAAGGTAGGGGCTCCCGTCCGGGTTGTATGGAAGCCTCTTCCGAAGGATATTGGGCTGGTAGCTAAGGTCCACGAACCCAGGTTGGAGTCAGAATGACAGAGACGGCCGTTTGCCCCTTCTGTGAAGGGGAGGTTACCCCATCCGCGCAGAAGTGCCGTCATTGCGGCGAGTGGATCAGTCGTGACTGCCAAACCTGTGCCACTCCCATCAAGAACCAGTGGGCGGCCCGAGGCTTTTGTGCCGACTGTGAGACCAAGAAGTCGCCAGGCTTTTCCCTACAATCCGCGATTGGCTCCTCACAGGTGGCAGGATACTCGGTACCGCCGAAGGACCGGTCTATTTCGGTTGCTCTCGCCCTGGTCCTGGGCGGCTTCGGCGCTCATAAGTTTTACCTGGATAAGCCGGGGAAGGGTCTCCTCTACGCCATGTTCTGTTGGACGGGGATTCCGTCGATAATTGGGCTGGTGGAAGCTGTGAAGTATATCCGGATGAGCGAGGAAGAGTTTTCCGTCAGGGCACATAGAGGCGAGCTCTAAGCGACCGCCTCCGGTTCCAAACCAACCGATGCCCTTCTCCACACCGGGCCCCCAACAACCGGAGTCGAAACTCATGGACCGGAAGTCACTCACCGGAGTCCTCTCCTTCGTGTTGTTCTCGACGGCCCTGGCGGGACCGGCTCTTGGTCCCGTTTCAGGCCAGCTCACCCAACCCACCCCTGACGCCTTGGCGGACCTGGATCGACAGATCGAAGCCGAGATGGCTGATATGAACATTCCGGGGGTCGTGGTCGGTGTGGCCTCCCGGGGGAGCCTGGTGTTTTGGAAGGGATACGGATTGGCCAACGTCGAACTCCAGGTCCAGGCCACCGACAGCACCGTCTTCGAAATCGGGTCCATCAGTAAAGCCTTCGTCTCCGCCGCCACCATGCTCCTGGTCGAGGAGGGAAGGGTGGGGCTGGATGATCCTATCCATCAGTATCTGCCCGACCTTCCAAGCGAGTGGTTGGGCGTGACCATCCGCCAACTACTCACCCACACTTCGGGCATCCCGGACTACGAGGAGATCCAGACCTACGAGGCCTATCGGTTCCGGTTCACACCGGAGGAGATTATCCGCGTGGCCCACACTCGGCCCATGGACTTCGAACCAGGCACCGGCTGGTACTATTCCAACACAGGGTATTTCCTCCTGAGTCTCATCGTGGAGCGGGTTGAGGGTCGTCCCCTGGGACAGGTCCTCCAGGCTCGGATTTTTGGCCCTCTGGGTATGACCCAGACCGGAATGGCCGACCCGGAGCGGATCATCCCCCATCGGGCGGCTGGCTACTATGTGAACGGAACCGGTGATCTGGTTAACCGGGACCCGACCCAAACTTCCTCCACCCTTGGTGCCGGGGGAATCGTGTCCAGCGTCCACGATATGGCGAAATGGGACGAGGCTCTCTACGGGACCGGCCTCCTGTCTGCTGCATCAAAGGAGGCTATGTGGACGCCGGTTATCCTGCCAAACGGGGAAGGAACCGGCTATGCTTTCGGATGGGGGATCGGCGAACACATGGGGCATCAGAGTATTTCCCACAGTGGCATGGTGGCGGGGTTTGTCGCCAACTTCTTCCGGGTGCCGGATGAGGAAGCGGCCATTATTATCTTTGCGAATCGCTACAGAGGTTCTTCCAGTCGCCTGAGGGATATGGTCCTCACCACCTTCCTCCCAGGAGGGTGAGGTCGGACCGTTCTTAAGAGGAGAGAATTGGTATGAGAGGACTGTTTCTAGGATTTGGCCTTTGTGTCCTCATGATTTCCGGGCTCCGCGCGGAAGAGGGCACTCGGATGCTCCATCAGCCGGACCTCAGCGCCGAGCTGGTGGTCTTTGTCTACGCAGGCGACCTTTGGACGGCCCCGGCCTCCGGGGGAGATGCCCGCCGCCTAACTGCCCACATCGGCACAGAATCTTCCCCGAAATTCTCTCCGGACGGCCGCTGGATCGCCTTCTCCGGGCAGTATGACGGGAACACCGACGTCTATATCATCCCGGCGGAAGGCGGGAGCCCGAAACGGCTTACGTACCACCCTGGGGGGGATAACGTCCAGGGCTGGACGCCTGACGGGACGAAGGTGTTGTTCACATCCAACCGATTCAACCCTAACCGGCAAAGCCAACTCTTCACCATAGGGGTGGATGGCGGCTATCCGGACCAACTCCCCATTCCACGGGCCTACCTGGCTTCCTATTCCCCCGATGGGGCTTCCATGGCCTACACCCCACTCGGGAACGCATTCGGGACCTGGAAGAGGTATCGGGGGGGAAGGACTACCCCAACCTGGGTCATCAACCTGAATGACTGGACCCACGTTGAGATTCCTCACGTAAATGCGAGTGACACTTATCCGGTCTGGATTGGAGAGACAGTCTATTTCCTCTCCGATAGAAACCTGGATATGAATATCTTCGCATACGACACGAACACCGGCGCGCTAAACGAGGTCGAAGGCAAAGAGGCCTACGATATCAAATATCTTTCCGCCGGCGCCGGCAAGCTCATATTCGCTCGGGAGGGATATCTCTACACCTTCGATCCGGCCTCCGGCATGACAAGCCAGGTCGTTGTGAATGTGAATAGCGACGACGTCCATATCCGGCCCCGGTTCAAGAACGTTGAGAGTGAGATTGGGAATTTTCA
>CAYOVN010000234.1:0-4846 GCA_964407425.1 uncultured Gemmatimonadaceae bacterium
GCGGGAGTCGAACCCGCGTCCACGAAAGGTCCATCAAGAGCTTCTACGTGCGTAGATCACCGGTAAGTTTCGCTCCAGGCGGCCAGTGAACATCCGGTCCCGAGGCTAGTTGTCGGTAGATCTCGCCCCAAGCAGGACAACACTGAATGGGGACCAGCCCGACTTATTGACGCCTCAGGTCACGCCTCGGGCAGGCGAGTCAGGAAGCGGGCCAGCGTTTAGTTACGCAGCCAGTGCCAGTTGATTGTTGGCAATTGTGTTTTTCCCGATTTTTTAACGAGGAATCCGGGGTCCTCGGCACGCTACTCCGAACTCGCCAGACGTGTCGAAGCCGTTTCGCCCCCTTTTGGTTGATGGTTCATCTTTCCTACGACCTGAAATATACACCCGTCCTCGCCGGAAAGCTCCACGAAAGGTACGTTTCCTGCGCAGGGACCCTTCTCTAATCTGCCTCCGAAAACGTATGGGACCTTTCCAGGTATCCCGTCAGCAGCTCTTCCATTCCTTCCAGCGAGGTGACCTGGAAGAGTTCGGCGCGAAGTTTCTTCCCTCCAGGGATGCCTTTTGTGTACCACCCGAGGTGTTTCCTGAACTCCAGGGATGCCTTTTCCGGCTCCCCCCCATGGGCGATGGCATTCCTCGCGTGGCGAAGGCAGACCTCGAACCGTTCTCCGATTTCCGGATCCGGGGGAATCTCCGTTCCTTCCAGGGCAGCTCTCGCCTGCCTGAACAGCCAGGGGGAGCCGTGAGTCCCCCGGGCCATCATGATTCCATGACACCCCGTCTCCTGCCGCATTCTCAGAGCGTCTTCGCCGGTCCGGATGTCCCCGTTCCCGACCACGGGAATGTTCAGTGCGTCAACGAGTTCCCGAATCTCGGACCACCTGGCCTGACCCCCGTACATATCGGTCCTGGTCCGGGGGTGAAGAGTGATCATCCGGGCCCCTGCTTCCTGAATACGGTGCCCGATACCAACCGGATTCCGGGAGGGTTCGTCGAACCCGCTCCTGATTTTGGCCGTGACCGGTAGGTGGGTCGAGTCCACAACGGCTCGGGTGATTGCTTCCACAAGCCCAAGATCCCGGAGGCAGCCGGACCCGCCGTTTTTCCTCACGACCTTTTTTACGGGGCAGCCAAAATTGATGTCGACAAAATCCGGGTCATACACCTCGGTTACGTAGGCCGCCGCTTCGGCCATCACCGGAGGTTCCGAACCGAAGATCTGAATCCCGATCGGCCGCTCATCATCCGAAAACCTCAGATAGTGTCGAGTTCTTTCGTTTCCTTGGCAGATTCCCGCTGCGCTCACAAACTCGCTCACTACCACATCAGCCCCGTACTCCCGGCATAGGCGGCGAAACGGGGACTCGCTGACCCCGGCCTGGGGAGCTAAAAAGAGCGGGATCACGTCCCTCTCGAAGATCGAAATAAAGGTGTCGGCCATGCCCCAAAGCTAAGAAAGAGGCCCACTTGGCTGAAGGCCTGGCGGTTCCTCGGATGGGGTAGGTGAGTGGTAGGAGCGTGGTAGGTGAGTGGAAACGGAAGACAAGTTCTGGCTCAGACGGACAGAATCGCTTAGCATGGAGGGTCTCTGGGTCTTGGTCCCAGAGGGGAATGAACGCCAACCCTACCGGCGCCGACAAAAAGAACAAAGGAGGCTACCGGATGAAGCTTAGAGAATTGTTCACACCGGAAGTTGTGAATCTGGACATACAGTCTGAGTCCAAGGATGACATTCTAAAGGAACTCATTGGGCTCCTTGGAATGGACGAGAAGTCTGAGGGCATCCTTTTCAAAACCCTCAAACGGCGGGAAAACCTGGGATCCACCGGCATCGGAAAGGGGATTGCTATCCCTCACTGCCGTTCACTGGTGGTGAATCGATTGCGCCTGGCCTATGGGCGGAAGCCCGGTGGCGTGGATTTTAAGGCCATTGATGGGAATCCCGTATTCAACTTCTTCCTGATCGTTGCTCCTCCCTTGGAGGTTTCGAATCAGTACCTGCCCGTTCTTGGGAAGATTGCACAGTTCGCGAAGGATCCCGAAGTGCCGGATGAGCTTCAGAATATCACGACTCCGGAGGAGTTCCTGAAACTGCTGGAAGCCAAAGCCCAATAGGCTATGAACAAACAACTCATGCTCCTCCTGGAAATCCAGGATCTACATCTACAAAGGACAGCACTCCTGGAAGAACCGGGGTATGACCGGGTTCAGGAAGAACACTTCAAACTCGACCCTGAGGTGGCTGTTGAGGCCCTGGAAAGAAAAATAGGTGAACTGAGAGAGGGCCTCGAACCGGCGATCCAGAAGCGGTGTGAGCGGGGCTTTCCGTCCCTGGGACGTATGGTTGTTCCGGTGATCGATGGGGTTTGTTACGGATGTTTTGTTTCCATCCCCACCTCCAGAACCCACGAAGGTCGGCAGAATCTGGAGACCTGTGAGAGTTGTGGGAGGTTCATCTACGTTCTCGTCTGAGGTTCCATAAATAGTTGAATGAAAAAAAGATAGGGGCACCCATCAATGGGTGCCCCTATCGTCTATTCTCTTCACAGTCCCTCCGACTCAGAGCCGGAGGATAAGTTGTCACTTCGTGACGTACATCCTCTGGAACTGAGTTTTTCCATTCACGGTGAGTTGTACAAAGTACACTCCCGAAGCGACCTGGCGCCCTCGTTCATCTCGCCCGTCCCAATACGCTTCGAATCGACCCGGGTAAGGATATTCGAGGTCCAAAACCGGAACTCCATCCCCATGGGGGTGATTCAGAGCAGTGGGGGCAGTAATGAACTGTTGCAGGACGTTGAATATCCGAATGGATACAACAACTGCCTTTCCATCGACAAAGAGTTCCTCGTAGAGTACGAACGGGATCTTCGTCTCCGGATTAAACGGATTCGGATAGTTCGGTTCCAGGACGAACCCGGATTCCTGCTTTCCAGCCGACCCCACCTGTTGGGCGGAAGCCGAAGTTGTGAGGCCGAAAATGGAGAGGAGGAGGAAGAGGACGCATTTAAAGCGTCTCATTCAAACCTCCGCACAGTCCTGCTGTGCTGTAGCAGTGGAACGATAGCCCTCCAGAAATTAACGGGGGTCCAAAAACCTACTGTCTCATGACCATGATACTCCTCGGGGAATCCAAATGCAAGAAGGAAATCTCCCAGGAGTCTCCCCCTTATTTCCTACGCTAAAAGGGGATTCAAGGTTCCGCCGACTCTGGAGTGGGACCCCAGCCGGAGGGGGTCTCTTCTGCCACCTTCCGGTGATCTCCGATCCGGGTGGTCACGCCGAGGAGGTCGAAGAACCTGAGGAGTGGGAGGAGGTGCCGTCGGGTGACCGGAAGGACTTCTCGAAAGTCGGCTGGGCCCAGCTTCTCGGCCCCTGCGAGTTTCTCGATCACTGCAAGGCTCGCCCGATGGACCTCATCCCGGTGAAAGAAGAAATCTCCATCCACATTTACGACCTCACCGTCCTCTTCCATGAGGCTCAGGATGCCTGGAATCTCCCCTTCCATCTTTAGAGTTTCTCCCAACTCCTTCACTGACGGTGGAGACAGCCCGGCGGCGGCGAGAATAGAGAGGAGTTGGCCTCTGGCGGCTGACTGCCGTTTGGTGAGGGACGGCCGGAAATCAGCGAGGCAAGCCACGGCCTTCTTCAGCTTGAGCCGGGATTTGCCCACAAGCTCCTGAAGAACGGCTTCGGACAGCTTTGGCCCAGAGTCACCGGGTAACACCTGGCGAAGCTCCTCCAGGGGGATTCCGGGCTTGAGGGGGTTGCTCCCATGGTAACTCTCCAGGGCGGAGAGAATGCGCTTCTCCCCTTCCCTCCAGATCCGCCCAGAGAACAGGCGACGATCGACCTCGAAAACTCGCCCCCGATCGGTCAGACTATCCCGGGCTGCCTGAAGAGAAGAGGGGGAGAAGCCCGTGCGATGGGGAAGGCTCACCGCCGAGGCCCCTTTCCATTCGGACATCTCCAGAAGGGACTCCAGGGCAGCCTCCGGTGAGTCGGCGAGGCGAGCACTGAGATGCTCCTCCTCCCTGACCATGAGGCGGCGCCTCTTCCGAGGAAGAACCTCAGCCACCCGCCCCCCGCCCATTGTTGTTACCGGGGAATAGGATCGAAAAACGAGATGGTCTCCCACCCTCGCCAGGACAGGTTCCTCCAGACGGAGTTGAGCCCAGCCCTCCTCACCGCCCTTTAGGCATTCCTTGTCGAATAGGGCGACTCTGGCCAGGACCTCGGACGTGCCCAGGTGGACCCTCACCCTCTGGCCCTGCTCCAGTTCCCATCCCGAGTCAGGGATTAGGGAGACTAGGCACGTCAGCATCCAGGAGGGCTCCCAGCCGTCCCCGTCGACCAGGACTTGACCTCGATCAATCTCTTGGTGCCCCACCCCAGTCCCGGAAAGCCCCACGGCCACTCTGGCTCCAGCCCGCCCTTCCCGGACCTCCTGGCCATGGACTTGTATCGACCGGATCCGGGCTTCTTGTCTGCCTGGGAGGATCTTCACCCGGCCTCCTTCACGGATCCCCCCTGTCCAAAGGGTCCCCGTAACCACCGTCCCTGCGCCTTTTATGGTGAAAACGCGATCGATGGGAAGGCGGGCCACATCGTCTGCCCCCTTTTCCTCGGCCTCCTGTCCCAGTGCGGCCAGGGCCTCTCCCAACTCCGGAAGGCCCTCACCCGTCCGGGAGGAAGCGGCATGAATTGGGGCGCCTGCGTAGGGAGTGCCCTCCAATAGCTCCCTCACCTCTTCTTCAACCAACTCCAGCCAGTCAGCCTCTACGAGGTCGGCCTTGGTGATGGCCACCGCGAGTCGAGGTACTCCCAAGAGTCGAACGATGGA
>CAYOVN010000235.1:0-4766 GCA_964407425.1 uncultured Gemmatimonadaceae bacterium
GGGTCGGTGGGCGGATTCGATATAACGGGGGCACGGCCAGGGCGGATATGGGTTTGACCAGAGTCACGACCCAGAGCCGGGTCGGGACTCTTGAAGAGGAGACAGCGGGCTACACCATGCTCGACATGTCTCTGGGCTACCGCCTGTTCACGGGGCCGGTTACCCATGACTTCCTGATCAGAGGAACCAACCTCACCAACCAGGAAGCAAGGAATCACACGTCCTTCCTGAAGGAGATGGCACCTCTCCCCGGGCGGGAGTTGAGGTTCATGTACAGGGTATACTTCTAACCCGAGCCCTCTCGGGCCGACGGTTCCTATTGGGGCATGCGGGCCCCCGGCCCCTCCCGAAACCCCGGGCTCCACTCATCCGGATTTCTACCCGTTGGGTTTGTACCCGTTGGGTTTCGCTCACCGATTCGGCATATTCTGTCTGAATCCAGAGACCTGGAGCATGGGAGCTATGAAGAGATTGATCGTCGTTGGCGACCGGGTGTTGGTGAAGCCTGGGGAAGGGGAAGACCGAACCAAGGTCGGCCTCTATCTTCCGGCGACGGCCGTGGACAATCAGGCGGTTCAGACCGGCATGGTGGCCGCGGTAGGACCGGGAACGCCCATGGGGGCGCCGACCGAGCTGGACGATGAGCCTTGGAAGATTGTGTCAGGAGAACCGCGGTACGTTCCGATTCAGGCCGAAGTCGGCGACTTCGCGATCTTTTTTCGGAAGGCTGCCGTAGAAATCTCCTTCGAGGGTGAGAAGTATCTGGTCGTCCCCCAGGCAGCCATTCTTGGCCTGGTCCGGCAGGAGGGGGAAGAGGACGAAGAAGATCCCTCGGCCTGAGGGCAGGCTCCATCGGTTCGTCCGAGGTTGATCCGAGAGGACTGCCGCCTCACCGTCGGGTGCCCTCACCTGCTGCGTTCCTTCCATACCGGTCCGATGCCAGGGCCACTTTCTCCAGGACCATCTCAGGGGTGATTCGAGCCATCCCACCCGGCCTTCGCTCGGTGGATGGCCCATAGTCCTCTCCGGAATACCTCGAGTACCCATCCACCACGAGGTCTTTAAAGAGGCGGTAGGGGCCATATCGCTTCGGGTTCGTGTAGCCGAACAGGGAAATGACCGGAACCTTCAAGGCCCGGGCCATGTGCATGGGTCCGGTATCGGGACTGATCACCATGGCGCTGCCGTCCAGAAGCTTCAGCAGGTGGCGGAGGTCCCCCCCACGAGCGTCTGTGATGTTCTCTCCTTCACTGGATAGGATCTTTTCGGCAAGGGTTCTCTCGGCTTGGGATCGGCCGCCAACCAGCATTGGGTGAAACCCGAAGTCGGAGTGAAGGGCCCGCGCCACCTGGGCATATCCCTCGGCGGTCCAGTTCTTCTTCTCCCTGCTTGTGCCCACCACCATGGCGCAAACCGGCCTGTCGAAAGAGGAGAAGATCCGACGCTGATCCACCATCTCGTCTTCCGTGAGGCAGAGGCCGAACTCCACGGGTTCCGGGTCGACTCCCAATGGGGCCAGGAATTCGAAATACTGATCCTGAATGTGTCCGAATCGGTTGTGATGGGAGGGGATCCTGTGTTTGGTGAACAGCCAGTTGAGATCCCGTGCCCGGTAGCGGTCGAATCCGAGCTTCATCCGGGCCGGTGCCAGGCCGGTCAGGAGGCCGGCTTTGAGGTAGACCTGGAGATCGAGCAGCACGTCGAAGCTGCCATCGAGATGACAGGCCGCATACTCCTTCAGGGCTCGGGTCGTGCTTCGGAGGGAGCTGATTCCCTGCAGGACGGATTTCGGGCTCTTTCCCCTCAGTGTCTTTGGAAAGAGTATGAAGTCGTCGATGGCAGCATGGCCCTGGACCAGGTTGTGTGGTCCAGGCTGGATCACCCAGGCAATGCGGGCGTCCGGGAAAGTCCGCCGGAGGGCCGTGGCCACGGGAAGGACCTGGACGGCATCCCCTGCCGCACTCAACATGACAATGAGGACCGACCGTGGCGTACTTGGGAGGAGAGGAGTGGGGGCCCAGGCTACCCCATGACTTCGCGCTCCAGGACATTCCACTCCTTGTCCGATAGCTTCAATCCTGTGTGACTTTCCCACCGTCTCAGGGACCTCCGTAGGCGTTTGAGCATGGGATCGGGCGAGAGATGTCTGCCGGACGGGGCGACCTCGCATCGGTCTAGATCCAGGAGATGGGGCCGGGGAGCAGCTCCTTGCCATTCCAGAAGGATGTTTCCGGCATGAATGTCCTGGTGCCGGATCCCTGCCTCGGCCATCCGTCGAATGAGTTCACCCGCCGTTCGAAGTGCGTCCTGGCGTTCAACCGCTCCCCCCAAACCTTTTCGACTCGTGTCGAACAGGGCCTCCACCAGGTCCGATGAGGCTGGGATGAAATCAGTGATGAGGTCGGCGCGGTAGAACGGGCCTGACGGGTATACCGCAGCGGCGAGGACGCGGGGAGTCGGAATGCCCCGGTTCCGGGCTGTCTCGCTGGCTTCCGCCTCGTGGAACGGTCGAATCGGACCAATGCGAAGATATCGATCCCGAAGAACTTTCGAGAACACACGGCCGCCACGGGCATAGTGCCGAACGGCCCATCGCTGGGTTGGGTCCGTCCCATCCCCTCTTGGGACTTTGGCGGGAATGACGTGGACGGGAAGTCGGCCCACCACTTGGAACGCATCTTGATCAGCCGCGCCGGCCTGATAGAGTGTTTGGCCGCCTTCGAGAACGTACCGCACCCAAGCCCTGGCATCGGATGTGGCCCAAACCTGGGCTCCTGGATGCTCTACCAGGCTGAACCCGGAACAGGCCGGACCAGGTCCCACCCTCACTTCGCCGGGGTCCTCTCCCTTCGGTAGCCCCACCAGATCAGCCCAAACCCGAGGGCCACCGCCGGAATGCTGAGGAATTGCCCCATGCTCAGGGGAAGTCCCACCTCGAATGGTACATGGCGTTCCTTCACGAATTCGATGATGAAACGGATGCCGTATACCAAAACCAAGAACACCCCGAAGAGAACTCCGGTGGGTAGCTTGGATCCCTTCCGGAGGTAGAGGGTGTGGAGTATGAAGAACATCACGAGGTAACTGAGGGCCTCGTAGAGTTGGGCCGGGTGTCGGGGTATGTTATCCACCCGGTCGAAGACCATGGCCCAGGGGGCGTCTGAAGGCAATCCAAGGATCTCGGAGTTCATCAGGTTCCCCATCCGGATGAAAAACCCCCCCAGAGCGGTTGCGCTGGAGGTTTTATCCAAGAGAAATAGCCAGGGCTGGTCCTTGTGCCGGCGGGAAAAGATGTAGAAGGAGGTGAGGATACCGACTAGCCCGCCGTGGCTTGCCAGCCCCTGGAACCCTTTCCAGAAAGCCACGATTTCGATGGGGTGGGTGAGGTAGTACTCGGGCCGGTAGAAAAGGCAGTGCCCCAACCGGGCCCCAATCACGGCTCCGAGCATCATGTAGACGAGGATGGTCTCCAGGTCCTTCTCCGGCATTCCTTCCCTTCGGTACATCCACCGGACAAGGAGGAACCCACACCCGAAAGCCAGCAGCCAGCCCAGAGAGTACCAACGGATAACGATTGGGCCCAATCGGAAGATTTCCGGGGCTATGTCCCAATGGATCTGGGCCAACACGGCTAGGGGTAAGCTGAAAGCCTCCTGGAGCATCGTTGCCTCGTTGGTGGGTAGATGGGAGGGAAGGACATGCGCAGTCGAAAGATGGGCCGGTCCCAAAGCCCGGGCAAGCATCACGAAACCGAACCGGGGGCCTTGTGCGAATGACACATTCGGGGTGAGTGTTGACCCGGAGATCCCCGAATTCGCGACCATCTCCGAGGCATCCTTCTTCCCGGCTCATCATGAATAATTCGTTCTGCCTGCTTCTCGGCCTCATGACTACGAGTGCCCTCTGGGGCACGCCGTTCCTGCATGCGCAGGACCCTCAGCCTACACCTGAATTGGGAAGCGCCATTTTCATCCACCCCGACGGGAGCGGTGTGTCGGCATGGAGCGCGGCCCGCCTTCTGGTGGCGGGTCCGGACGGCACCCTGAACTGGGACCGACTGGAGCGCATCGGCATCTACCGGGGGCACATGAAAAACTCCCTGGGAGCGACCTCTCATGGCGGAGCTACCTCCCATGCCTACGGCGTAAAGGTGGATTGGGATTCCTATGGGATGGACCGAACCGAGCCGCTCATTTCCCTCTCGGGAAAGCCCCACAGCATTCTGACCGAGGCCCATGAAGCCGGCCTCGCCACCGCCCTCGTCAACAGCGGCCACATCGCCGAACCGGGGACGGGCGTCTTCGCGGCCAGCGCTCCCGGACGGGACGTTGTGGACTCCATCACTCTCCAGATCCTAGAGAGCGGAACGGAGATCATTCTCAGCGGTGGTGAGGTCCTGCTGATTCCCGAGGGCGTGAGGGGGCGGCACGGATACGAGGGATTTCGGAAGGACGGCCGAAACCTCATCGAACTGGCCGAGGAACGGGGCTATCGGGTCGTGTACACCAGGGATGAACTCATGGATTTGCCGCCGGGGACCGAGAAGGTATTGGGTGTTTTCGCCGCCGCCCATACGTTCAACGACCTACCGGAGGAAACCCTCAAAGCCGCCGGCCTGCCCCTCTATCAACCCGAAGCGCCCACTGTGGGAGAGATGACGGAAGCGGCTCTCCGGATTCTCCAGGCTTCGGGACGTCGGTTCCTCCTGGTCGTCGAGGAGGAGGGTTCGGACAATTTCGCGAACAACAACAACGCCCCGGGAACTC
>CAYOVN010000236.1:0-4689 GCA_964407425.1 uncultured Gemmatimonadaceae bacterium
AAAAGCTCCTTGAGCAGGAAGTCCGCGTTCTCCTTTGCGGCGTCCACATACTCCACCCGGCCAAGGGCGCCCCCAGCTTCCGCCAGAGCCCGGAGGACGAAGCTGTTCCAACTGGTAAGGACTTTTTCATCCCGGAAGGGATGTTCCCGGGCGGCTCTGGATTCTTTCAGGGCCGTTCGAGCCGCCTCCATCTGTGAGGCGAGCTGAGATGCGGTCATGCCTTCGGATTCAGCCAGAGGCTCCAACCCCCTGGGGAGGTTGAGAATCGACCTCCCCTCGAAATTCCCTCCCGATGTCACGTCGTAGACACGCCCAAAGAGGGCAGCGGTCTCCGGGCCCAGGACATCTTCTACCTCCTGGGGGCTCCAGAGGTAGAAGGTCCCTTCCTCCCCCTCCGAGTCGGCGTCCCGAGCCGAATAAAACCCTCCCTGGGCGTCCCTCAGATCTTCTATCAGATAGTCCAGGGTGCTCGTAACGACCTCTTTGAGCTCCGGGTTTCCGGTTGTCTGGTAGGCTTGGAGATAGAGGGATGCCAGGAGTCCGTTGTCGTAAAGCATCTTTTCGAAATGCGGCACCAACCAACGGGCATCCACCGAGTACCGATGGAAGCCGCCCCCCAGGTGGTCCCGGATCCCGCCTCGGGCCATTGCCCTCAGCGTCGTAAGGACCATCTCGAGGGCCTCCCGCTGCCCCGTCTGGTGGAAATACCTGAGGAGGAATTCCAGTGTAGAGGGTTGGGGAAATTTGGGCGCGGCGCCGAAACCCCCATGCACAGGATCATGCTGGCTGGCCAGGCCCTCGAGAGCCGATTCTGCGGTTTTTCGGGCTAGTTCCGCCAGATCCACATCACCCCCATCCGCACCATCCGAGGAAGCGGTAGCCTCTTGGGACCGCTTTCCCCCCAGGGCGTGGGTGCTCTCGAGAATTCTGAGGACCTGATTGGAACCCTCCTCGATCTGTTCCCGCCGGTTTGTATATGCGTCCAGGACCGAATTCAAAACCTGTTGGAACGACGGCATTCCATGGGTGGGGGTCGGGGGGAAATACGTTCCCCCATAGAAAAACCGGCCGTCGGGAGTAAGGAAGGCGGTCAGTGGCCACCCGCCCCGGCCCATGCTGGCCTGCACAGCTTTCATGTAAATGGAATCCAGGTCAGGCCGTTCTTCCCGGTCCACCTTGATGTTCACGAAGCCTGCGTTCATCAGGTCGGCCGTTTCCTGGTCCTCGAAAGACTCCCGCTCCATCACATGGCACCAGTGGCATGCGGAATACCCAATGGAGAGAAGGATCGGTTTGTCCTGATCCCGGGACGTTTTCAGCGCCTCCTCACCCCATGGGAACCAGTCGACTGGGTTCCCGGCGTGTTGAAGGAGGTAAGGGCTGGTTTCGGTTGCGAGCTGATTCGGCACGGAGACTCCTGGTGGATTCCTGGACTGGGTTTACCACCACTACTCCCCTGGGGCGCCATGGGTCCCTTTTCCAAGCCAGGAACACTCTCCCAACCCGGGCGGCATCCCCCCGGCCCGGGCACCAAGGCGGGAAGATCGTTGTTCGCCCTCTTTCCAGGGTCTAGATTATTAAGGGATCAGGACGATGGATGGCTCAGCGCCGGAAGCTCGGGCCTGCTCCTCCCCCCCCAAAACCAGAGCGGGAGGTACGTGCGTTGTGGAAAATATTTTTTATCCTGCTGATACTCCTCGGTGCGGCTCTTTATTTCCCCGAGTCCCGGCCGGTGGTTGTTGAGACCTTGGCGCCTGTGATGAATCCGGTCCTCAGTTGGCAAACCAAGGGAGAGATGAAATCAATCGGCCGGGAGATCGAGACCCTGAATAGGCAGGGATCAGATTTGCCAACGCCGGGGCCAAGCTTCCAGAACTGGATTACCAAGAAGTTTATGGGTGGGTCCAAAACGGATGCCTGGGGCGTCGATTATACCCTGCACATGTGGAGAGACTCGGTCGGCATCGTCTCAAATGGACCAGACCACGAGGAGGGAACGGCTGACGATTTGCGCCATCTCCTGGCTGTTCCTCCTCCGGGTCGGAGACGCTGACACGCCATCGACTCTGATCCTCAAAAATCGATCCTGCCTTTTCAGAAAAGGGTCGAGGCTCTCCCGGAAGGGAGGGCCTTTTCGCTTCCTGGTGCGGTAGTTCAAGGGGAAGGGTCCAGGGAGGACCACCTGAACGGTGGTTTCTAAAGAGTGGCGCTCACGGAGAAGATATAAAAGGCGTTGAGGGCACCCTCCCCGATTAGGACACCCAGGAGGCACTTCCAGAGGGGAATCTTCAGCGTGCTGGCCACGTAGATCACGAGGTCGGTGGGCACGACGGGAAAAAAGCTCCACCCGATGATGATCGGAAGTTCCTTCTGATCCAGGGCCCTCTCTACCTTCTTCAGCTTCTCCGGGTACCTGCTCTCGAAGGCCTGTCTGAGCCCAAGAAATTCTGCGAAATGATAAACGATCGTGGAGGAGGTGATGATCCCGATGAGATTGAGGAAGTAGGCGAGGGGGGGATTGAACAGGAATACCCCTGCGATAGCGAATGGCGTGGAAGGGATGAAGGTGAGTCCCAGACAGGAAAGAAGGAGAAGGTAAAAAGGGATGATCAGCAGACGGTGGTCTTGGACCACGGTCCGGATCAGGTCAACGTCGATCCGGTCTCGGTTCAGGAAATAGAGAGCCAGGAGAATCGCCACCACCATGAGCCAGGCGATTAAGGTTTTTTTCTTGAACTTGGTGGTTTGCTCTGCCATCCCCCGCCCTCTGCCTTGGCGAAAACTCCGGGATTCGTCAGCTTCCTTCTGAACGACCCCTGCTCCCCAGCGTGTAATGTCGTATCTAGGGTTGGGTGGGAGAACCCCGGTGGGCCAGGGGGCCGGCTCGGAAGGACTCCTGGGATCGCACCCTGAACGGGTACATTGGACGATGCTTAAGGTAGCTCTGACAGGAAACGTCGCATCCGGAAAATCGGCTGTTGCCGGTATCTGGGCCGATACTGGTGTTCCTGTTGTCCGAGCAGACGATTTGGCCCGGGAGGTGGTTGCTCCCGGGACCGCGGGACTAAAGGCCGTGACCGATGAGTTCGGGAGGGCGATCCTTCTCGAAGACGGTACACTGGATCGGGATGGGCTCCGGGCATTGGTTTTCCGGGACCCTGAGGCCAGGCGTCGCCTCGAGGAGATCCTTCATCCCCTTATTGGTTCCCGCCGAGAAGAGTGGGTTGGATTTCATGAGGAGGCCGGGGTCCCTCTGGCAGTGGCGGAAATACCCCTCCTCTTCGAAGCGGACCTCCAGGATGACTACGACCTGATCGTTCTTGTGGTCGCACCCGAGGAAGAACGGTTGAGGCGCATCGTTTCTGATCGAGGAATACAGGAGGAGGAGGCCCTTCGGGTCATGGCCGCACAGATTCCATCCCGGGAAAAGGTGGACAGGGCCGATTTTGTTCTGGAGAACGGCGATACTCTGGAAGACCTGGAGATTCGCTCCCTTGCTCTCCTCGATCTTCTCCAGGCCAGAGCTCGAAAGGAAGGGAAACGGTGACGGATTCACGCTCTCCCACCATTCGAGTGGATCTCCACAACCACAGCTCGGGTTCGTGGGATTGTCTGTCGGATCCGGAAGCCCTGTTGGAACGGGCGCTTTCAAAGGGGATCGATCGTATCGGGATCACCGATCACAACCGCCTCGGGGTGGCCCGGGCCATGTACGAGAAGTATCCGGATCGGATCATCCCTGGCGAAGAGGTGAAGACCGGTGAGGGGATCGATCTGATCGGCCTATATATCCAGGAGGAGATTCCCAAGGGGACCCCTGCGGAAGAGGCGTGCGAGCGAATTCGAGCGGATGGGGGGATTGTCTACCTTCCTCACCCATACGCCTCGGGGAAGGGGGGAGGGGGCCGCTACGCTGAGAAGCTCGCACCTCTGGTCGATGTCGTTGAGGTTTTTAATGCCCGTCTGCATCCAGGGCGACTGAATGCCCCGGCCGAGACCCTTGCCGAAACACACGGGAAGCTGAAGGGCGCCGGTTCAGATGCCCATACGCTGATGGAGGTGGGTGGCGCCTGGGTGGAAGTCCCCTGGCACGAGAATAATCCCCGGGCTCTACTGGAAGCTCTGGCCTTGGGAAAGATCCATGGAACCCTCTCTCCGGCCTGGATTCACCTTGCCTCGACCTGGGCCAAGGTTCGAAAGGCTCTACCGGGATCGGGCTGAATGTCGCTTGACGCCGGGATTTTATCCGACCTAAGCTACTCGGACCTATGACCTATTTTACCCCGAAGTCCAGGATGTCGGCCGTCGATGAAGCTCTGGCGGCGATGGAGGAATCCAGCCGGATCATCCTCACGACTCATGTAAACGCCGATGGCGACGGTGCCGGAAGTGAGGTCGCCCTGGCGAGTTGGCTCCGGTCCAGAGGTAAGGAAGCCTGGATCATCAATCCCACCCCTTATCCTGACGCTCTCCGCTTCCTCCTTCCGGACGGGGAGTGGGCTTTCGACTGCAACAGTACCAGAGCAAAGGAGTTGGTTGCCGAGGCGGACCTGGCAGTGGTACTGGATACGGGGGAAGTGTCACGAATCGGGGCGGTCCACGGGCTCATTCAGCCCCTCAAGACGGTTGTGGTCGACCACCACCCTGCGGGGTCTGAGCCCATTTTGGGGGTTTCCTTCAGGGACCCGG
>CAYOVN010000237.1:0-4600 GCA_964407425.1 uncultured Gemmatimonadaceae bacterium
AGTCTGAAGATCGTAGAGAGCCATAGATGTCTGGTCCACCTCCACCAAACGTGGCACAAGCTCCAAGGACGAAGCACAGGGTTACTGCAAGGGGCGGTTCGCTTAGAACCTCCTGGTCGTGGGGGACTCCACCTATCTAGCTACGCCAACTATTCTCTGCCACTAACCTGTTGAGATGGTGGGTTTAACATCGACGGAGAGGAGTTCCGTTAGATTACGGTCATGGAATTGACAACTGGTGAGCAAGCCATCGTCCGTCGTGCTGTGGCAGCATACGAGGCGAAGAAATGGTACAAGGGGCCATTCAGGGGGCTAACTGCCGACGAGATTCTCGAAGAATTGAAGCCCTCTCCCGTCCGCTGGGCTGAACTCGCCGCCTTCGTAATCGAGACGGCAGAAGGATCACGAAAGTATCCAGCCGAGAAGGTCCATAAGTGACCGGTTAGCAGGAGCCTTTCTCTCAGTGGGAGGGACGAGGACTGACAAAGCGTCTTGGCTTGCCCCCACCTCAGGGGACCTTCGGCCTAGACCAAAACCCCGCCCCTTTACGTTGGTCTAGCTGGACCGACTTTCGGGGAGGAGACCAAGCACCCCCACAAAAAAGCGGAAGCCCTCGTGTTTAAAGGACTTCCGCAGTACGCCGTCAGGGACTCGAACCCCGAACCTATTGATTAAGAGTCAATTGCTCTACCAGTTGAGCTAACGGCGCAGAGACAAATAAAATAATCAGGTTTCCCGTCGACTTCCACCTCAAAGATCAACTTATTCCCCTACGGTCTCCAAGCGGGACCTCGCACCTATCTGCTGGGGGGGCGTTCCGGGGCCCACCCCACACACCCAGCAGCTAGAACGCCGAGATCCCCGTAATCTTTTCTCCAAGAATCAGCGAGTGCATATCATGAGTCCCCTCATAGGTATACACACTCTCCAGATTCGCCATATGCCGCATGGCCGAGTACTCCACCAGGATCCCGTTCGCGCCTAGCATTCTGCGAGCCTCACGGGCGATATCGCAGGCCATATCAACGTTGGCCCGTTTGGCCATAGACACCCGGGCAGGGGTAGCCTTCCCCTGGTCCTTCAGTCGGCCGAGTTGGAGGGACAGCAGTTGCCCCTGGGTGATCTTGGTCAGCATCTCTGCCAGGCGAACCTGTTGGATCTGCTTTCCGGCGATGGGCCCATCGAACATCACCCGCTCCAGGCCGTACTGTAAGGCCTCATCGTAGCACCCCATGGCCGCTCCAACCGTCCCCCAGGCAATCCCGTACCGGGCCTGAGTCAGGCAACTCAGGGGGGCTCGGAGTCCAATATCGCTGCCCGGCATGAGGGCCGAATCCGGGAGGTGGACGTCTTCCAGAACCAGCTCGCTCGTATCGGACGCCAGGAGGGATAGCTTCCCCTTCTGGTCCCGACCCGTCACGCCCGGAAGATCCGTCGGCACCACGAACCCCCGGATGCTTTTGGAATCCCCGAGTTCCCCGGTCTGGGCCCAAACCGTGGCCACATCCGCAACGGAAGCGTTCGTGATCCACATCTTGGTGCCATTCAGAAGCCATCCCTCGGAAGTCTTCTTGGCTGTTGTGATCATGCCGCCGGGGTTCGATCCGAAGTCCGGTTCAGTGAGACCGAAACAGCCGACCTTCTCTCCAGCGGCAAGTTTGGGAAGCCATTCCCTCTTCTGGTCGTCGGTCCCGTAGGTGAAGATGGGCCACATGACCAGGGCACCCTGTACCGATGCAAAGGACCGAACACCGGAGTCGCCCCGTTCCAGCTCCTGCATGATGAGGCCATAGGCCACATTGTTCAGGCCGGCGCAGCCGTACTCCTCTGGGAGATTGGCTCCCAGGAGACCCAGTTCGGCCATCCCCGAAATCAGTTCCTTGGGAAAACGGCGTTCGATATATGCGTCGGCAATGATGGGAAGGACCTCATCCTCCACCCAAGCCCGAACAGTGTCCCGGACCATCCGCTCCTCTTCGGAGAGAGATGATTCGATATCGTAAAAATCCACACCCTGAAACTTACCGGCCATTTCTTTCGTCGCTTGCTAGTGAGAGATTGGGTTTGGTCACCCATGGATGAAACGGATAATCAAATGAGCAACAAACGAAACCATGCAGTCAGCCACGGGATCAGCTTCGGCTCGGCCTTGGCTATCGCCATTTCCTGGACCGCCCATAAATCCATCATGTGGGCCATCATCCACGGGTTCTTCAGCTGGCTGTATGTGATCTACTATGCGGTGACGCGCTAGAATACCCCCTTACAGGGGATCCGGTTTCTTTCCGGGATCAAATTTCCGGACCGGGAGGCACGGCCTCGACCGCCTTCCGGTTCGTGAAACGAATGACTCCGAATGCGATCTCTCGGGACACCCGGGCCCCAACCCAAACGCTGGCCACAACGGTGGCGATCCAGCCCCCGATGACCAGGTCGGACGGTTTGATGTAGAGCCAGATCCATAGAGCTAAAAGGACGGCCACCACAATACCGATACCCCACCCCCATACACCGGCCCGTTCCCGGGCTGCATCCCGGCATTCTTCGCACCACAGGAGGCGGTCCATCCCGTCCAGGTCCTTCTCCTCCAGGCACCGAACACAAGTAGATCGATCCGGGAACCGGGAGCGCCACGTCGAGTCCTGATCCTTTCGTCCGAACAATCTCACCTCCGGAAGAGGCCAACGGTGAGAAACACCAACGGGAAAGACTCGGGAATTAACCTGCGGGGGGCAATAGGGGGATTACGTTGACGTGAATCTCGTAGAGTAGGCGAACTCGGTATGATCCTCTCCCCACTCTACAAGGGATTCAAGAAGAGTGGGCCGACGAGTTCCGTCCCTCCGGGCCAGTCCGGAGATGTTGAGGGCCCGACGCCATGTGACGTCGTTCAGTTCATTCCTGGGGAGAAAAGCCCGGGCAACCTCGATCTTTCCGGGGGTCACCGTTACGACTCTGATGCCGGCGAGGCCAGGATAGTCCCGGAAAAGCCCCTCTGACTCTTTGCTAAAGAGGAACACATAGGGCCCGACCTTTGCCCAGAGGGTTCCTCCTCTACGCAGCTGACGCTCTGCCTGAACGATGGTGACCTCGGCCACGTTCCCATTCAGGCTGGCCGTCAGGGTCCCATCATAGAGGAAGACGGACTCAACCTCTTCAGCGGTCGGCAGAGTAAGATCGACCTCGGCACATCCCATCAGAAGCAATGGGATCAGGAGGAGGGCTCCATGAAAAAACCCCCTCGAATTCCTCCCGCTCCGTTTAGTCCCACAAATGCCGTTCACAAAACTTCTCTTTCTTATGGTCACCATGTAGATGGTTATACCAACAAAGGACCCATTCCGTTCACCCGAGGGGAAGGATCGTCCGGGCTACCGCCTCCGCCATGGAAGCCAGAACAGCGGGATCATTCGGTGCACCGGCCATCCCTTCCATCACGCCGAAATAAGTCACTCGGCCAGTCCGGACTCCCACGAGGGCAAGGGTGAGGATGTAGGTTTCCTCGGGTCCGTACCTCAACTCGACTGGGATGAACGCAACATCTGCGCCGGTCAGTCCCCCCAGCCGAAGCAGGATACCGTAGAGTGGATCGCCGATTCGGTTGACCTCTGCCTGCCTGAAGACCTGGACCGGGAGTCCATAGGTTTGAACCCGAATCCCCGGGGACCGCGAAACGGCTTCGTCGATTTCAGGAGGAAAGACCCAGGAAACGGTGTTGCCCCGGGCTCCGAGAGCATGGGCCAACTCCGAATCCGCCGTCAGGCCTGCTGGAACGCCAACTTTCTGCTGGATTGGCAGGACCATGACCTTGTACCCGGACAGATCAGGAACCATGCCTCTGGCCTCCCCGGGACCCGGTGGTGCCGGCGGGGGCCCGCAACTCGCTGCAAGAACCAGAAGCAGAAGAAACGGGACAACTCGACGTGATTTCGCTCTCATTTTGCTCTGCCTTACCCTAAGGATCACAAGTATGAAAGTTAGCGGGTGTTGGGAGGGCCTCCTAGGCCGAAGGGAGGCTGATGTGTCCCGAAATGAGCCAGCGGATTCGAGCAGGAGAGGCTACTTCTCGTCAGCGAAGATCGCCTCCGGATCGAACCGGAGAGAGGCCGAGTTGATGCAGTACCTGATGCCGGCCGGAGGGGGTCCGTCCGGAAAAACGTGACCCAGGTGAGCGTCGCAAACATCGCAGACCACCTCGGTTCTTTTCATCAAGAAGGAGAGGTCTTCTTCTTCCCGGATCGTGCCTGGATCGGCCGGAGCTGTGAAACTCGGCCACCCGCATGAGGAGGCGAATTTTGCATCTGAGCCGAAAAGAGGGGCGTCGCAACAGATACATCGATAGAGGCCGGGCTGATCGGTGTTCCAATACTCCCCGGTGAAGCCCGGTTCAGTCCCCTTTAACCGAGTAACTCGATACTGCTCCGGTGTCAGTCCTTCCCGCCATTCGGCTTCGGTCTTTTTGACCTTCCCACTCACATCCCAACTCCTTTCAAGCTCTCCGACCGCCCTCGGCTTTCCGGGGAAGGGAGAGTCGGCTGCCCCCCCAAGAATTATGGGAAGTGCCGCAGCTCCGCCACGGTGGCCCAGTACTGGAGGGACC